>NZ_JBSSEP010000018.1:0-152553 GCF_054061835.1 Pseudomonas sp. TE12234
GGGAGCGAGCCTGCTCGCGATGGGGTCGGACCATCCAACATCAATGGCGCCTGACACACCGCCATCGCTGGCAAGCCAGCTCCCACAGGGCATTTGTGACCACAAAGAAAATGTGGGAGCGAGCCTGCTCGCGATGGGGTCGGACCATGCAACAGCAATGGCGGATGTCAGTTCTGGCTATACCGCTTGCGATAAGCCCCCGGCGACACGCCGAAGCGGGATTTGAAGGCCGAGGAAAAGTAGCTGGAGTCGGAGAAGCCCCAGGCGTAACACAGTGCCGACAGTTTCTGATCGACATCACTGCGACGCAGGTTTTCCGCGCAGAAGTCCAGGCGTCGGTGCTTGATGTACTGCGCCACCACCAGGCCGCGCTTGGAGAACATGCGGTACAGGCCGCGCACCGAAACGCCCACCTCACGGGCAATCAGTTCCGGACAGAGTTCTTCGTCGCTGATGTGCTGGTCGATAAAGGCGATGATCTTGCGAAACTGCCGCTCATGGGCATCGCTGCCGCTGTCACGGGCGCTGATCCCCGGCAGCAGCAGGCTGGCCAGGGCGTCGAGTACGGCTTCGCTTTCCTGCATGTCCAGCCCTTCCTGCTGGCGGGTCTCCAGTACCAGCTTGTTGGCCATCGCGGCCAGGGGATTGTTGGCGGCGATGCGCGTGGCGCAATTGACCGCCGTGAAGTGCGAGCCGCGCTCAACCACCTGACGCGGCAGGATCAGCGATAGCTGTCGGGAGTCCTCGTTGTAGGTCATGTCGCTCGGACGGCAGGCGTCGATCAGGGCGATGTCGCCGTAGCCCAGTTGCGCGCGGTTGTCGCCCTGCTCCAGCTGCGAGCTGCCACGCATCTGGAACACTGCGTAATAGTGCCCGTCGCTGCTGAGACTGACATCCTTGCTGGTGCGATACAGGTGCACGTGCGCCATGTCGACGACGCTGAGCTTGATCGCACCGCTGCGAAACTCCGCCAGCTCGCCATAAAAATCGGTGTCCAGCGCGCGGGCATCGAAACGCCCACAGGCCTGGTTCACCTGGCTCAACCAACTTTCGAACGCCCCATTTCGCACCGCCGATGCTGTAGTCATGTCCGCAAAGCCTCACGTTTTTGTTGTTATTGCCGGCTGCTTCGTCGAGCGGCTCGGTGAACCTGTTTCGTCTTCCTGCCCTCGCCTCCCTCGAAGGTCGCCGGGCGCCATTCAACAAGCTCCGGCGTCTGCTTTCCAGTGAAGAAAGCGCTTAGATGTCCAATACCAGACGAGCGGAAAGTGCCCGGGAAACGCAGGCGCAAATCTGCTGGTTGGAAGCCTTTTCCTTGTTCGACAGGCAGTTGTCACGGTGCTCCGGCACGCCGTCGAGCACGTCGACGATGCAGGTGCCGCAGAGGCCTTCGCGGCACTCGGTGTCGATGTCGCAACCATGGGCCTGCAACACATCGACCAGGCTGGTATTGGCCGGTACTTGCAGCACCACCCCGGAGCTGGCCAGTTCCACTTCGAAGCTGCCGGCCGGGGCGCTGTTGGCTGCCGGGTCCGCCGCGAAGTGCTCCAGGTGAATGGCGTCATCCGCACGGCTGCGCGCCGCCACTTCCACCACTTTGTTCATGAACGGCGCCGGGCCACAGGTGTAGACATGGGCGGCATTGCCGGCGCGGTCCAGGCACTCGCTCAGTGCGGCGTCCAGATCCGCTGGTTCGACGCCATAGTGGAATTCCACGTGGTCGGCAAAATTCGTCGCCAGCAATTCGCTGAACGCCGCGTACTGCGCCGAACGGGCGAAGTAATGCAGGCGGTATGGCTGGCCGCTTTCCGCCAGCCGATAGGCCATGCTCAGCAGCGGCGTGACGCCGATTCCGGCGGCGAACAACACATGCTCGGTGGCGCCCGGGTCGAGACGGAACAGGTTGCGCGGCGCGCCCATCTCCAGCTCCATGCCCTCTTCGACCTGTTCGTGCAGCGCCAGCGAACCCCCGCGCGATTGCGGCTCTTTCTTCACCGCCACCAGGTAGGCACGGCGGTCCTGCGGCGGACTGCACAGGGAATACTGGCGGGTCACCCCGGTCGGCCCGGTCAGGTCGACGTGGGCACCCGGCTCATAGGTGTCGAGCGGCTGGCCGTCACTGCGCACGAGGCGAAAGGAACGGATATCCAGCGCTTCGTCGACGATCCTTTCGATCTTCACCTTCATCATTGGGTCACCTGAATTCTGTTGTTTTGATTTAACACTGCGGCTTGGGCCGATCCCCCCTGTAGGAGCAAGCTCGCCCCTACAGGGAGGCATTTTTCTGCTGCTTAACGCATGAACAGGCCACCATTGATGTCCCAGCACGCGCCGGTTACCGACGTTGCGTGATCGGCGATCAACAGCAGGACGCTGTCGGCGATGTACGCAGGGTCGCCGAGGGTGCCGGCCGGGATCATTTTCAGGATCTGTTCCAGGCGCTCCGGGGCCACGGTTTCGCGCACCACCGGCAAGTCCAGGGGACCGGGCGAGATGCTGTTGACCGTCACCCCTTGCGGTGCCAGTTCGCGGGCGAAGACCTTGGTCAGCGTCGCCACGCCCCCCTTGGCCGCCGCATAGTGCGCGCCGGTGGCCGTGCCGCCGTTCTGCCCGGCGAGGCTGGCGATGTTGACGATGCGGCCAAAGCCACGCTGGGCGAAATGCGCACCGAATACCTGGCAGGCCACGAAAGTGCCGCGCAGGTTGATCGCCATCGACTCGTCGAACTCATCCGGCGTGATGTCCATCAGCGCCGCGACTTTCGACACGCCAGCGTTGTTCACCAGAATGTCGGTGCCGCCCCAACGCTCGGCGAGCAGGTCACGGGCCCGCTGAAAATCCGCCTTGCTGCGCACGTCCAGTTCGATGGCTACGGCCGTGGCGCCGCTGCCGTCCAGCTCGGCGGCCAGTTGCTGCACGCCGTCGAGGCGCACATCGGCGAGCGCGACACGATACCCCGCCCCATGCAGACGGCGGGCGATGCATTCGCCCAGTCCGCGCGAGGCACCCGTTACAAGGGCTACTCGACTCATGCTGTTGCCCTCACAAAAGGAAGCCGAGCGCGCTCAGGCTGTCGGTGGAGTTGATCAGCCGCACCACTTTGCGCTCCAGGGTCGGCACGCCATCGGTGAAACGGATACGGTGATTCAGGTCGGCCACGAACGGCGTGTGCACACCGCGCTTGTAGGCGTACAGCAACTGCGCCGAGTTGACTTCGACGATGTCGCCGGCCGCTTCCACCAGACGGAAACGCGAGACCGTGCGGATGGTTTTTGCCGCGTCCACCGCCGACGGCGAGTAGCCGGCGGTCAGGCGTTCGATGCGCAAGTCACGCATGCGCGCATCGTCGTAGGCGTAGTTGAGGGTCGCTTCGAAGTCCTCGGTGTCAGGGTCGATCGGCACGATGTACTTGCCGCTTTCGCTCCACAAGGTCGCCCACTCGGCATAGTGTTTGTGGTCGAGCAGTTCGGCCTCGCGCCAGATGAATTCTATGGCCTGGGCCAGCGGGCCGGAAAAACCGTTCAGGGTGTCGTGATTGCTCATTGGCTCATCATCCTTTTCCACATGTCGTAGGCACCGCGCATCCCGCCCTCGTCGGTGGCGTGGCTGACTTTGTCGCCGTTTTCAGCGGTGATTTCGCGATTGAGGCCGCGGTTGACCAGGATCGGCGCGTCGACGCCGGCATACGAGCCGCGCTGCACGCGGTCCCAGGCCTCGGCATCGTCGGGGCTGCCGAAACCGAACGGGCCCTGGAAGTGTTCATGGATACGCATGCGTTCGCGGTTGGCGATTTCCGGGCCGCCGTCCATGCCGAGGGCGACGTGGCGGATCTCGGTTTCCGTCACCGACACCGGGCGCAGCACGCGGAAAAACGACATCGACATCGCCACGTTGGGGAACAGGTTCAGGTTGAACCCGGCGCCGTGCAGCGAGCGCACGATGCGACGTACCTGCTCGGGCGGCAGGGTTTTCGACAGTTCTTCGGTGACGTGGGCGAAACGCTCCTGCAATTGCTCGGTGCCGTCGTCGTGATCGAGGTCGACGTGCTCCGGCACCATCACCATCACGCTGTGACCGTTGCCCAGGGAGTGGGTGACGGCTTGCTCATCGGTCATGAACGAGAGCATTTCCGAGGTTTCTTCATCCACCGAGGACATGAACGACTTGTGCACGATCGGGAAGTGATAGCCGTCGGTGGTGTTTTCCAGCTGGATCTTCCAGTTGCCCTTGAAGCTGAACTTGTGCTCGCCCTGGGTCTTGATCGGGTAACCGGCGCCCTGCTTCATGAACAGGTCCATCCAGTGTTTGGCGCCACCGAGGAAGTCTTCCAGCGGTTCGATCTCGTCGTTGTAGCTGGCGAAGATCATGCCGGCGTAGCTCTCGACGCGCAGGAGAGTCAGCGGCAGTTCGGATTTTTCCAGGATGCCTTCATAACCATCCGGATACGGCAGCGCACGCAGCTTGCCATCCAGGCCGTAGGACCAGCTGTGGTACGGGCAGGTGAAACCGGTGGCGTTGCCCTTGTGCTTCTCGCACACGGTGGCGCCGCGATGCCGGCAACGGTTTTCCAGCACGTTGATGGTGTTTTTCTTGTCGCGCACGACAATCACCGGGCGACGGCCGATGGTGGCGGTCTTGAAGTCACCGGCGTTGCGCACTTCGCTTTCATGGGCGACCCACACCCAGGTGCGGTAGAAAATCTTCTCCAGCTCGGCTTCGAACAGCGCCGGGTCGTTGTACAGCGAGACATCGACGCGGTCGTGCTGGACCAGATCTTCCGGGCTTTTCGTCGATGCGATCAGCCGGTATTCATGAGTGCTCATGCGGTTCTCCTCATGGCTTCTTTTTATGATTGATTGGTAGAGGCTTGCAGTTGCGCACCGAAGGCGCAGACGAGTTCGTCCTGACCTTTGCGGCCAATGATTTGCAGGCCGACTTTCAGCCCGCCGCAATCGAGTTCCACCGGCACCGTCAGCGCCGGATGGCCACTGAGGTTGAAAGGCCGTACCAGCGGCGTCATGCCGGCCACGGCCTTGCTGCCGGCGCGGGCTTCGCCGAGGGTCGGCGGCAAGGTCGGCAGCGTTGGCAACAACAGCACTGCAAAGTCTTCCAGCGCGGCGTCCACCTGTTGCGTGAAGCGCGTGCGCACGGCTTCGGCATGGGCCAGTTCTTCGCGAGTGGTGCGGCTGGCGGCCAGCAAACGGGTTTCCACATCGGCGCCGATCAGACCCTTGCCGGTGAGATGACCGAACGCGGCCCAGTTTTCAAAATTGATCACAGTCAGGCCGGCCGCGAACGCGGCTTCGAATTCGCTCAGCCGAAGGTTGCCGCGACGCCATCCGGCACGGTCGGCGGCGGCACCGAGACTGGCTTGCAGGTGCGGATCGCAGCCCACTTCCAGGAAAGCGACCTTTGCACTGGCGTTTGGCAAGCTCTGCGCTTCAAAGCCCGGGCAGATCACCTGCATCGCCGCGATCAGGTCGTCCATGCGCCTGGCGAACGGCCCGACGCAATCGAGGCTCGATTCCAGCGGATGCGCACCGACACGGCTGACACGACCAAAAGTCGGCTTGAGCCCGGCCACCCCGCAACACGCCGCCGGCACCCGCACCGAACCACCGGTGTCGGTGCCAATGGCGATGTCCGCCAGGCCCGCCGCGACCGCTGACGCCGAACCGCTGGAGGATCCGCCCGGCACCCGGTCAGGGGCTTGCGGGTTGATCGGCGTACCGGTCCAGTCGTTGATGCCGGTGACGCCAAAGGCCAGTTCGTGCAGGTTGGTTTTGCCGACGATCTGCCAGCCGGCTGCGAGAATGGCGTCGACCACCTCGGCGTTTTTCGTCGCGGCGGGTGCATCGGCGAACGCACGGCTGCCCGAACGGGTCGGATGGCCGGCGATGTCGATGGAATCCTTGATGGCCACGCGTTTGCCGCTGCCGCCGAGGAGGAATTCGCTGATGAACGTACTCATGCACTCAGCTCCCTGTTGAACAGTCGTTGCGTACGGAAATGCGCGATCAGCCAGACACCGTCGACACAGCGGAAATCGATGTTCAGCCGGGTGCCGAACAACTCGCTGCGGCCATCGGCGTAGGTGGAAATCTGCTGCATGATCCACTGCCCTTGCGCCGTGCCGCCGTCGACCAAGATCGACTCGCTGGTGAGGTAATGCAGGTTGAGCCGGAAGTGCGCCGACGGTGGCAGGTAACCGCCGACGAATGCGGCAACCGCTTCACGACCCTGGTGCTGGCCAAACATCTGCGCGGTGGCGCTGCCAACGCCTTCCCAGATCGCATCGACCGTGAACAACCGGGCCAACTCGCTGACCTGAGTCACCGCCCTCGGCACATCGCACAGGTCCATGTAGCGCGCCATCAAGCGCCGCACCGCGCTTTCCCCTTCGAGCGTCGCCAGACGCTGCAGCAAGGCCTCGTCCATGGCTTACACCCTGGCCGCGTCGGGAATGGTCAGCGGACGACCGATGCGCGCTTCGACCTTGGCGTAGCGCCACAGGCTGTATTCGCCGACCGGCGTGGTGCGGAACAGGTTGCAGGCGTCGATCACCGACTGGTGGCAGTCGACGTCGGCCATGATGTACACGGTCCAGGGCGAGGTGGTGGACGGGCCGACCATCAGGCGATCGTCATCCATGGCACCGAGTACGGTGATGCCCGGCATCGCGCCCAGGGAGCCCATCATCTGGCTGAAGCCTTTCCACACGCTCAGGCCTTCGCCGGTGGGCAGGTCGAAAAAATTCTGGGTGATGCCGATGCAGAAGACGACGCGCAAGGGTTCTTGAGTGGTCTGGGTCATGGGTGTTGATCCTTGAAATGGAGAGCGCTGAAAAAAGGGTTCAGATGTAGCCCGGGAACGGCGGCACGCCGAGGAACACCGAGCCGGCGCCGTCGTACAGCCCTTCGCTGAGGAAGGCGTGCTGTGTCACCACCATCGAGTCGCGCAGGTAGCGTTGCAGCGGATGGCGCAGGTAAATGGCGGTGGTGCCGGCCAGGCTGTAGGCGCTTTGCACCACGTCGGCCCCGGCCTGGGAAACATGGATCGCCGACAGGCGCAGCAGGCTGGTCTGCTCGGGCGTGACCGGGTTGCCGGCCAGGATCGATTGCCAAACCTGTTCGGTGGCACCGTAGAAGAAACCGCGCGCGGCGCTGAGTTTGGCTTCGGCCTTGGCGATCTCGATGCGTACATAAGCGCGGTCAGCCAGTTTCGGAGCGCCGGTGATGCCACCGCCGCCGGCCATGCGGCTGACTTCATCGAGGGCGGCACGGGCCAGGCCCAGGTTGACCACCGCCAACACCTGCGCGGCATAGGCAATCGACGGGTAGCGGAACAACGGCTCGTCGATGGTCGCGGCGCCGCCACGGATGAAGGTCCAGCGCTCATCAATGCGCTTGTCGGTCACCCGCAGGTCATGGCTGCCGGTGCCTTTGAGGCCGACCACGTCCCAGTTCTCGACGATGTCGACCTGCTCCGGACGGAATACGGCGGTGCGCGGCTTGCCGCCTGCCGCGCCGATACCCACACCGAGCAAGTCTGCGCCCTTGCAGCCGCTGGCGAATTTCCAGGTACCGTTGACCTGCCAACCGCCCTCTACCGCCTCGGCGGGTTGCAGCGGGAACAGGCCGCCGGCGAACACCAGGTCCGGGCTGTCGGCATAGATTTCAGCCAGGGTTTCTGGTGGCAATGCGGCGAGGTAGACGCCTGCACTGCCGAAACTGGCGACCCAGCCGGCGGAGCCGTCGGCTTCGGAGATGCGTTCGATCATTTGCAGGAACAGTGCCGGCGCCAGGGCGTCGCCGCCGTAGCATTTCGGCGTGGCGGCGCGGTAGATGCCCACCTGCTTGAAGCGCTCGATCATGTCCCTTGGTACGTGGGAGAGGCTGTCGAATTCGCTGCGACGCTGACGCACTTCTTCCAGCACCTGCGCAAAGGCAGGGCTCTCGACGATATTCTGGTCAACGCCTGGCAGAGCGTCTTGTTGCGCGACCGCTGAACGCAGCATGGGCTTTCTCCGTTTTTGCTTATTGTTGGCAGGGCGACAGCTACTCCGTAGGAGCGAGCCTGCTCGCGATGGTCGTCAACGATGACGCTGGAAACCTGGCACCCCGCGGCGCTTTCAGGTTCATCACGAGCAGGCTCGCTCCTACAGGGGATCGACGTGCTCACCCTTGCATTGCGGTCCAGTGTAAAAACCCCACCCCGGCGCAACTATTGGTGCGTGCAGCCCCCCGACTAAAGAAAACCCCTAGGCCGACACCGGTTACCTCTGAGCGCATCCATGGGCGCGAGACGGTATAAAAAGCCATACTTCTGACTTCGCCGATCAGAACCCTCTGCCGCCAAGGGCTGTGTGATGTATTTGCCAAAACCGAACGACTTTTATGCGCTGATCGAAGCCATGCCGCTGTGCATCATTCTTCACGATGCGCACACCAAGGAGATTCTCTGGGCCAATGCGGCCGCCCTGGCGGCGCTGGGTTTTACCCTGGAGGAACTGACCCCGCTGAAGGCGCCGGACATGACCCGCGACGCACCGAAATACCGGCGCTCGGTGGGTTTGCGCTGGCTCGAAGGCGCCGCCCGCACCGGCCAGCGCGCCATCGAGTGGTGCTATCGCTCCAAGCAAGGGGTGGAGATTCTGTCCGAGGCGGTGGCGACCCTGGTGCACCTGGAAGGTCGCGATGTGCTGATGGTGCAGTTCCGCGACATCTCCAGGGAGGACAAGGTCAAGCGCGATCTCAAGCGCTTCGAAAGCCGACTCAAGGCCTTTATGCAGGACCTGGCCGAAGGCGTGGCGGTGCTCGGGCCCGAGGGGGACATCCGCTTTCTCAGCGACTCTGCCGCCCACTTGCTCAACAGCGACGTGCACAGCTTGCTCGGCAAGAATTTCCTGGCCTGGTGCGACGACCCTTCGCGCCAGCGACTGCTGCAGCAACTGGCCAATGTCACGCCGGACCACGCGCCCTTCAGCGTGCACTATCAGGTGCAACGGCGTGACGGCGAGTGGCGCTGGCACGATGCGACCTGCCGCTTTATCGAAATCGAAGACGATCTGGTCGGCCACCTGCTGTTGTTCCGCGATGTCACCGAGCAGGTGCAGGCCGAAGAAGCACGGCGGGTCAGCGAGCAAAAACTCGAGTACCTGGCGCGCTACAACGCCATGGGTGAAATGGCCGTGGCGATTGCCCATGAGTTGAGCCAACCCCTGGCCGCCACCCGCAACTTCATCGAAGGCGCGGTGATTCGCCTGGGCAAAGCCGCCGACGCCGACGAAGGCGTCGCCTGGGGCTTGCAGAGCGCGGTGCGGCAGATCGAGCATGCCTCGGTGATCATCAAGAGCGTGCGCGATTACGTGGTCAAGCTGGAGCAGAGCGAAGAGCTGATCGACCTCAACGAACTGCTGCGCGAGACCCAATATTTCATCAGCCTGCGTGCCGATCCGAGCCTGGTACGCGTGGACGTCGTGACCTCGCCCGAGCCGCTACGGGTGAGTTGCGAGAAGGTGCTGATCGGTCAGGTGATCCTCAACCTGGCTTTCAATGCGATTGAAGAGATGGCCGATCTGCCGCTGGAGCGGCGTTTGCTGCGCATCCATGCCAGCGCCGACAAGGGCATGGCGCTGGTGCGCATCGAAGACTGCGGACGCGGGATTCAGGCCCAGGCGCAGGAAAAGCTGTTCGACGGTTTCTTCTCGTCCAAGGTCAGCGGCAATGGCATTGGCCTGGCGCTGTGCAAAAACATCATCGGCCGGCACCGGGGCGACATCTGGGCGCAGAACCAGGCGCCTTGTGGCGCGGTGTTTACCTTCTCCCTCCCCCTCGCCTGACGCACAAACCCCTGTGGCGAGGGAGCTTGTCGGACCGCCTCACCGTCCTGCTGGGTCGCGAAGCGGCCCCCCGGCTTTCTCCCGACAGACCGAGTTGTCAGGGTTGACGACTGCTGCGCAGCCGAGCGGGAGCAAGCTCCCTCGCCACAGGGGATCGCATGCATCGAAGCCGAACGGGGCGGTGCGGCGGTCCGACAAGCCCCCTTCCCACAGGGGATCGCATACCCCGGTTTTGTGGCGCGTCCGTGACACTGGCACAGATACACAAACACTTGGCAGGCAGGGCAATTCCCGGGGTTGCCGGGCGAGGCACTATTCAATCGTCAGAATCTGCCCACTCACCCGCGATCCGCGTTACCAACAATTCAGGAAGTTCCCCTTATGCGAACAAACAGGATCTCCGTACAGTCAGCGCTAGGCCTGAGCCTGCTTGTACTCGGTTTGAACAGTGCCCGTGCGGACCTGCCCGCCGACACGATCGGTCAGACCGTTTTGCCGTTCCCCGCTGAAGCACACCGGGCGTTCGTCGTCGATGTCGAGTTCGACAGCTTCGTCGCCGGCCGCATCACCGTGGTCGACCCGGACCAGAAACGCATACTGGGCATGGTGCCGACCGGTTTCGCCGCACCTTCGGCCCTGAGCCATGACGGCAAACTGATCTACAGCGCCGACATCTGGTACTCCCGTGGCACCCGTGGCACCCGCACCGATGTGCTGACGGCGTGGGACAGCTCGACCCTGTCGCCTGCCTGGGAAGTGCTGATTCCGAACAAGCGCGCCGAGTCGCTGACCCAGCGCTACGGCCTGAAGACCAGCGGCGATGACCGTTTTGTCTACGTCTACAACTTCACCCCGTCGACGTCGGTGACCGTGGTCGACACCCAGACCAAGGCCGTCGCCACGGAAATCGCGATTCCGGGTTGCGTACTCAACTACCCGGTCGGCAAGCGCCGCTTCGCCTCGCTGTGCGGCGACGGCAGCCTGCAGGTGGTGACCCTCAACGACCAGGGCCAGGAAACCGCGCGCAACCGCACGCCGTTCTTCGACCCCAACGCGGAGAAACTGGTGGAGCGCGCGGTCAACGTCGGCGACACCTACTACTTCACCACCACCACCGGTACCGTGCGCGCAGTGGATTTCTCCGGCGACACGCCGAAGATCCTGCCGAGCTGGTCGCTGGTCACCGATGCCGAGAAGAAGTCCGGTTGGGCCCCGGGCGGCTGGCAGTTGATGGCGGTCGCGCCGAAGCTCAATCGTTTGTACGTGCTGATGCATGACGCTCACGAACCGATGAAGTGGGAAGACCCGAGCACTTTCATCTGGGCCTACGACCTCAAGACCCAGAAGAAGATCGCGACCCTGGAAGCACCGGCACCGGTGTGGAGCATGCAGGCCACCGGCGACGACAAACCGTTGCTGCTGGGTGCCGACGTTGAAGGCGGCTTGCAGATTTTCGATCTCAAGACCAACCAGCACACCGGCAGCATGGCAAAAGTCGCAAAAACCGCGACTCAGGTCATGAGCTACTAAGAGGTTCGGCCATGCACTCAGATCCGATCTTCATCATTGCCAGCGCCGTCGCCATCGCGGTGTTGCTGGCCAGTGCCGCGACCCACAAGGTGCGAGCACCGGCACGCTTCGCCAGACAGCTAGCGGACTACCAACTGCTGCCCGATTCGCTGGCGCGCCCGGTCGCCCGATTGATCCCGCTGCTGGAACTGGCCATCGCCTTCGCGCTGCTGGTGCCGGTCAGCCGTGGCTGGGCCGCGTTGAGCGCGGCCGGTCTGTTGGCGCTGTATGCCGCAGCCATTGGCATCAACCTGTGGCGCGGTCGTCGCGACATCGACTGTGGCTGTGCCGGCCCGGATCAGGCGCAACCGCTGCGCCCGGTCCTGCTGCTGCGCAACAGCGTGCTGGTGGTGCTGGCGCTGCTGGCCAGCGTCGCGCCGATTGCCCGCGACATGACGCTATTCGATGGTTTTGTCACGGTTGCCGCGGCGGCTGTCGCGTTGCTCATTTACGCCGCAGCCGATGGCTTGCTGGCGAACTCCCCTCTTCTGCTCAAATTGATTGGTAGGTGATCCAATGGAAGGCTTGATTGTTTCCAACGTTCTGCTCTGGGTTCTGCTGGTGGCCGTGGCGTTCGTCGTCATGGGCCTGGTTCGTCAGATTGGCGTGCTGCACGGTCGTCTGGCCCCGGCCGGTGCACTGATGGTCGACAAAGGCGTGGCCGTCAACGAAGCCGCGCCGCAAGTGACCGCCACCGACCGCAAAGGCCGCCCGGTGAACTTCGGCTATGCCGGTGAAAAATCGCAACTGTTGTTCTTCCTCTCGCCGACCTGCCCGATCTGCAAGTCGCTGCTGCCGGCGATCAAGTCCATCGCCAGGGAACAGGCCGGTACGCTCGACGTGGTGTTCATCAGCGATGGCGACATGGATGCCCAGCAAGCACTGATCCGCGAACACAAGCTCGAAGACGCCACCTACGTGGTCGGCCCGGAAGTCGGCATGACTTACCAGATCGGCAAGCTGCCCTACGCCGCGCTGATCGACAAGGCCGGCACCCTGCGCGCCAAAGGCCTGGTCAACTCCCGCGAGCACCTGGACAGCCTGTTCGAAGTCGAGCACCTCAAGCACGCCACTTTGCAGCAGTACCTCAATGCCCAACCTCACACCCATGATCACGACCACAGCCACGGCCATAGCCACTGATAAGGCAGGGAGACGTTTATGAAACTGCTGGATCTGTTGTTCGAGCGCTCGACTCGCCGTGTCGCCGACACCACCTCACGCCGCAAATTGCTGTCGCGCATGGGCTCGCTGATGGTGGCCGGTGCCGCCCTGCCCCTGCTGCTGCCACTGGATCGCACCAGCAAGGCACTGGCCGCCACCGACCCGAAAGCCGGCGACCCCGGTGATCCGAACAGCTGCGACTACTGGCGCTACTGCTCCATCGACGGCTTTCTGTGCAGCTGCTGTGGTGGTTCGGTGACCTCCTGCCCACCGGGTACCGAAGCCTCGCAAGTGACCTGGATCGGCACCTGCCGCAACCCGGCCGACGGCAAGGACTACATCATTTCGTACAACGACTGCTGCGGTAAGCAAAGCTGCGCCCAGTGCGCCTGTACCCGTAACGACAGTGAAGAACCGGCCTATCGCCCGTTCAACAACAACGATGTGAACTGGTGCCTGGCCGCCAAATCGCACATCTACCACTGCACCGTTTCGATCATCCGCGGCGTGGCGGTCTGACACGCGCGTTACCGCCGGTTGCCTGGCAATCGGCGGTTTTTTCTTTTGGTGTCTGCTGTTTTTTTTCTTTGTTAAGACCTGCCACCCGCAAAAGGTACATGTCATGCGTATGTTGCTTTCCCTGGGCCTGGCCTGCCTCCTGATCACCCCACAGGTGTATGCCCGCGCCATTCCCAACCCGGCGCAGCGTCACGCGCCGGGCAACGAAGAACCGCAAAAGCCCATCGCCGAGGCCGGTTACAGCGTCGGCGTCAACTACCAGTTGCAATGTGCCGGCTGTCACCTGGGCAACGGCATGGGTTCGGCGGCCAATGACACGCCGCGCATGGCGGGCTTTGTCGGTAACTTCCTGAAAGTCCCCGGTGGCCGCGAGTTTCTGGTGCGTGTGCCGGGCATGTCGCAGTCGGCGCTGAACAATGCGCAGCTGGCGGACTTGCTCAACTGGTTGATGCGCAAAGACGGCCTGGCGGGCAAAAGCACGCCGGATGATTACCAGCCCTACAGCGCCGAAGAAGTGGCGGCGTTGCGTGCCAAGACCATGCTCAACCTGCCCGGCACCCGTGCTGAACTGATCAAGCAAATGCGTGCGCAAGGCATCGCCATTGAAGACGGCATGAACGACTGAGAACGGCTTGCAAAAACGAAAATGTTACAACGGGGGCCATGGCCCCCGCCTCCGCCGGTCATTCGACGAACGGCACCGGGCGCTGATCGCCCAGACTCTCCCCGCAAAACCCCGTCAATCCCGAGCACACGCCTTGGCGGTGGTCGGCATCGTGCCTGGCCGATAAGCAACGTCAATCCCCTGCCTGGCGGATGCTTAAATGAGTGTTAGAAAACTGCGACGATTCCGTGAAGGATTCCAGCGTACTGCTAAAGTGATACCACGCGTTGTCACATTCTGCCCCAGGTCTGCAATCGGGATGGAAGGTGGCGTACCACGAGCGGGGGATGCTTGTGATGACGCGCACGCGAACGCTCTCTAACGAGGGCAGTTTTGGTCTGAGTCGCGTTATCAGTCAGCGCGATGGGGGGCAGCAATGAGGTCTAAATATGATATTTGAGCCTAACACTAGCCGTTCCGTACTCCAGCGAAGAAGCAGCACCAGTATCGTTATTCAGGCCGGTCTCGATGGTCTCGCCGTGACCGGCGTCGCGTGGTATTTGATCAACTATCACATCGGCTACATCTCGCAGGCCTATGTCATCATGGTCCTGCTACTGCTTGGGGCCCTGGCCGTCGTCTACGACCATTATGCGATTTACCGAAGCAACGTCGGGTTCGCCGTCAAAGCTTTCAAGCTGCTCAAGGCATGGACCGCCGCTTTTTGTTTTCTGGTCGCCATGGCCTTTCTAACCAAAACCAGCGAACAATATTCGCGCCTGTTGGTGGGCGAGTTGTTCGTGATTGGCTACTTCGCTCAACTGCTGTTGCACCTGGCCACCCGCGAGCTACAGAAGAAATTCCTGGCTCACCCCGCTCAACGGGAAAACGCGCTGATCATCGGCACGGGCGAGCTGGCCAACTTCCTGCACCAGAAAATCAGCAACAACCCCTGGCTGGGTGAACGGGTGGTCGGTTCCGTGTTGATCGGCGGCAGCGATGATCAAGGCAAGGACGGCTCCAAGAGCGCACAACGCTTGACGATCCTGGGCCATATCTCCGACCTGGATGAGTTGGTTGTGCAACATTCCATCCGTACCGTGTATTTCGTGACACCGCTGGATGGTTCGCACGTGATCAAGGACGTTTACCTGAAGCTGTTCGACAAGCACATCTCCGTTAACTGGGTGCCTGATATTTTCTCGCTGCGCCTGATCAATCACAGCGTTCGGGAAATTGCCGGGATTCCCGTGCTGACGTTGTCTGAAACGCCATTGATGGGCATGCGACTGTTCATGAAGAACCTCGAGGACAAGGTCCTGGCCTTCCTCATCCTGTTAGTGGCGGCGCCGGTACTGGCGTTGGTCGCCATTGCGATCAAGCTCGACAGTCCGGGGCCTGTGTTCTTTCGCCAGGAACGCATGGGCTGGAGTGGCGATTCCTTCCGGATCTGGAAATTCAGGAGCATGGTTGTCCATCAGCCGGATGACGGTGTCGTCAAGCAGGCTGAAAAGAACGATCCACGCAAAACCAGGGTGGGCGCCTTTATCCGCAAAACCAGCCTGGATGAGCTGCCACAGTTGTTCAACGTCTTGATGGGGGAAATGTCGCTGGTAGGTCCGCGGCCGCACGCTATTGCGCACGACGCGCAATACTCGCCCGACATCTCGGACTACTTTGCCCGTCACAACATCAAGCCCGGCATCACAGGCCTGGCTCAGGTACGGGGCTTTCGCGGTGAAACCAGGGATATCGAGCAGATGATCCGGCGGGTTGATTCGGACATCGAATACATCAACAACTGGTCGCTGTGGCTCGACTTCACCATTCTGGCGCGCACTGTGCTGGCCTTCTCCGGCAAACATGCCTATTAGCCGGATTTGAGGACCGGGGCGATCTCGGGTTTCGGGGGCTGTTATCGATGGGCGTGGCCAGCTTTGCTGGCCAGCCTCATTAAGCGGTTGCCGGGAACAGGTCCAGGGTTCGCTCGACCTCATCGGCGTCGATACTGAAACCATTGCCCTCTTCGGTCCCCACCACGAAACCGAAGTTCTGCTGGTCGCGATCCGTCAGGTATTTGAAAAAGCAGAGGAACCGGTTAGGCGGCTGCAGAACCAGCAGCGAACCACCCGGCTGCAGGACGTTGACGCCATGGATCAGATGACTGCCCTCGATCCCCACGACGGTTCTGGCCCCGGCGCAGGCCGCGACAATGGTCGGTACATCGGATTTGGCCGGATCGATGATGCGAAAGCCCCGGCGGTCGCGCAGGCGTTCCGCCAGTTGCAGTTCATTGCGCAACAAGCGCAACTCGCCCTTGTCACCGCGCAGAATGAACACTCCGGGGTGAGAACTGGCATTGACGTGGGACAGCAACTTGTTACCCATTTCCCGGAAGCGCAGGTGCTTGTGGCGGTTCTGGCTGAGGTCGTCAAAAATCACCAGTTCACGGAAAAACGCATTGCGTAAACGAACCGGCTTCATCCCCAGCCACTCCTCATACCCGGGGGCATGCAGGATGCCGTGGCGGGAGGTAGAGACCAGTTTGTCCGAGGTGGCCGTGGTCACCGGCACGCCTTCCTCGCAGGCCAATGGGTAGGTGATGCAATCATCCATCAACCAGGAACCGAACCATTTATTGCCACCCGCCGTGCAATACAGCGCTCCACGGTCAATTTCGTTTTCCACACGAATCCTGGGCAACCATCCCGATCGCGGCGACAGCCAGGATTTGGCATTGCCCTTGTAGAGCGCGCCATCAATCAGCCAGGCGTCCTTGAGCAGGTAGCCACGGGTAGGTCCGTGTTCAACACGGCCGATACCTTCCATTGTGCGGCGGGGATGTTCGAAGGGATAAAAGAGGTCCCCGGCCCAACCCGTCACGCGCTCCAGCTGGTTGGGCAGGTAAAAGGCGGGTGGAGCGATGGCCGTCTCGCCCGGGGCGATTTCCCAGGACTTGACGGCGACATTTTGCAGCAACAATGAAGGCTTTCGCGTCAGTCGCGTCTTCAACATGTGTTTATAGGCAGCCAGGCTCCACTTCGCGGGACCGCCACTCGCCACTGCTTCTATATCCGACATATGAACGTCCACTCTAATGTGCTTATACAGAATTAGTGCTTATATCCGACACTTGAAGCTGTACTCGTTTAATTCCGAAATCCATTCAGGCGGATATAACGCACTCCATGATTGGGGCAGTCTTCAGATGGCTGTAGCGGCCACGCAGGGTTTCGAGCACTGACTCTTGCGGTTTGCGCGCACAGTGGAGATATATTTTGGACAGTCCACCAAAACCCATTTCACGGTAGCGGCTCGCGATCTCGTCATCACTCGGCCCGTCGGGCAGCCCTAAATGAAGGGTCAGTTTTTTACCTTCCACAGCAAACAGCGGGGTCTCCCAGAGAAATTGCGCAGCACCGGTCTTGGGCAGTCTTACAAACATATATCCGTAGTTACCCAGGGTATCGACGTCCCCGCCGCGTCTTCTTTTCCATTCAAGAAGCCCATCGTCCGGGCGCGCCAGGCAAGTGCCGATGTCGTAATAGTCAAAACCGTTTTCCAGCGCCCATTCCAGCGCCATGAACGTGGTGATCGAGTTTATTTCGCGCAGTTTCTTGGCGTCTGAATACACGGTTTCAGGGTAGCCAAAGCGGATGGTGCTCCAGTAGCGCTTGCCGGCGCGGGTAATCACGCACCCCAGATGGCAGGCGACCACTTCGTCTTCGAGCAGCACCAGATCAAGACGCCCGGCGTTTTTCGCCACCCGTCGAACTTCATGGGTTTCGATCTGAGAGGCGGCTGCGCCATGCCTGGCCTTGGCGTAGGGCTGCAGCATCTGCAGATCGGCGATCTCGATTTCGTCGTCGTTCAACGCCTGCTGCATGCGATAGCGCAGACGGTTCTTGCGCAGGTTTCGCCGTAGTTCGGTGTTGTATCGCGCGGTGATCTCGTCGATTGATCGGCTGAGCGGCACAACGGCACTCAAATATTGAGGCACACACAATGCGCCCGGGGTCGGCATTTCACTGACCAGCACCGCCTGGCTTGACGAGTCTGATTTCAGTGGAGTATCGGAGGCGGCGGAATCGGCTCCCATGAGCACTTTCGCGAATTCGCGCTGGGCTTTCCTGCCGACATAGATGACGTGGAAGGGGCTATTTTCCCGTAGCTTGAATCTGACGATTTCCCAGCGCCAGAAACAGGCCCGACTCAATATGTCTCGCAACCAGGAAACCGCTTTTCTTATCTCGAATCGTAAAGAAGGAGAAATTAGCTTGCGTATCAGTGCCGCTATATTTTCTTTCATTGGCTCACTTGCACACGTCGAGAAGAGGTTGAATTAGTTTGCAAGTAACGATATTCGGACTCGACAGGAAGGACCGATTACCCGCCTCTTCCTGCATGGTGTCAGGACTGCCCGACAAGAGTTCCGGCAACAATCCTGGAGAAGCCCCCCAAAAAAATAGGCCATCAATTCGATATTACCCCCGAGGAGTAAAGATGCTGTGCCTGGGTTTTGCAAGGCAGGTGAGGCACCACGGCCCGGTTTTTATCCGCGCCTTTTTGCGGCGAGGGTGATCGCTCGCGTGTCAGGTCGCCGCCGCGCGCTCCCGGAAAATCAATGTGCGCAGCAGAAACATCGGGTTGCCCACCACATAGCGCGTGAACAGTCGCTTCGGCTCACTGATCAACCTGAACACCCACTCGCAACCGAGACGGCGCATCCATTGCGGGGCGCGACTCACTTTGCCGCCGAGAAAATCCAGAATCGCCCCACCGCAGACGATCAGACACGGCACGCCACTGTTCGCGAGCCTTGCGGCAACGGCTTCTTGCTTGGGCATGCCCATGCCGAGGACCACCAGCTCCGGCTGAAACTCCCGGGCCAGCGCGATATAGGCGTCCACATCGGAAAAACCGTGGTGAGCTGAAACAACGTTCACTGAATACGTCGCTTCGCAGTGCCGCACGGCATTGAGCAGATACGTCTCTTCAGTGCCCCAGAACGCCACGCGCCGCCCCTTGTAAGCGGCCAGCAGTCTGGGGATGAAATCCGTACCGTTCATGTTCAGCCCCGGCGCCAGGCCGAGTCTGCGCAAGAGAATGGCCATGCCGGAACCGTCGCGCAGCAACACGTCAGCCGCCGACAGCGAGTCGTAGTAAGCGGTGTTGGCCGCCACCAGGTTCATGGCGTGGGCGTTGACGAACCCCAATACGGTCGCCGTCTCAGGGTGGGATAACGCATCGATCAGCGCGTGTTCGTCATCACCCTCATTGACCACCCTGAGTTTGTGGATGATCGTCTGCCATTTGTGCAGCCAGGCCAAAGTGCGCATCAGTTGTCGTCTCGCTTGGAACGTACCCATTCAACCTGGCGCTTGAGCAGAAAGCCGATGTACAGGGGAATTTTTTTGACGGCATAGAACGGCGCGTACATCAGGGCCGAAAAGGCAATGATCTGCCGGCCGAACTGGCTCCACGCCAACAGGATCGTCACCCCCAACAGCGCGACCCCGACCGATGCAATCAACGCCGGCGCCAACATTCCGGCCAGTAGAAACACCAGCCATGAAAGGACGAATGCCGCCACCAGGACCAGGGTCAACAAGGCCAGCGGCGGCACCAGCAGATCCAGGGTCATGGCCAGCAGGCTGCCGTTACGCTTGCCAATCGATTCCATAAACAACTTTGGCGTATCGCCCAGGATGACGCCCAGATGGCCATGCTCCCAGCGCGTGCGCTGGGTCGTCAGGCCCTCTTCACTGCGCGGAAAATAACTGGTCACCCGCGCATCGGGGCAAAACAACGGCGGCTTGCCACTGCGACAGAAATCCAGGCCCATCTTCAAATCTTCGACGATGTGGCCGCTGGCCAATTCGATCAAAGGCAGGTCGCGCCAGGCGAATGCCATTCCCGTGCCCATCAACTGACAGGGCAACCCGATCCGCGCCCAGCCTCGTGGACGCACCAGATTCTTCACGCACCAGGCGAACTCGGCAATCTGCACTTTCAACCCGGAGCCCGCCGGTGCAAGCATCAGGTTCAGCGATTGGGCGGGTCGCCCGGCGTCGATGCAACAGATGGCCAACCGCTCGATAAAGCCTTCGCTCACTTGGCAGTCGGCATCGACAATGATCAGGACATCCGGCGCGGCGCTGGCCAGGTGACGTACCCCGAAGTCCAGCGCATAGCCCTTGCCACGCTGCTGCAGATTGCTGCGCTCGACCACTTCGGCGCCCGCCGCGCGCGCCAGCGCCGTCGTGTCGTCGGAGCAATTGTCCGCGACCACCAACAGGCGGTCGCCTTGCGCCAATTGCGGCAGGATGCTGTTCAAGGTCGCGACGATCACCGAGGACTCATTGTGCGCCGGCACCAGCACCGCCACCCTGGGGCGCGATCCTCTCGCCGGCGGCAGCGACCGCGCCGGCAGGCACGCCAGCAGCACCTGGACAAACAGCACCAGCACCGGCAGGACGATGAGGATCAACAGTGCGCTGAACAGCCCGTTAAACAAGGTCATCATGCGTGCGCCCTGAACAAGGCAGCCAGCTTGGCCGCTTCGGTATCGATATCGTGGCGCTCCAGTACCCGCTGATAAGCCGCCTCGCCCATGCGTTGCAAGACCTCGACCGGTTGCGCCAGGCAATCGGCCAGCGCCGCCGCCAATTCGTCCACGTCGCCGGCGGGAAACAGCCAGCCGTTCTCGCCCTGACGCACCAGCTCGGGAATGCCGGCGACATAGGTCGTCAGCACGGGCCGGCGCAAGGCCATGGCTTCCATGATGACCACCGGCAAGCCCTCGGCGAAGCTGGGCAGGACCATGGCCCGCGCCGCCAGGATTTCCGCGCGCACCTGCTCGCTGCTGATCCAGCCGGTAATTCGCACCTGGGCCTGCAAACCGTACTGGGTGATCAATGCCTCGATCTGCCCGCGCATTTCGCCATCGCCCGCCAGTACCAACTCGAACGCCACGCCTTGTGCCGCGAGGATGCGGGCCGCTTCCAGCAACAGCAGCTGGCCCTTCTGCTCACACAGGCGCCCCACGCACACCAGGCGCGGCGCGGACGGCACAGCCACCGCCGGGACATTGTGGAACGCTTGCTCCAGGCCACAATGCACCACTTTCACTTTCGGCCAATGGGCATGATCCACCCAGCGAAACAGTTGGCTGCGCCCATAGGCGCTGATCGCCGCAACAAAAGCCGAACGCCGGACTTTCTCGCCCAAATGAATGAACTGTGGTTTGTCGAACTCTTCCGGGCCATGCACGGTGAAACTGTACGCCGGCCCGCCGAGTGCGTTGGCCAGCATCACCACCTCGGTTGAGTTAGTGCCGAAATGCGCATGCACATGCCCGGCGTCGCAGTCCTGTAACCAGGTGTGCAGGCGGCACGCTTCGAACAGATAGACCAGGTGGTAAGGCCAGGCACGATCGGCACGCCGGCTCATGCGTAACGCCAGCCACAGCGCTGAAAAAAAGCGTCGCGGCTCGGCACGCAGCACCTGCAGCACTGGCGATAACAGGCCTTTGACACCGTCTTGCAGTACATAACGGGTTTTATCGCGTTCCGACACATCCTCGGCATCCACCAACTCGTCGGCATCCCAGCCACGCAACGCAACGCGCTGCACGACAAAGCCCTGGCGTTCCAGTGCCAGAATCTCGCGACGAATAAAGCTGTGGCTGACCTTCGGGTATTGATTGATGAAGTAAGCGATACGCATAGGGACCAAGCTTAGTTGTCGTTTCGATGGGTGGTTACTGCAGTCACTTCCACAGTAGTACAGGCGCCTTGAGCGTCAATGCGCGGCATAGCAGCCTTTCAAGACGTTATCTATTTTTGTGAAAGTGCTGTCGAGCAGCTCGTAACGCCGACGGTACATGGCGCGTTTTTTTGAAGCGATGGCATCAAGCGGCTTCCTGGATGAGGCCAGGGGGATCTCGAAAAAATCTTCGCGCCGGGAGGGAATCGCTCCATGTTCCAGCCAGATCGAATCATAATCGGCCAACAATTCTTGAGCTTTGTGAGCACCAAAATACGGATGGCGATGGTGACGGTATCCATCCCCTACGGCATAAATTTTTTCCGCACCGATGTTCGTTGCAATGTACTTGATGACTTCTATGAGAAAGCTTCTGGGGCGCAGACCTTCGAAGTCCTTGGTCAGGTCCCGGTAAATGCCCAGGGACTTCTCACTTTCAATGCCTTTGTGTATCCCTTGCACCGCGCCGATGAAGATGCACAGTTCACCCTCTGCAATGCACAACGTGAAGGCGATTGAGGCGATGCGCAAGTCTTCCTGAAACAGGTTCAGCACCAGTTCTCCTTCGCGCATGAACCATACAGGGCGATCCAGAACCAGCGAGCAACCCGCCGAAAAATCCGATAGATCACTCAAGACCAGACTTTCGTCTCGCCCATACAGCAGTAATTGCGGGCAGCTTTTGGTCACCACTTCGTAGTGCGAGGCCAATACGCCAAGGCGATCCCGGGAGGTCCAGCTTTTGCTGATATAGGGCCAGTGAACGACACCGAGGCAATCGCCGCCCAACCGTTCCAGACCGGTTTTGCCCAGGGCATTGGACATGCGCGATAAAAACACCTTTAACTCGGCGCGGTTCTTGATCACCAGAACCAGCATCTTGAGCTTGTTCTTCATTGCCCTGAGGGAATACCCGGCATGTAAGGAAAACATGCTTTTCAGTGCCAGCCAGTTATTCATAGAAGTCTCACTTGTATTCGATCAAAGCCGACTTTCCGGCACCGAATCTGTTCAGTAGAAACTTGACTTGCCCGAGCATCTCGGGAAATTTTCCCAGCACAAGAAAGAAAGCCAGCACCCAATTATTGCCAGACGCTCCGTCCCCCCGACGCGCCAGACGCACGACCTGCAACGGATAGACCAGCAGCAGAAGCAGCCCGGACCATCCGATCAGCAGGCTGGTGATCAAGGTCAGCAGCGGGATCAACAACCCCCAGAACCAGGCACGTCGAGACTCGCGCCGCCAATGTCGCTCCGGCGGCGCCCCATGCAGAAACGCGCCCTCGGCAAAGGCATAGCCACCGCGCAAGGTGCGCCGCCACCACTGGCCGAAGCGGGTCATGGCGGCATCGTGCAAGGTCATCTCGTCTGCCAGGCGCCAGACCTTCCAGCCCCTGGCGCGCAGTCGTACACAGAGTTCAGGCTCTTCCCCGGCGATGAGATCCGGGCGAAAACCGGACACCGCGGCAAAGGCATCGGCGCGCATCAGGGCATCGCCCCCGCAAGCCTTGGCCTCACCCACCGGCGTATCCCATTCGAGATCACACATCAGGTTGTAAATCGAACGTTGCGGAAAACGTTCACGACGCCGTCCGCACACCACTGCCACCTCGGGCTGTGCCTCCAGAAAGGCCTGTGCCCGGCTCAGCCAGCCCGCGACGACCTCGCAATCACCATCGACGAATTGCACGTATCGCACGGTGGGCAACAGACGCTTCACGCAGGCGAACCCTTCATTGCGCGCACGCGCGGCAGTAAAGGGAATCGTCATGTCCAGCTCGACCACCTCGACGCCAAGCCTCTGTGCCAACTGCACGGAACCGTCGGTTGAGCCCGAATCGACATAGACAATCTGCTGTGCCATGCCGGCCAGCGACGCCAGGCAACGCTCCAGCCGCAGGCCTTCATTGCGCCCGATCACGACCACGCCTATGCCGTTAGCCATGGCGTTCAAGTGAATTCCCTGGCTTCTGCGCTCTGCCTGGTCTTGATCGTCGCAGGCACCCCCACTGCAATCGAGTTATCCGGCACATCGGTGAGCACCACCGCATTGGCACCAATCACCACATTGTTGCCAATGCGGATATTGCCCAACACCTTGGCGCCTGTGCCGATGTCCACGTTGTTGCCGAACACCGGGGCAATCGGGTCCTTCACATTCTTCAGCCCGACGACCACGCCGTTGCGGATGCGGCAGTCATCGCCGAACTGCGCGTATCCACTGATGACGATGCCGCCAAAGTGATCGATGACGAAGTTGCGGCCGACCACGACTTCACAGGGCAATTCGATGCCCGTGATGATCTGCACAAACTTGAAGAGTACTTTGTAGATAAAGGAGAACACCTTGCGTAATGGCGCTGGCCGCACGCCGTAGCGCCAGCGGCCAAACCGGTAGACCAACATCACCCAGAATCCCTGAGCGGCCCAATCACCCGCGTATGCACGCAAGTCCGCACGTATGTTTTCGAACATGAATTGATCTACCGTGTTGGTTGGCTAGCGAGTCGGGTGTCACGCAGCAGCGCCCAGGTAGCACGGGCATGCTGCCAGCACGCCCCGATGGCCGCTCGACCTCGGCCCTTCAACAGCGCCTTGAGCGCCAGGATCAGATCCCCCAGGCTCACCAGCAACATATGCCAGGCCAGCCCGAGCAAACCGTGATGTTTGCGGAAGTACAAAAGCTCGCTTTCGATTTGCAGCTTGGGTATCTGTCGACTGGCCGCGTTGAGTGCATCGACGGATTTGGCACTTTCGCCGCCGATGTGCACCACCGTGGTATGCGGGTAATACACCACTTTCCAGCCGGCCTGTTTGACGCGTTTGCAGTGGTCAACTTCTTCGTAGTAGAGAAAGTAGCGTGGATCGAACAGGCCAACCTGATCGATGACTTCTCGACGAATCAGGTAATAGCATCCGGGCACCCAGTCGCACTCACGTACCGAGTTATGGTCCCAGGTCATGTCATCGACTTTCTTCACCCCGGGGAAAAAACGCTCAAGCCCCGTACGCGCCATGAAGACATTCAATGGCGTTGGAAAATAGCGGCAGGAGGGTTGCAAATCCCCGTCCCGGCCCACCAGGCGAACACCCAGGATTCCGCAATCCGGGTGCGCCTCCATGTATTCGAGGGTCTTGTTCAGGGTATCCGCCGCAACGAAGGCGTCGGTATTGAGCAGTAACGCGTACTTGCCCTGAAGGTGTTCAACCAATTGATTATTGGCCCGGCCAAAACCGACATTACTGTCATTGGCCACTTGCAATGCCTCTGGACAAACATTGGCCAGACACTCCAGTGAATTATCGGCAGAGGCATTGTCCACCACCAAATAACGCGTGCGATCCGCGTTATTTGATTGGCGTAACGCATTGAACATCGGCTGCAATAAAGTGGCTGTATTGTAATTAACCACCAACACATCAAGTTCGGCACTAACCATTGTGTTGTTCTTCGCCAAAGAAATACTCGGCTCGCATGGCTTGCAGCTTCGGTTCCAGCTCAGGGTCGAACAACCCGTCACGATTCTCGATCAGGCTCATCCAGGGGTACTCGGCGCAACGCTCCTTGATATTTTTCACCAGGGTTTCCATCGTGCAGATAACCCTGGCTGGATTACCCCCGACCACCATCCCGGGCGGAACGTCTCTCAGTACCACCGCGCCAGCGGCCACCACTGAGTCCGGGCCAATCGTTACGCGCGGCATGACGATCGCGCCATGGCCGACAAAGGAATTGGCACGGATATCGACACCGCCGACAGAATCGAGCTTGGTTCCGTCACGCGCATTGATGACATGGACGATGCCGTCATGGCCGAATATCGTGCAATCGGACAATCCTACGTTGTCGCCGAGTCGAAGCATCGCGGGGTCGGTGATGTTGCACCCCAGGTTGATCCAGGCCCCCTTACCGACGGAGTGCAGTCCTCCCCAGCGCCCCATGTGTTGAGCCCATTCATACCCGTCCGGTTTACAAAACTTTTTATAGAGTGAAGTTCCACGCCCTGTTGTCTTGGCGTAGTGAGCGATAGCGCGTTTTAGTAGACCAATCATCCTGTCAGCCTCAATATTCAGCGATATACATCCGTGCCAGAGTTCGACGACCCTGATCTTTATTACCACTACCCTAAGCGTAGACTCCTCTTTAAGTTTCAACTCGGAAAATCGACAAACTCTCCCGTTCCGGAATACCTTCCTATCGATGGGCCCATCTCCTGGTTCAGATGGTCCGCCAGCCTCAACGCCAGTTGCAGAAGCGGCATCGTCGGGTTGCAGGCGCCTCCCGTCGCAAAGACGCTGCTGCCCGCCACGTAAAGATTCTCGACCCCGAACACCTTGCAGTTTTCATCGACCACACCAAATTCAGGCGAGGCCGCCATCCGTGTGGTGCCCATGTGGTGGGCATGGGGATTGACCTTCAGCGGCAATTCGACGTCATAAACGCACTCTTCCAGTTTGACAAAGCCCAGCCCCGTATCGGCAAAACACTTGGCCACTTCGAGCCCTATGGACTTGACGGTATTTCTGTCTGCCGGGGTCAGCTCCCAGTGAACGTTTATTTTTTTCATCCCCAACGCATCCCGCTCGTCAAGTAACGAGATGCGGCTATTGGGGTTGGGGAATTGCTCGATCAATGTGCCGAGCACTCCATCCCCCGGGCAATCGAACCGGGTAATGAACTCGATCTTGTGCTCCGCCCCGATGTCGCAGATGAGATTCTCGAAAAAATCCTTGATCGCCGCCGTTCGCCCATAGGCTTTCACTTCGGATACCAGCGAGGCCGTCACGTTTCCTTTACCCGACTCGTGCTCCGTCACGAAGGCATCGGTCGTGAAGTACTGCCGGGCATCCGTCCCCTGCCCGTCCTTGAGGATGAAGGTGCCCATGTCCACGTTCAGATGCTCCATGAAGCATCTGCCGACAAAACCGTCCTTGCTGACGATACCGCCAGCGGCCAGGGACTCACTGTTGAGCAACTGCCTGGCATTCTCGATCGCGCCGGTGGCCAGAATGAATTGTTTGGCCCTGACTTTTTCCCGATGCATTTCGTAATCGGAGACGACTATCGTCTCGATGCGGCCGGTCTTGCTATCGAACTCAAGATCGACGCAGTTGCAGTTGATGAATACATCGAGGCCCTCGGTTTCATTGAGTTCCCTGGCATATTTCTGTGCAAATCGCGTCGGTGGGCTGAGCAGGAAGCGATCGGCTACAAAGTCGTCGCCATCCAGATTGGCATTGATCGCCTTGAACCCGGAGTGCGGTGGAAGATCGACAATGTCCATGGCCGCCTCCAGATTGCGCTCGATCTCGGAAAACGCGATGGGCCAGCCGGGCAAGTGTATGGGAGGGGCCACGGCAAAGTCCGAGCGCTCGAATGGGCGGCATCGTCCGGCCCAGTGATTGGAGGTTCCGCCCAGAAAGCGCAGGCGTGTTTCCGCTGCGTAGACATCGAGGCCTGTCGACGGGCACTGGTAGAGTTCCTGCGAAACCGGTGAATACTCGTGCCCACCGCCCTCTACAAGCACGATATGCCGCCCGTTACCGGCCAGACGCAACGCCAGCGTAATGCCGGCCGGCCCGCCACCGATGATGCAGACGTCATAGTGGTCACGCAGTTCTTTTTGCGTCCGGTAATCTTTTATCATGCTTGTGTTTGCCGAAAATGCTGGGCAGGCAGCACCCATCCGTTGATGACAACAAACTCGGATTTGACAGGAGTAGGCCGGGCAACGACTTCGGAGACGCCAAACACAAGCCCTCCGAGGCTCAACAGGGCACATGCCTGGAGGAAATCTCTGCGCCCCATCACAGAGGTTTTCAAATCAGTTTCTTTCACGATTCAAAGCTCCACGACAGCCAGGTTGCGTTGGAAATTTCAACTAAACGTCAACGTCACGATTTTTGTGAGCAACCCGCATTGACTCCCCCACGGAACCGGTAATAACAGAGATAGTTCAAATCAAAGCCACTTGGCAAGGCTCGTCAACAACTCTCCGCACAAGGCCCCCACGACCAGCATGGGCAGCACGATCAGTTCACGCTTGAGATCCAGCATCCCCAGACGATAGTTGACATAGAAAACCAGGATAAGCGTAGGGAATGTGTGCAGCGCGGCACCCCAGATCGCGTATTTGACCCCGCCGATGGCCAGCAGCAAAGGCAGCAGCACCCACAGCGAGACCACCCGAATGATGTTGTCCATGGCCTGGTACTTGGTGAACCCCAGGGCAATCCAGACCTGATGAGCCAACATATAGCGCATGGTGAAAAAAGACAGTGAAAGGATCGCCATCATGTCGCCAGCCTGGGCATAACGCTCATCGTACAAGACGTGGATGAGCAGTGGACTGCCGGTCCAGAACAAGCCACAGAAAAACAGACAGAGTAGATCGAACATCATCTTGAGGCGGTAATACAACGTCTGCAGACGTGCAGTGTCATGGGTCCTGGTGGCCTCGCTGAAGGCCGGCAATGCCACGGCCCCGAAAACCTTCTGTATGCCCAGCTGCAGTGCTCCCAAAATCAGTACGGCAATGGAGTAGACCCCCAGCTCGGCAGCCGTCATGCTGCCGCCAAACCAGACGCGGTCACCGTACAAGGCCAATACGCCCAGTGCCGACGACAGCAAAATCCAGCGGCCGAAGACGACCAGTTCCTTGAGCGCATCACGCTCCCACTTCAGACGATTGGGCGGCCCCTCGAACCAGAGGTGCCCCATCGCCGTGCTGACGATCGCCGAGACCAGGCCCGCCACCACCAGTGACCAGATGGACCGGGTGAAATAACCGATGGCCAGCATCGCCAACAGCCCGGCGAACTGCGACACGAACTCGGCGATGACCACTTTTTTCTGCTGGAAAGCGCGCACGGCCAAATCGACTTTCGTCGACTGCAAGCCAAAGATGATTGCCAGCAGACCTGTCACGGCCAGTACCAGTGGCAACTCGGGTGCGGCGTAAGTCGAATTGTTCGCCCACAGATTGAGGGCTTGAGCAAACCAGGCGACACCCGCGATCAGCAGGGTCGAGGCAAACAGGATAAGCCCGCGAACGATCTGCACGGTCCACACGGTGTTGAGAAAAACCGGGTCGTCGCCACGTGGGCTCTGGATGATGTTCTGACGCAACCCCACATCGGAAAGCAGGTGCAGAACCACGGAGACCGTGGTGGCGATCATCATGACGCCGAACATTTCCGGCATGAGCAGGCGGGCCATGATCAGGTTGCCGCCGAGGCGAAACGCTTGGGACGTTACGAGCGCCCCGATATTCCATACCCCCGCAGATATCGCTTTCTTGCGAAGACCGACTGATGGCGATGAATCGGCTAACGGCATAACATCAACCCCGGACTCAATGGCACGAAAGGTACTATAGTCGCATTTTGCCATTCGACTAGCCGTCGCTCATCAATCAGATAAGAACGACCCACCATGCCTGAGCACTTTCGCGCGTTAATCGTCATTCTGGTCCTCGCCGGCGTCGTTTTTGCCATGGCTCGCCGACCCGCCGCAGACCTGATTCCCGACCGTGATTTCACGCGTCGGCGCAATCTGTGGTTTGCCTTGACGTTACTGGCGTTCTTCTCGCACAGCTTCTGGATTTACGCGGGCGTCGCCGCGATCGTGCTGACCGTTGCCCGTAAACGCGAGCGCAATCCCGTGGCGCTTTTTTTCTTTCTGCTGTTCCTCATGCCCCCCGCCACGGTGGAGATCCCCGGCTTCGGCGTGATCAATTATTTTTTCGGCCTGAACCATGTTCGCCTCCTGGCACTGTGCGTATTGCTTCCGGCTTTTTTCGCCCTGCGCAGACGAGCAGACACGGTACCTTTCGGACGCACCTGGCCGGACAGACTGTTGGCCGCCAACATCCTGTTGACGAGCCTGCTGTACCTGCGCGAAACCACCGTCACCGATACGTTGCGGCAAACGCTGTATCTGTTCATCGAAGTTTTTTTGCCTTACTACGTGGCCAGCCGGGCACTGCGCAACCTCAGCGACTTCAAGGACGCCCTGTTCGGCTTTGTTCTGGCGGCCATGCTGCTGTCACTGATCGGCCTCTTCGAGTACACCCGCAACTGGCTGCTCTACAGCGCGCTGAACGGTGCCTTGGGCGTACCCTGGGAGATGTCCGGCTACCTGACCCGCGGTGGCTCGTTACGCGCCAGTGTCACCACCGGCCAGGCCATCGCGCTGGGCTTCGTCATCAGTGTCGCCATCGGTTTTTATCTGTACTTGCAGGAGGAAGTCCGCAGCAAACTGCAACGCAGCCTCGGCGCGCTCCTGCTCGCTGGCGGCCTGTTCGCGCCACTGTCGCGTGGTCCCTGGATCGGCACCGCGGTAATGATCGTGGCGTTCATCAGCACCGGCCGCAAAGCGTTCAAGCGCCTGATGCTGCTGGGGGCGGCCGGCATGCTTGCCCTACCCCTGCTGGCCGTGGTGCCGGGCGGGCAGAAAGTGCTTGATCTGCTGCCGTTCATTGGCACGGTGGAAGTGGAAAACATCACCTACCGGCAGCAGCTGATCGACAACGCCGTGATCGTCATCCAGCGCAACCCCTGGCTGGGGTCCTTCGATTATCGCAGCACACCGGAAATGCAGTCCCTGATCCAGGGCCAGGGCATCATCGATATCGTGAACACCTATATCGGCGTGGCGCTGTCGGTCGGCCTGATCGGGTTGGCACTTTTCGTCATGTTCTTCGTCTGCGTTCTGCACGGCATCCGCAAGGGGATGCGTTCGTTCCCCAACAAGGAAAATGAGGCACGCCGACTCGGACGTGCGCTCCTGGCAACACTGGCCGGGATCCTGATCACCATCGTGACTGTCAGCAGTATCACGGTAATCCCCGTGGTGTATTGGTCGGTGGCCGGTCTGGGCGTCGCCTATGCTCAGATGGCACGCAGGCTCAAACAGACCTCCCCAGCCGTCACAGCGAGCGCCCACCTCCAACTCCGGTAGAACCCATGGCCCCATTGTTTCGTCGTCCCCAGATACTGCTCCTGCTCCTGCTGTTTTCTGCGTTTTGGCCGTTACGTATCTGGGCTTCGGACTGGGTCGCCAGCGTCGATGAACGAAGTGGTCTGCCGATGCTGGTGCGCGGTGGCAGCCCTGCCCTTGTCAGTGCGTTGACCTTCTGGGACAAAAACTGGGCCTGGACGTATCTGGCGGGTCAGTTCAAGGTCGACGGGCCCTATCGTTATTCCCTGGCCGGGCAGAACAAAGCGCTGGATTTCGATTTGAGCGCGCAGGTCCAGAAAGAAGACGGGCAGAAACTGACCTGGAACTTTGCCGTGGACGCACACAGCCTGAAGCAGGACGTGATCGGTGGCGGCATTGTCTTCCGGTTCGACCCGGCCCTGTTCCCGGGTGAGATGGGCGAGCCTGCCTTGCTGCCCGACAATCGCGGCTGGTCCTGGGGCAACGCACAAGGGCGGCGCATCGAAATGCGTTTCGAGCCTGCGCTGGAGAGTGTGTACTTTGAACCGGGTGATAAATCTCAGGTACGCGCTTTTTTCTACAAGAACTCGATCGAACCCGGTCGCCAGAATTTCACCGCCACCTTGAGTGTCTCGGGCGATGTGACGCTCGGCCCTACCGCTTCCGAGCGCTTCGGAATGGACCAGCCAAAGAACTGGCCGACAGACAAGCTCGACTGGAAAACCTCACCGGTCGACCTGTCCTTTCTCAACGCTCAGGAAAAGCCCGCGGGCAAGCGTGGCTTCGTCAAAGCTGCCGGCGAGCAGCTGCTGTTCGCGGACGGCACCCCGGCGCGCTTTTGGGGCACCAACCTCTCCGCCTATGCGCTGTACCGCACGCCTGACGATGCCATCAAGCTGCAGGCCAAACGCTTGTCGGCACTGGGCTTCAATCTCGTGCGACTGCATCACCATGACTCACCCTGGGTCTTTCCGAACATCTTTGGCGACGGCAACGTCATACAGGACACCCAGCAACTCAGCCCGGAATCGCTGAAGAAAATCGATTGGTGGATCAAGTGCCTCAAGGACGAAGGCATTTACGTGTGGCTCGATATGCACGTCGAGCGAGCCGTTAGCGCCAAGGACAATATCTTCGGTTTCGAGGAAATGCCGAAAAACAGTAAGAACACCGCTGATCTCAAGGGCTATGCCTATGTGAACAGCACTATCCAGCAAGCGATGAAGCGCTTTGCCGAAAGCTACCTGACCCACGTCAACACCTATACCGGCCTCGCTTACAAAGACGATCCGGCGATCGCCGCCATACTGATCACCAACGAAAACGATGTGACTCACCACTACGGCAATGCCCTGTTGCCCGACAAAAAGGTGCCAAAGCACAACAAGGTCTACATGGCCGAGGCCGAGGCCTTTGCCCGGCAGCACAACCTGTCTGCCAGCCAGACCTGGCGCTCATGGGAGCCCGGTCCCTCCAAGCTGTTCCTCAACGACCTGGAGCAGCGCTTCAACGTCGACATGATTCAGTACCTGCGCACCCTCGGTGTGAAGGTTCCCATTGCCACGACCAGCAGCTGGGGCGGTAACGGCCTGAACTCGCTACCGGCACTGACCGCCGGCGATGTGATTGACGTCCATAGCTATGGGGGGCTTGGCCAACTGGAAAAAAATCCGCTCACCAGCGAAGGCATCGTCAACTGGATCGCCGCCGGCCAGGTCGTCGGCAAACCACTGACGGTCACCGAGTGGAACAACGAACCCTTCCCGACCCCTGACCGCCATTCGTTGCCGCTGTACATGGCGGGCACTGCCAGTCACCAGGGCTGGGATGCGCTGATGCAATATGCCTACAGTCAGGAGCCGTTGACCGGTGGCTGGATGACGGCCGACAACTGGCATGCCTACAACGATCCGGCGCTGCTGGCCACCCTGCCCGCCGCTGCCTTGCTGTATCGCCGCGGCGACGTTGCACCAGCCAGGACAACCTACGTCTTCGCACCGACGCCGGACACCCTGTTCAACCAGTCGATCAGCGCGGCCAACTCGGCACTGCTGCGCACCGCCATGGAGAAAGGCAAGCTGGAAATCGCGATGCCATCGACACCGGAGTTGCCCTGGTTGCAGCAGAGTACGATTCCGGGCGATGCCCAGGTGTTTCACGACCCCAATCAGTCGCTGCTGGACGCCAACGCGAGCGAGGCCACCACAGACACCGGCGAGCTCAAGCGCAACTGGAAACAAGGCGTCTACACCATCAATACGCCGCGCACCCAGGCCGCTACCGGCTGGATCGGCGGTAAGTCGATCGCCCTTGGCAAGATCGAGGTGAACGTGAAGACCGCCAACGCCAGTGTGGTGGTACAAAGTCTGGACGACATGCCTGTGGGCCGTTCGCAGGATCTACTGATTTCACTGGGCGCGCGTGCCGTCCCCCAGGATGACGGCAAGACACCGTTTTATGTCGAGCCCCTGGAAGGCACGCTGACCATCCAGGCACCACAGGGCTTGACCCTGTTTTCTCAAGACGCCCCAGGGCAAATCAAGAAGCTGCCCGCCACCTACGCAGATGGCCGCTATACAATCAACTTCGACGGCGTGCAGGCGTCGAACTGGCTGTTTCTGAAAAAAGGCGCCACGCCAGGCAATGTCACAAGCTCAATGGCTCAGTAACAGTTTCCAGGAGAATGGAGATCAGGATGAAATTTTTGGTGGTGGGGGGCGCGGGCTATATCGGCTCGCACATGGTCAAGCAGCTGCTGGGCGCCGGTCATGAACTGGTGGTGGCAGACAACTTTTCAACCGGCCATCGCAGCGCGTTGACGGGCGGGAGCCTGGTCGAACTGGACATCGCCGACGCACGGGCGCTGGACGCCCTGTTTGCCGGGCACCACTTCGATGCCGTGTTTCACTTCGCGTCATTCATACAAGTGGGAGAGTCTGTCGCCGAACCGGCCAAGTACTATCAAAACAACCTCGCCGCCACCCTGACGCTCCTTCAGGCCATGGTCCGTGCCGGGGTCAAGCACTTCGTTTTCTCCTCGACCGCCGCCGTCTATGGCGACCCGTTGTACGTGCCGATCGACGAACAACACCCCAAGGCCGCGATCAACCCTTATGGGCGCAGCAAGTGGATGGTGGAGCAGATGCTTGAAGATTTCGACCGCGCATACGGGCTCAAATCGGTCTGCCTGCGTTACTTCAATGCCGCTGGAGCAGACCCCGAAGGCCAGTTGGGCGAACGCCATGAACCTGAAACCCACCTGCTGCCATTGATCCTGCAAGCGGCCTCGGGCCGGCGCCCATCGATCACGGTGTTTGGCCGTGATTACGACACACCCGATGGCACCTGCATTCGCGACTATGTACACGTTGCAGATCTCGTCGCCGCTCACGCACTCGCCGTGGACTATCTTCTGGAAGGGGGTGCCAGCACGGCGTTCAACCTTGGCAATGGTCAAGGTTTCTCGGTGCAGCAAGTCATAGACACCGTACGCCAGGTCACTGGCCAGGACATCTGCGTGAGCGACGCGCCACGCCGCGCCGGAGACCCGCCACGCCTGGTGGCCGACCCACGCCGGGCCCAGGCATTACTGGGATGGCAGCCGCGGTTTGCCTCGCTTGAGCAAATAGTGACGCACGCCTGGAAGTGGGAGCAGAAGCACCCCTGGCATTAACAGCAGGCGCTGGCGATAAACGCCGAGCGCCCGAGACTGACGTTCTAGTAGTAAGAGCGGTTTTGGGGTTCGGCCTTGTTCAGCACCGTACCAATGAGGTTGGCCGAGCCCAGGTGATGCAGGCTTTCCTCGATCTCTTTCTTGCTGTTCATTCCATTGGCGACCACGAGCAGGACGCAATCGAATTTAGGCAAGACCGTGATCACATCATCGGAGCTCAACACCGGTGGCAAGTCGAAAATCACGATACGCGAGTTGTAGCGATCGCGAAGGTCGGTAATCAAATGACTGACCGCGGGCGAAGACAGCACTTCGGTGGACAGCGGGATCGGTTCCCGTGTTGGCAAGACCACAAAACGCGGCAATGTCGGATTGACCAGCACTTCTTGCAGTTCGGCTTCATCGGCCAGCAATTCATTGAGCGACTTTTCCATCGGCAGGCCCAGGCAGGCACCCACCCTCGGTCGACGCAAATCGAAGTCCACCAGCAACGCCGTCTTGGTGGTGTGATGCGCAATACTCATCGCCAGATTGATCGCCAATACCGTTTTACCGGAGTCCGGTGTCGGCGAGGTGATGGCCAGCGTACGCCAACCATTTTCCTCCATGGCTTTGAGAACCTGCGTACGCAGCAAATCGAACGCCCCGCCCATGGGGGAGTTCTTGTTGTAGGCCACGATGCGGTGACGCTCAAGGTGGTCGGCCCGTAGCGGAACGACCTTGGTTTGCACATAACTGAGGGCATTGAGCGTGGGGGCTGGGGCAGGCTGTCCGCTCGAGGTAGTCACGAGACTCGACGAAGCCTGTGGCTCCCCTTTATCGCTCGCTGGCTTGATTATTTCCATGGCTGTATTCCTTATTCAAACCGTGCCAGAGCCTTAAACACCAGTAGGTCCAGAGGCATGTAGAACAAGTGCACGAGCACCAGAAGGACGGCGATCAGCACGACTCCACCGAGGATCAGAAACTGGCGCCAACGCTTGCGGCGTGCAAGTTCTGCCTTGGTGTGAATATAGGGGATGGTACCCAATACGCGTTTACCCAACACGCTTGTCAGCGCCTCCACACCGCGCACGCGCTGGTTCAACATTTCCAGCAGCATCACCAGTGCGCCAGTGCCGACCGGGGCAAGTACAAAGCCCATGGCAACGACTTTTTTACGATTGGGCCTGACCGGTTTCTCGGGCATCAACGGCGCCTCGAGAAGCACAAAACGCTCGGCCTTGTTTTCCTGCTCCAGGCTCTCGGAGATTTTCGCCCCCATTTCCTTGGTGCGGATTTCCTCGTACTTCTTGCGCGCGTTGTCATGGTCGCGCATCAGTGTGACCAGCCCGCGCTCGACTTGCGGCGTCTCAAGAATCTGCGCCTCATAGGCATTGATTTTGGCGAGGATTTCCTTCTTCTGATCGGCCAGAGAGCTGATCCGTGCTTCGGATGCCGCGACCCGCGCCTGAGCCTTGGCAACATCCATGCTGACCGACGTCATTGCACCGCTATTCCCGCCATTGGCAGACTCGAGCGCGGCAATTTTGCGTTTGACGGCGCGCACATCGGGGTGGGCTTCCGTATACAGCGACAACAACCGGGCGTACTCCGCCTTGAGGCTGGGCAAATCCTGCTGTTGATCAGCCGCCGTACCCGACGCTCCGGGTTTGCTCGCTACGCCGGCACTGGCTGCGGAAACTTCCAGCTCGTTGAAGCGCAACTCCTCGCGGGCTGCCTTGTAGTCGCGATCGACCTCTTTAAGTTCGGTCTCGGCGCGCGACAACATGTTCATGCGCAATTCCTGGTGCTCGGGCAGCGCGTTGCTGTGGGCCTGCTTGAAGTCCGCCAGGCGGTTCTCCAGGGTTTCCAGTTCAACCCTGAGCTTGTCGGCCTCCTGGGTCAGGAACTCGGTCGTCTCACTGGCTCGCTCGGTACGCTGCTTGATGTTTTCATCCAGAAACAGCCTCACCAGTTCCTTGGCGACCTCGTTCGCGACCTCCGGCTGCTTGTGTTCAAAAGCCAGGCGAAACGCGATGGTGACCTCTCCGCGCCCCTTGACGGCAGCACTGACCAGGGAAACGGTAATCGAGTTACGCATCTCATCGATTTTCTCGGTAATGCTTAGCCGACGGCTCTCCGAAGCAAAGAGATTGTATTTGTCGATGATCGCTTCCAGGTGCTCACGGGTCATCACGCGCTGGCGAATGACCTCAATACGCTCGTCGGCAAACGTGTTGTTGTTTGCCGCCACCAGGTCGGGCGAAATCTGCTGGGACTCGACCAGGATCGTGCCGGAGGACTGATAGACGGGGGGTATGGCCATCGCCACCATGACGCTTACCGCGAATATCACAGCGATACTCACCACCACCAATACGGCATGATGCTTGACTATCGCGATGTAATCGTTAACCGACATTTCGTATTCAGAGGCCATAGTTCTCACACAGCTGAATTTCAGAGTTCGGGGTAACTATAGGTCAGGGTTAACCCCACGACGTTGGCACTGGCATCGGCAAAACCGCTTTGCAGGCGTTGCTTGTAGGAGAAGGATAGGCGCGCAACCCAAAAAGGCGAGAGATCACGACTGACCCAGGTATTGAAATTTTTAAGGGTGCTGGCTGACACTCCTGTGGTTTTTTGCCATGAGGTATCGATACCGGTACGAATCAACTCATCGACGGAATAACTCCATGTAGCCCGCAGATTGTCACTCTCGACGAAGCCGCCATCACCGTTGGCGATCGTGCTGCGACTGGCGTCGAATGTCGTGTCAAAGCGCTCGCCGGCATAATGCAGGTTGAACCCGCCCTGCCCCGTCGGATTGCTGTTCGTACCCGAGACCTGGTTGACGCCCGCGTACGCCGACCCTTCGAGATTTTCGGAGATCTTGAAGTTGAAACCTGCGGTGGGCGTATAGCTGTTTGAAGAGGCAACACCGGAGCCGGACGTCGGCTCGTAGCGCCTGGCGCCAAAACGCGTGAACAGCTCGAGACGATCGCTCCAGGCATAGCTCAGGCTCACTCGGTTCGACAGCTCGTCATAGCTGGTCAGGGAATTAATGTCATATCTGACGTCCGTGTATTCGGCCTCGTCGGCCAACGTCGTCCGGTCGCTCAGCGCGCTACGCCAGTTGCCCCCCACCGTGGATTGCTTCTGGGTGCCGTCGGGGGCGATCACGCCGGTTTCCTGAACGGTACTGGAGAGCGTCGAACTCTCGACATAGCTCGCCGTCAGCCCGTACGCACCGGTTTCGGTGTCACGCTGCCAGCCCAACCGCAGGTTGGGGTCTTCACGATCCCGAACGACGGAGGTGTCAGATGAATGCACGACGTTCACTCCCAGACCGATGTTCAACTGATCCCGGTCGGACGTTCCCACGATCGTCGCATCGGGAGCGATGATCGTACGGGTCACGGCCTTTTTGTTGTTCCCGACGAGCAGGGGATTACTATCGTGTTCGACAGTCGTCGGCACGGCTACCGTCGATTGCCAGGTGGCCGCACAGGCCACCCCCGAATACGGCAAAAACAATAATGCCGTCGCAGCTCCAGTTGTTCGCAGCATAAGCAGGCTAAGCCCCGATACCTCACGCAAAATCAAGGCACGACCAACGTATCGCCGGCCTGAAGTTCAAAGTTGGTGGACATGTCACGCCCGGAGATCAAGTCACTGTAGTGAACGGGCAATAACTTTTGGGTAGTTCCGTTGTTTCGAATAACCTTGATGCCATCCTTATCCGCAAACTTGTCCAACCCACCCGACATGCTCAAGGCTTGCAGCACGGTGGTTGGGCCGGTCATCTGCGCTGGCCCGGGCTTTAGTACCTTGCCCTGCAAGTAGAAGAGATAGCCTTTTGGGTCCTTGATGCTGACGCTGACGTCGGGATCCGGAATGTATTTGACGAGTTTGGCGGCGATGGCCGATTCGGCGGCGGCGGTTTCAAGCCCTGCCACCTGGATGCATTTCACCAGTTTGATGCAGGCCCTGCCATCGGGAAGTACGGTGACGTCTTGATCCATGTTGGCCTCGCCCCAAACGGAGACATGGATGACATCTCCCGGATTGAGCAGGTAAGCCGCGTCTTTTTCGTTGGCACTGGAAATGCTGGGCCAAACAGCCAGCGCGCAGAGCGCAGGTAGCATTAAACGCAACATCGGGATCCCTCCGCCTAAGTAGCCTTGTCAGGAGTTTCACACAAAAGCGGAGCTAAATCACTATCTCCCCCTTCATGCCAAAAAAAACACGAGACTGTAATCGCTTCGGGCTTGTCGTTGGTCAATTTCATTCGGCACTACCTCAGCCAGAGAAATTTTTGTTATTTTACAGCGACTTGAATCCTTGCAATCGACCCTCTAGTTAGCGCGTCAAATTAATTTCATTCAGGCCACCATCAAAATCCATTTGCCTGAACACCGCCCCCAGTGCATCTATTACAACTCAACTAATCGACGCCATCCCCCGATAGAAAAACAAGGAAAAACACATATCGACCAGGAAAAATATTTGTTTAAAAAATCAACTGGCGCCTAAACGAACCCAGGCACTAGTTAAACTTTCCGACGGTTGGCTACCATAATGAAACCAAATAACGCCGAAGAGAACAGCCAGGCCACTGCAGAAAGCGGGACAGCTTTCGGCTGATTGGTTATTCCCGTCAACTCGGTAACCTGGCTTTTAAGATCAACCATTACCTGATCATTGGTGGTCCCCGCCATTAATCCGTCGCAAGCAGGAACATTGACACTTTCCGTAGAGCCGGAGTGATGTACGACGCTGCTGAATTTCGCCGATTGAGCGCCATCGAAGTAGACATCGGTGACCAGTGAAGGCACACCCAGGCCGTTTCCAAGCGTAAGTAGCTCGCTACCGGAAGGCTCTTCCAGCGCATTCCCCGCTTGCGACCTTAATGCATCGCATGAATTGTTCATGCGATTAAATTCATTGAAAAAAGTCGACGCCTGCGCATTAAAAGCAACCGCACCATTAGCGAGCATCAGAATCAAAACGGATTTAATGACAAGTGTTGGTCGCATAGCACAGCCTCCCTGCGCAGAGGTGAATTGTTTGTTGAGTAGAGGACTTTTCCATCAGCGTAAATTGAGCGTATAAGCACATAGCCAGCACGTCAATAGCTCGTCACGATAATAAAAAAAAATAAAAATCAGCGCAGAATGGCGTCAAAATACCGACAAACCAATCAACACTGACCTGCATCAAATGCACTGTTTTCCCATTCTCAGTGGTGACTTGGGTATTAGGTTGGAACAGGAAACGCTCTCAAATAACTTTATCGTTATCTTTTCGAAAGTTAGCGCTGGCTTTGAAAACAAACTTCAAGATTTCCGGCAGTTACAGCTGTCGATGTGGATCCAACTTCGGTGCAAATCAGCCGTTTTTTTTCAAAACCGCTACGTCCATACAGACCAAAATCCATGCAATGCGAGCCGGTTCATGCCGCGCCTGAACACTGACATTGAGGATGGCGGAAAACCGACGCACAGATTTTCATCGGTTTAACGTTTGCCCTCCGCCTCGATGGCGGACTCACCGCTAATCTTTGCCCATGTCTCTCAACCCTGCCCCGCTGCTCACGGAACCGCCCACGCCTACGTCAATGCCAACGGACAACCCATCCCCCGAGCCTCAATCCATCTGCAAGCCAATTTCCAGCAGCGCGATCGTCATCGTTGCAACATTGGTGCCGGGCCGTGAGCGTGCCAGTCAGGTGCGAGCCTGGTGCGGGAGAATTCGGCACTTACTTCATCGGCTATGCGCGCTCGCCCGACCCCCTCGAACAGATGCTCGAAAACATGTTTGCCGGCAGACCCGCAGGCAACCATGACCGTTTGCTGGATTTCAGCACGGCAGTCACTGGAGGCCTGTTCTTCGCGCCATCCTCCGACCTGCTGGAAGAACTGGCCGATCGTCAGCCCTGAAACGCCGAAACCCGGTCCACGCCGACTGCGTCATTGAGCTGGCGATACGCGTCCACCAGTTGCTCAAGGGTGAATGCGCGATTGCGCCCACTGGGATTGGGCAGGACCCACACCGAAGCATTACCGAAGGTCCGGGGCTGGAGGCCCCACGCAACGTCCCGTTGGCCGGATAACGCGCAATACGCCGCCTTGCCGAGAAACGCGACAAAACGCGGCGCGTAGCGGGTGATTTTCTCCTCGAAAGCCGCAGCGGCTGCGGTGAACTCATGCATCGACAACTGATCCGCTCGCGCCGTTGGCCGTTCGACCACAGCTGTCAATCCACACTGATACTGCAGGATCGTTCGGTCGTTTTCTGCACGCAACTCCTGGGGCGTGAAACCGGCAAGATGGAGGGTGCGCCAGAAGCGATTGCCGCGACCGGCAAAATGATGCCCTTGGGCGGCGGCCATCACACCTGGATTAATCCCGCAGAAAATCACCGCAAGCTGCTCGGCCAGAATATCTTCGAGTCGTTCAGCCACCGCAGATCACACCGACCGCATTGCGTGCGAGCGCCGTCAACTCTTCGCGGGATTTGCCCGCCCGGGCACGAATCGAAATGCTGTGCAGCAGCGATGAGGCCAGTACCGCCAGGGCCGCCACATCGACATCGCTTTTCAATTCGCCGCAATCAATGGCCAGACGCAGACGCGTTTCCAGGTCGGCATCGAGCCTGTTGATTCGATCGGAAAGAATGTCGCGTATTTCCGCGTCCTCCACCGCTTCGGTTGTCGCCGTGCCGATGGCGAAGCAGCCACGGGGCTGGCCCTCGCCCGAAAAGTAAATCGACAACTGCCCCTCATAAAGCCGCGTCAGCGCCTCGCGCAAGGGCAGCGCCGGGTCCGTCAACGCCTCATGCATGGACGCCACGGCGAACTCCCAATACTGCTCGAGCGCCTTGAGGTATATCGCGTGTTTGTCACCGAAAGCCGCATACAGGCTGGGGCGATTCATGCCCGCCGCCGTGGCGATGCTATCTAGAGAAGCGCCGGAATAGCCGGTGCTCCAGAACACACCAAGCGCTTGCTGCAGCGCTGTCTGCGGGTCGTAGGCGCGAGGCCGGCCCCGGCCTTTGCCCTCTGGAACTTTATTTTGTGCCATGTTGTACAAAATCCTTGAATGAAGGTGAGTGCAGGGATATTCTTACACCATCGCACAAAATTAAGGAACCAAAAGTTCCTCGGTGTCAGGTTTGTTGAAGCGAGGCTCGAACCGGGTATTGCGGCGACGAAACAGCGGCAGCGGAGCCACCCTCCCCACTGCCCACCGGTTGGCTTTCTAACGGCAATTATCAACGTCAGGGCCCCAGGCGCTTCTTGCTGCCGGCCGCCCGATTCCCGGTTAAAGGTGTATTCGATCATGACTAAACAGTTCGACATCCCGGCTTCGCAAGCCATTGAACACCCAGGACCGGCCAGGAAACCGCTCAAGGAAAAATTGCGGCCATGGCTGATGATGGGCGTACCTGCCCTCTTCGCCGTGGTGGGCTACGCCCACTACATGGCGGGTCAACCCATCGTTTCGACCGACAACGCCTACGCCCGGGTAGCGAAGTCCTCGATCAATGCTCGTGTTTCCGGGCAAGTGATCGAAATCGCGGTCGAGGACAACCAGCCGGTTCACAAGGGCCAGGTGCTGTTCCGGATCGACCCCAAGCCCTTCCAGATTGCCGTCAACCGTGCCGAAGCACAGCTGAGCGTGGCGCGGCTGCGCATCGACGGGCTCAAGGCCAGCTATCGGCAACAGCAGGCTGAATTGCAATCGGCCAAAGAATCGGCTGATTTCGATCAGCGAGAGTTTGCCCGCAAGAAGGCGCTGGTGGCCTCTGAGTTCGTCTCCCGTGCCATTTACGAACGCGCCGATACCGACGTCAAAGTCGCACGCCAGCGCATTGCCTCCATCGAACAACAGATCGCCAGCACGGTTGTCGCCTTGAACGGCAACCCCAATATCGATGCCGACAGTCACCCGACCGTTCGTGAGGCCAAGGCGCAGCTCGACGAGGCGCAGCTGTACCTCTCGTATGCCACGGTGTACGCGCCGGATGATGGCATCGTCGCCAAGGTCGACGATCTCCAGGTCGGCAACTTCGTCAACAACGGTGCCCCGGCGTTTGCGCTGATCTCCGCCCACGAGATCTGGGTTGAAGCCAACTTCCGCGAAACGGAAGTCACCCACATGCGCCCCGGCCAGGAAGCGACCATCCGCATCGATACCTACCCCGATCACCTGTTCAAGGCCCACGTCACCAGCATGAGCCCTGGCGCCGGATCGGACTTCGCCCTGCTGCCGCCGGAAAATGCCACCGGTAACTGGGTCAAGGTTGTCCAGCGGGTCCCGGTTCGTCTCGAGCTGGACGAAGTGAACCCCGACCTGCCGCTGTATTCCGGCACCAGCGCCACGGTCAAGGTCGACACGGGCCACAGCACGCCATGGTGGCAACCGCTTAAAGCACTGTTGACCGCAGGTAACTCCTGATGAACGCCAACGCGATTGCTACCCCGCAGGACGGTGGTGCGCGCTCGCTCAGGTTCGCCGCGTTGCTGGCGACCTATATGCAGTCGGCGAACCTGCCGTTGCCGAACTCGGCACTGCGGTTTATCCAGGGCAGCGTGTCGATGACCGACGACCAGGCCGGGTGGATATTCACCGCCTACCTCGGTGCCAGCGCCATCACCCTGCCGCTTGCGCAATGGCTTGCCGGGCGCTTTGGCTTGAAGCTCGTCTATCAAGCCGCGATCGTCCTGTTCATCGTGGGCCTGCTGCTCGCCACGGCCGCGACCACCCCGCTGGAGTTCGTCGGTGCGCGGATTGTTCAGGGCATCGCCAGCGGCGTACTGGGGCCGCTCTCCATGGGGATTTCCCTGGAGACGCTGCCACCGGCACGGCGGCCGAAATTTGGCGCGGTGTTCACCGCCGTTGTGCTCCTGGGCATTGCCACCGGCCCGACGGTCGGCGGTTGGCTCAGCGAATATCACGGCTGGCGCTCGATGTTCTACGCCAGTGTTCCGCTGTCGGTGTTCATTTTTCTGGTGGTGGCGCTACTGCTTGCCGAAAAAAAGGCCGAGACCAAACCGCCGTATGACTTCTTCGGCTTCGGCACCTTCACCCTGAGCATGATCGGCCTGCAAATGCTCCTCGACCGGGGTGAGCGTCTGGACTGGTTTGCCTCGACCGAGATATGGATCGAAGCGGTGGCCTTTGTGCTGGGGATGTACCTGTTTGTCGTGCACGTACTGACCACAAAGGTGCATTTCATCAACAAGAGCCTGCTCAGGGACCGCAACTTCGTGCTGTCGACGGTGATCTTTTTCGCCCTTGGCTTCGTGCTGTTATCGACCATGGCGCTGACCTCGCCGATGCTGGACGAGATCCTGGGCTATCCGCCCGTCACCACAGGCTTGATGACGCTGCCGCGCGGTGCGGGTCTAGTCGGGTCATTCATCCTGATGAGCCGTTACTCCGATCGATACGACCAACGCCTGTTCGTTGCGGCGGGCGTTGCACTGGTGGCGTACGCCAACTGGATGATGCTCGGTTATTCGCCGTTGATGGACTGGACGCCGGTGGCGATTGCCGGGGCGATCCAGGGTATTGGCCTGGGCATCTTGATGCCATCGATCAGCAAAGTGGCGTTCAACACCCTCGACCCCAAGTTTCGCCCGGAAGGCACCGGTTTTTTCAATCTGATGCGCGCTTATGGCAGCACCCTGGGCGTTGCGGTCGTGCAGTTGTACTTCTTCAACAATACCCAGGCGATGCACATGGCGCTGGCCAGCAACCTGACTCCGTTTCGCGCCGCCGCGCATTCGCTGGTGTCGGCCCCCTTGCCGGCGCTGGCGGGGCTCAACGAAATGATCACCGGCCAGGCCGCGTTCATCGCCGTGCTCGACCAGTTCAAGATTTTGATGGTGGTGATGCTGGTGGTGAGCCCACTGGTTGTCTTTCTTCGCAAACCCGTTTCGACCAACTAGTTTTCGTGGAGTGTGCCAAATGAAATCCCGTCATCTGTTCCCAACGAAAATCAGTGCGCTGTCGACCCTGATCTTCCTGTCCGCCTGCACCGCCGGCCCTGACTTCAAATCCCCTGACGCCAGCACCTCGCAGCACTATGACCAACAAGCCGAACAGCGTCTTGGCCAGGGCGGCAACAAGCCCGGTGAACAGCGCATCGAACTGGGCAAAAAAGTTGGTGGTGAGTGGTGGTCAGCCTTTCGCTCGCCAAAACTCGATCAGGTGGTGCGCCGGGCCATCGACGGCAACCTTGAACTGGTCGCCGCCGACGCGACGATCCGCCAGGCCGCCTCCTCCGTCGCCGCGGCGGAAGGCGCGCTGTATCCGCAAGTCGATTTCGGTGCCCAGGCTGGCCGCGCACGGACGCACAATGCCAAGGACCCTTCGATCTCCAACTTTTATGCGATTGGCCCGCGAGTGGGCTTCGACCTCGACGTATTCGGCGGTAACAAACGCCAGGTCGAAGAACAGCAAGCCTTCACCGATCTGCAGAAGCATCGCTACGAAGCGGCCTACCTGACCCTGACCGGCGATGTCGCCAGCCAGGCGTTGCTGGTGGCCTCGGCCAACGCGCAGATGCGTGCGGTCGAGAAGCTGCTGGCCAATGACGCCAAGAACCTCGAACTGGTACGCATGGCCCACGCCAATGGCAGCACCACACAAATCGATGTGTCGCTGGCCGAAACCCGGCTCGCTCAGGACCGTACGCTGTTGCCACCCCTCGCCCAGCAGCGCGATTCGGCGCGCCACGCACTGTCGGTCCTGACCGGCAAAGGTCCGGCTGACTGGATCGCGCCGGACTTCGATCTTGCCGAGTTCGCCTTGCCGTCCAACGTGCCCGTCAGTTTGCCTTCGGAGATGGCCCATGACCGGCCGGACATCCTGCAAGCGGAGGCCGAGCTGCACATGGCCAATGCCGCCGTTGGCGTCGCAACCGCCAACCTCTACCCCCATGTCACGCTGTCCGCAACGCTTGCTCAGGCCGCTTCCGGCAATGGCGGTGCGGCGCTCTGGGGCTTCGCCGCAGGCATCGCCGGCCCGATCTTTGATGGCGGCACGCTCAAGGCTGAACGTCAGGCGGCCATCGACGGCTACAAGGCAACGCTCGCCGGTTACCAACAGACCGTCATCACTTCGTTCGGCCAGGTCGCGGACACCTTGCAGGCCATCAACCACGACGCCGAGGAAAACCTCGCGCAGGACGACGCGCTGCGGGCAGCCGAGACCAGTTTCCGCCTGAACCAGCAAGCCTACGCGCAAGGCGAGAACAGCATCCTCCAGGTGCTGGAGGCCGAACGTGCCTACGAACAGGCGCTGCTGGGCCAGATCCGGGTGAAGACCGCGCAATACCTCGACACCGTGCGTTTGTTTGTCGCCCTCGGCGGTAATTCCGTCGGCGTGTTCGAGCAACGGGTGGCCTCTCGCGACGAACAGAAACCTTCGTACCAGTAGTGCAAAAGCGCACTCATGAACATTTACACGAGCGGGCACTGGAGTAGAAACATGTCTTACGAACCCATTTTCGATGCGCTTCGCGAAACCCGATTTCCCCTGGTAAACGGTTGCGGCGACATGCCGGCCGTTGGCTTCGGTACGTTGTTCAAGGATCTGAGCGTAACCACCCAAGCGATCAAACACGCGCTGGAAACAGGCTTTCGTCATTTCGATTGCGCAGAACGCTATCGCAATGAAGAAATGGTCGGCGCGGCGTTCAAGGCGTTCCTGGAGACAGGCAAGGCCCAGCGCGAAGACCTGTTCATCACCACCAAACTGTGGAACACCAACCACCGTCCGGAGCGGGTGCTGCCGGCGTTCGAGGCGAGCTGCCGACGCTTGCAAGTCGACTACATCGACTGCTACCTCATCCATACACCCTTTGCCTTTCAACCCGGCGACGACCAGGACCCGCGAGATCCATTCGGGCATATCATTTACGACGGGGGCGTGACGCTGATAGAGACCTGGCGGGCAATGGAGCGTCTGGTGGATGAAGGCCGGTGCAAGTCCATCGGTTTGTCCGATATCACCCTGCAAGCCCTAAAAGAGATCGTGGCCCAGGCGCGGATCAAACCCGCCGTGGTGCAGGTCGAGTCCCACCCTTATCTGCCCGAATGGGAGCTGCTCGAATTCTGTCAGGCTCACGGAATCATCGTCCTGGCGTTTGCGCCACTGGGCCATGGCATGGAACCGAACGTGCTGGAAGACGAGGTCATTACCGGCATCGCCCGACGCTTGCAAAAGAGCCCGGCGCAAGTGGCACTGGCCTGGTCGGTGCAGCGCGGCGTCGCTTTTCTGACCACCTCTGCAACACTGAGCCATATTCGCGAGAACTTTGATATTGCGACCCTGCCCCACCGGGCCATGCATGAAATCCGTCAGGATATTACGACGCGGATACGCTTCAATTCGGTGGTGGAAACCGGCGTACCCGGATTCATCCCGCGCATGAAGTAACACACGACAAGGGGCGGTCCTGTATTGGGCCGCCCCTTTTTATGATCCTGTGAGGTGAAACGATGGATGTTTTCCAGACCATGCGCTTCTTTACGGCTGTCGCCCAGAGCGGCAGCTTTACGGCGGCGGCGCAGTTGTTGGACACCACCACGACGAACGTTTCCAAAGCGGTTTCCAGCCTGGAGGCCAGGCTGCGCACCCGCCTGATCAACCGCACGACCCGCCGCCTGGCGCTGACCGAAGCCGGGGTGCGCTATCTGCAGCGCTGCGAAAAAATCCTCGAAGAGATCCGTGAAGCCGAAGAGGAAGCCGGTACCGCGCAAATCGATCCCAAGGGCAGGCTGAAAATTCACGCGGTGTCAGCCATCGGCAATCACTACGTGATCGACGCCATCGCCCGGTACAGGGAAATACATCCCTCGGTCATGTTCGATCTGACCCTGACCAATCGGCTGCCGGATTTGCTCGAAGAAGGCTATGACATGTCGATTGTGTTGGCGCGGGATCTGCCCGATTCGGGATTTGTCGCTCAGCGGCTTGGCACGACTTACAGCATTCTCTGCGCCTCGCCGGCCTACCTGAAGAAACGCGGAACGCCCGACTCGCCGGGTGCGTTGCATGCCCATGACTGCCTGAGAATCGTCAACACAGTGATGCCGGTTGAAAACTGGGTGTTCGAGGGGCCCGAAGGCATGGAGACGATCAATACGCCGGAGTCGTCCTTTCACGTCAACACTGCGGATGCCATGACGGTCGCCCTCACCAGCGGAATGGGTATCGGGGTTCAACCCATAGCCTCCGCGGTCGCCGGCCTCAGGGCGGGCACCCTGGTGCGTGTTCTGCCGGACTATCATTTTGAAGAGTTGAGTTTGTTTGCCATCTACCCGTCACGAAAATTCGTGGACGCAAAAATAAAGACCTGGCTGGAGTTTCTGAAAAATCACATCCCCAACTTGTTGGCAGCCGATGAGAAAATCGCCAGCCAGTCAGAGCATCGGGTTCGCTAGTGCCGTCGCAATGGAGTGTCGACCCTCCACCGTCTGCAGCCCACTCAACCGTTCGAACACCCAGTGCCCATCACTTGATACTGCAGCACGTGGCGTTGACCGCTGGAGTCCTCGTAAATCATTTGCGCCGATACCGGTCCGCACTCATTGGGAATATCGGCCACGGTAATGACCTTGTGGATGTCCAGTTCCGTTGAGTAGGTGTAGCGTTCGACAGGTGTGGTCGTTGTCGGGGCTTCCCCCGCAAAGGCCGGCGCGCCAAGGCCGCCAAGAGCAAGAAAAATCGCTACTTTTGCCAAGTTCATGATATTCACCGTCTCGTTCAAGGTTTGCTTGCTTGTACCTGCGAACCAAGGGCTACCGACGCCTTTGGTTCACCGGGTAGAGACGATGCTAAGCGTTTACCACGCCCCTAAATAGCGGGTTTGCGGACATACACTGTTGTCGGATTGCACAGGAATGACGCCGCCGCACAGGGATAATGGCGCCTCTCAAACTCAACCTTCGAGCGTCGCCACCACTGGCAACCAGACGCACACTTCAAAACCATCCGGCCGGCCCGTCGCAGGCGAGACCAGCAGCATTCTGGCGTTGACCCCGTCGACAATGGTCCTGGCAATTGCCAGCCCCAACCCTGAGCCGCTGGCCTCGCTGTTGCCCCGCACAAATCGCTCGGTCAGGCGCTGCAACACCGGTTCCGGCACAGCCGGGCCACCATTGATCACCCGCAAGAGCGCCGATTCGGACAAGCTCACTTCGACTGGCAGATCCGCCGCGCCGTACTTCAGTGCGTTCTCGATCAGGTTGCGCAACAGGACGCCGAAGGCATCCGGGTCGATGGCCGAATACACGCTGGCCTTCGCTGGAAGCCGCAACTCGACCCGGCCCCCGCTGCTGTGGTTCCACTCATCGACCACATGGGCCAGCAGCGGAATCAGATCCTGCGGTGTTTCAGACAACAGCCCGCCCCCCTCGGCCTTGGCCAGTTGCATGAGTTTTTCGGAAAGCCGCGCCAACTCGCGCAATGATTTTTCGATCTTCGCCGCCCTCACCCGCAGCGGGCCTTCTGGCGCTTCGTGGCGCAAGCGCTGAATCTGCGCGAGCGTCGCCGCCAGCGGCGTGCGCAGTTCATGGGCACTGTTGGCGGTAAAGCTGCGCTCGGCCTCCAGGGCCTTGCGAAAACGCTCCAGCAAATGATTGACCGCTTCGGCCAACGGATCGATTTCCGCCGGCAGGCGCGCCACCTTGATCGGCGACAGATCGCCGACCCCGCGAGCCTCCACGGCCCGCCGATAGGCTATTACGCTGCGCAGGCTGATGCGCACAAACAACCAGATGCCCAACAGGCTGACCGGGATCAATGCCGACAGCGGCAGCAACAGGGCAAACAAGGCTTCCCGCGCCGCTTCACGGCGATGGCCCAGGGGTTCGGCGATCTCGATGAACACCGTTTCTCGCAACGCACTGGCCCCGTACAAACGGTACTTTTCCGTGGTCGTGAAACCTTCCGCCGGGTGCTTGCTGAAGATGTCCGGGTTGGCGTCATGGGACTGCATCAGAATCTGCCCCTCACCATTGCGTACCAGGTACGTCAGGTATTCCTTGTGGGTTTTGAGCGGGGCGACATGCTGGGCATCGCGGGGCTCTTCGCGGTTGCTGATTTCCAGCACGGCCAGCGGCAGGATGCGTTGCGCGGTTTCTTCCAGGGCGCTGTCGAACGCCTCGTTCAACTCATGCTGCACCACCAGCCATGTACCCACCGTCGCCCCCAGCCAGAGCAGGGTCATGCCCAGCGTCAGGCCGATGCCCAGACGTTTCTGCAGACTGGAAGACTTCATGCGGACATCAGCCGATAACCCATGCCGCGCACGGTTTCAATCAGGTCACGGCCGAGCTTCTTGCGCAGTCGACTGATGTAGACCTCGATGGTGTTGCTCTCGATTTCAGCGCCAAAGGCATAGAGCCGCTCTTCGAGTTGCGACTTGGACAACAGCGCACTGGGGCGCTGGACGAAGGCCTCGAACAATGCCCATTCACGCGCCGTCAGGTCCACGGTCACGCCTGCTCGCTGCACCGTGCGCGCACTGACGTCCACCTGCAGGTCGCCCAATCTGATTTGCGGATTGGGATTGCCGCTGTAACGCCGGGCCACCGCCGCCACACGGGCAGACAGCTCGAACAGATCGAATGGCTTGACCAGGTAGTCGTCGGCCCCGGCATTGAGACCGGCGATGCGGTCGGAGATCTGATCCTGGGCCGTCAGGATGATCACCGGGGTCACATCCCCGGCTGCGCGCTGCTGGCGCAAAAAGTCCAGCCCGCGACCGTCGGGCAGCATCAGGTCGAGGAGGATCAAGTCATAAGGCGTGCTGCGCACACTGTTGCGCGCATGCTCAAGGCGCTGCACCCAGTCCACGGCGTGGCCATCGTCGGCGATCTGCTCGCGCACCGCATCCCCCAGCCCCGGCGCATCCTCGACCAATAAAACCCGCATCTGGCACCTCCTGTGATGGTTGACGTATAGCACCTTAATCGCCGTACCTGACGTGAATCTGAAGATTCAGCTGGTTGTCAGGATTGCACTTTAGGGTATGCCACAGACGCCGACCATGGCAGGAGACAGATCATGAAATCAGGTTTTATGGCCAGTGCTGTGCTGCTGAGCCTGTCGCTCAGTGGTTATGTGCTGGCCGACGAAGACTGCAGCGACCCGGTGTCCGACTGGCAGCCGCGCGAAACGCTGCGCCAGCAGGTTCAACAGCAATATGGCTGGAGCGTGCAACGGATCAAGGTCGACGACGGCTGTTACGAAATCAGGGGCCTGGATCGCAAGGGCAACGCGATCGAAGCCAGTTACGCGCCGGCCTCCCTGCATTTGCGCAAGCTGGAGATCCGCTTCAAGGACGACGGCGATGCCGGAGACTACCTCGCTCGGCCCATCACCGAATGACGAGCTGCCGAGGATTAATTCCCGGGTTTCAGGTTGCTGTCAGCAATCAGGTTCAGGCTCTCGACCAGACGATCAACAGGACATTCCCATGAAAAAGATCATTGCAGCCACCTGCCTCGCCGGCGCCATTGCCCTGCCGGGCCTCGCCCAGGCCCGGGAAGTCACGCTGACTACGCAACTCAAGGACTACGGCGGCAACGACGCCTACCTGGCGATCTATGTCACCGATGCCAATGGCCAGTACCAGAAAACCCTCTGGGTCGCCGGCAAGAAGGCCAAGTACTACAAGCACCTGGGCGATTGGGCCCGCGGCAGTGGCATGAACCCGAGCGAGTTTGACGGCGTCAGCGGCGCCAGCGTCGGCAGCGGACGCACGCTCAAAGTCAGCGTTGAGCTGGCGGATACCTTGATCGACGCCGGTTACCAGATCCGGATTGACGGCGCCGTCGAAGACAAGCGCGAGTCTCGCGCCGATGTCAGTGTCCCGCTGACCTCCAAAGGCGCCGGCAAGCCGGCAGCCGGCAGTACCTACGTCCAGTCCTTTACTTACGATCTGTAGTACCCGACCTATCCGGAGGCTGAACATGCTTCGCCAGCTCCATTCGATACCCGGCCTGATCGCCGCCCTGCTGGTCATGATTCTGGCCATCAGCGGCGCCATGCTGTCGGTCGACCCGGCCCTGGAGCGACTGCATCAGGCGCCGATCGCCAGCGGTCAACTCAACGTCGGACAACTGGCCGGGCGCGTTGCCAGCCATTTCTCCGGCGTGGAGCAGATCCAACGCAGCGCGTCCGGGACCGTGATCGTCTACTACAACCAGAACGGCCAGGCCGGCGCCGAAACGGTCGATCCCCTGACCGGCCAGGGCCTTGCGCCCTACCAGCCCTCGGCCTTTTCACGCTGGATGAAAGACCTGCACCGCTCACTGTTCCTCGGCACGCCGGGGCACGGTGTGGCCGGTGCAGGTGCCTTGTTCATGCTGATGCTGTCGGTGTCCGGGGCGCTGTTGCTGGCCCGTCGCCTGGGCGGCTGGCGTAACCTTTTGCGGCCCATACGTGGCAACTTCAGTCAGCGCTGGCATGCCGAAGTCGGGCGTCTTGTACTCGTGGGCCTGATGCTCTCGGCGCTGAGCGGTACGTTCCTGTGCGCCACCACCTTCGGTCTGATTCCGGACGGCAGCACGGTTGAACCGGCCTTCCCGGCCCATGTCAGCGCCGGTCCGGCCATGCCGGTGGCCAACCTGCCGGCCTTGCGCAACGTCGACCTCAACGACCTGCGCGAACTGGTCTACCCCAGCCCTGGCAACCCGAAGGACGTGTTTTCCCTGCGCACGGCCCAGGGGGACGGTTACGTCGATCAAGGCAACGGCGCCCTGCTGTCCTATCAAGCCCATGACTCGATGCGCGCGCTCTACGAACTGATCTACCAATGGCACACCGGGCAGGGTCTCTGGTGGCTGGGCCTGATACTCGGGGTCTGTGCCCTGAGCGTACCCCTGATGAGCGTTACCGGGATTGTGTTGTGGTGGCGCCGCCGCAAGGCTGGCCCGAACATCCGCCACAACAGCCCCGCCCATTCGGCCGACAGCGTGATTCTGGTCGGCACTGAAACCAACAGCACCTGGGGCTTTGCCAAGACCCTGCACGACACCTTGCACGCCGCCGGACACAAAGTGCACAGCGCGCCAATGAACAGTTATTCGAACAACCTGGGGCATGCCCGCCAGCTGTTCATCCTGACCGCCACCCAAGGAGACGGCGACGCACCGGCTTCGGCCTCGCAGTTTCTGACACGCCTGGGCAAGGGCGGCCTCAAGCCTGGCCTGCCGTTTGCCGTACTGGGCTTTGGTGATCGCCAATTTGCCCGGTTCTGTCAGTTCGCTCATCAGGTTGACGCGGCGATGCAGCAGGCCGGCGGCACACCGTTGCTGGCGCTGGAGACCATCAACCGCCAGTCCTCCCAGGAATTCAGCCGTTGGGGCCAGAAACTGGGCGCTGTCATGGGCCAGGAGTTGGTGCTGAATCACACCCCCGACCGGCCGCGCACCCATCAATTGCAACTGGTGGAACGCATTGCCTACGGGCAACAGGTCAACGCACCGACCCACGTTCTGCGCTTCAAGGCCGTGGGCGAGCTGCCGTGCTTCGAGGCCGGCGACCTGGTGGGCGTCGTGCCGCCGGGAAGTGCCGAGCCGCGGTTCTACTCCCTGGCCAGCAACTCGGACGACGGCGCACTGGAAATCTGTGTACGCAAACATGAAGGCGGCGCGTGTTCCGGCTTCCTCCATGAGCTGCCCGAGGGCGCCCCGATCGAAGCCTTCATCCAGCCCAATCCGCATTTTCGCCCGGCCTCGGGCAAACAGCCGGTGATCCTGATCGGCGCCGGCACCGGTATCGGGCCGTTGGCCGGTTTTATCCGCAACAACAAGGCCCGCCATCCAATGCACCTGTACTGGGGTGGACGCCACCCTGCGTCGGACTTTCTCTACGAGCCGGAGCTCAACAGCTACCTGGCGGACCGTCGCCTCACCCGCTTGCGGGCAGCGTTCTCTCAGGTTCAGGATCGCAGCTACGTGCAAGACCGGTTGATCAGCGATGCGCTGGCCTTGCGCCGCCTGATTGAAAAAGGCGCCCAGGTCCTGGTGTGTGGCAGTCGCGAGATGGCCAAAGGCGTGATGCACGCCCTGGATGAAGTATTGGCCCCCCTCAACCTGAGCGTGCTGACGCTCAAGGCACAAGGACGCTACCTTGAAGATGTCTACTGAGCTGCAACGCTACAGCCTCAACGGCGAAACCATGGGCAGCCGTTACACCGCGCTTTTCTATGCGGAGCCAGATTTGTCGACCGAGGCCATCAGTCACAGCCTGGCGCGCGCCGTGAGCCGGGTGGACCAGCAAATGTCCACCTGGAAGCCAGACTCCGACCTCAATCGCCTCAATGCCGCGCCCGAACAGCAATGGGTCGCTGTCCCCAAGGAGCTGGCCACGGTGCTGTCCACGGCACTTCGCGTTGCTCAGCAATCAGGGGGAGCCTTTGATATCGCCGTCGGTGACCTGGTGCAAGCCTGGGGATTCGGCCCCGGCGAGCCGGTCGTCACGCCGCCAGCCCTCGATGCGCCGTTGCCACCGGTGCGCACCTCGGCCAGTGCCGCGCTGGAGGTGGATCCGCAACACAATCAAGTCCGCAAACGCGCACCGCTGACCCTCGACCTGAACGGCATCGCCAAAGGCTTCGGCGTCGATGAACTGGCGCGTTGCCTCGAAGGCTGGGGCATCACCCATTACCTGGTAGGCATCGATGGCGAGATGCGCGCCCGGGGCGTCAAACCCGGGGGCCAGTCATGGATCGTGGCGCTTGAAAAACCCAACCGGGGCGTGCGCGAAGTGATGGGGGTGATGGAACTTGGCGACGCGGCCATCGCCACTTCGGGGGACTATCGGCACTGGGTCGATGTGGCGGGCAGGTCCTATGCTCATACCATGAACCCGGCGACCGGAGCCCCGCTAAGCAACCCGCTCGCCGCCGTCACCGTGGTTGCCAACAGCTGCATGCTCGCCGACGCCTGGGCCACGGCCCTGATGGTGCTGGGTGAAATCGAAGGCCCGCGACTCGCTCAAGAACGCGGGATGGACGCCTTGTTTGTGTTGCGCGACGGTGAGCAGTTCAAGGAAATATCGATTGTCGGCGGCAAACGGCAGGCGCAGATTGAAACGCGGTGAAGCGACGGGTCGAAGCCCTGCCCTGCGTATTGATCCCTCTCCTGACAGTGAGTCCTCCCAACGATGAAATTCATGCACCGGCATACCGAGTCCCACCGAAGTGATCGAATTGGCTGGCTTCGCGCCGCCGTGCTGGGGGCCAACGACGGGATTGTCTCCACCGCCAGCCTGCTGATCGGCGTCGCGGCCGCCAGCGCCAGCCATTCCACCCTGCTGGTGACCGGGATGGCGGGCTTGATGGCCGGTGCCATGTCGATGGCCGCCGGTGAATACATCTCCGTGCACTCCCAGGCCGATACCGAACAGGCGGACTTGTCGCGCGAACGGGCAGAACTGGCCAGCGACCCGAAAGCGGAGCACATCGAACTCGCCAACATTTACATGCATCGAGGCGTTTCGCCGGAATTGGCCCACCAAGTGGCCGACCAGTTGATGGCCCATGATGCGTTGGGCTCTCACGCTCGAGACGAACTGGGCATCAGCGAGACCCTGACCGCCAAACCCGTGCAGGCAGCCCTGGCCTCGGCCGCCAGCTTTGTGTCGGGTGCCGCCTTGCCGCTGGCCGTGACCTTTGTCGCGCCGGAGCACAGCGTGGGCTTATGGATAGCGCTCATGTCCCTGGTGTTCCTTGCCGCCCTGGGGGCCATTGCCGCCAGGGCTGGCGGTGCCAGGGTCTTGATCGGCGCCTGGCGGGTGACCTTTTGGGGTGCTCTGGCCATGGGGGTGACCGCACTGGTGGGGCGCTTGTTCGGAGCGGTGGTCTAGTTCGTGACGCTTCATGAAAAAACGGCGCCCCCAGTCAACGGAGGCGCCGTTTTTTTTGGCCTTGCACTCGCCAAGGCCCTTTTTCAATTCAGACCAGCTTGAGCGTGACGTTGATGTTATTGCGCGTGGCTTTTGAATAGGGGCAGTACTTGTGCCCGGTGTCCATGAGTTTCTGCGCGGTCTCGCGATCCAGTCCCGGCAGGCTGACGTTCAGCCGCGCCTGCAGAAGGTAGCCACCTTCATTGGTGCCCAGGTCGACTTCGGCATCGACGGCCACGTCCTTGGGCAGGGCAACCTTCAGTTCCTTGGCCGCGACGCCCATCGCGCCGATGAAACAGGCTGACCAACCGGCGGCAAACAGTTGCTCGGGGTTGGTGCCACCGCCACCGGCGCCGGGAGACGAGAGCTTGATATCAAGAATGCCGTCAGCACTGCGGGAGGCGCCGTCGCGGCCACCCGTCGTGTGGGTTTTGGCGGTGTACAGCACTTTGTCGAGCTGGGTCATGATGATCTCCTGATTTGAATGTCGTTGATGTACGTTCAGGTGAATCAGAAAAAACGGCCTTGCGGCCTCATACCAGTCATTCATACCAACCTGTGGCGAGGGAGCTTGTCGGAACCCCGCACCGTCCCGCTGGGTCGCGCAGCGTCCCCCTGTTCCATGAAAAGAGAGGGACTGCTTCGCAGTCCAACGGGAGCGAGCTCCCTCGCCACAGGGTTATCGCTTGTTCGGGGTCACTGCCTTACCTGCTACGGACCCGGCCCTTCAATATAGACCCCACTGAAAAACCAGACGCCCGAGCCGACAGAAGCCTACTCCCCCCGTCATTTGCGTGCCAGCTTGTACTTCACGCAGTCGTTGTAAAAACTCTGGCGCACCGCCTCGGGTTTGATCCGGGTGGGACTGTCGTAGGTTTGCTCGGTGATGCCCATGGCCATCATGCGCATCCACGACTTGGAAAACTTGTACGTATGGATCTTTTGCCGCGCGGCATACAGCGAAACACCTGCCAATTTGAGTTCCTGGGCTCTTGCCGCCGTACCCGCGCCCCAACTGCACATGTAACGATCATTGGGCATCAGTTCCCTGGCCTGGGCAGTCACTGCAAGACCTGCAACGCCGAACGAAATCAGCGCGATCCGAATATTGCGCATTTACACTCCACCTAACCGCCTGAAAATAAAGCGATTCTGGCGACCGGCGTAACACTTGGGGGCCAGCATAATGCCTTTTTTGCAACGCACCGCGCTGACGCCCTGACGGGCCGGGCGTCGCCGGTGACATTGATCCTTTCGCCAACGCGAACGCCCCCCCCTGCAACCGTTCAGAACCCTATGGGCAAACCCGATCCGGTCGCTCTATGATTGAGCCCCATGACCACCTCTGCTCCGATCCGCCAACCCTGCCCGCCCGGCGTCTGCGACTGCGGGCGCGACCCGTTGCTGGAAACACCGGGAGCGGACCTGCGCATCCTGTTTCTGACCCGCACGGAAGAGAAACGCCTGATCGACCGCCTGGAAAACCTGCAGAGCCTGACCGACCTTGAGCACATGAAACGACGGATGTTCGAGCAATTGGGCATTCGCGTGGACATCGCCCCGGGTTTCAACGAAGTGCGCACCATGCGCGGTATCGGCATCCAGGTTGGCGAACTGCCGGGACTGTGCCGCAAGACCCGCGCCTCAATCCCGACGGCGATTCGCCGCGCCATGGAAAAACGCCCGGAAATCGCCTACGAGCTGCTCAACGCCAATGACCTGTTGCGGGACACATGATGAACCCCGTTCTCGAATTCCCCCTCACCGACGAGATACTCACCGAGTTCGCGCTGGCGATTGGCACCGACCTGCAGGGCTATCGCAATCACGTCTATCGGGTACTGAATTTCTATTGCGCGATCAGCGGCCTTCAAGGCCTGCCGTGCGACGCGGTGCAGATCGCGGCGGCGTTTCATGACCTGGGTATCTGGACCGATAACACCCTCGATTACCTGCCGCCCTCGATTCGCCTTGCCAGTGAATACCTGGACACCACGCAACGCTCAGACCTGAAAGAACACGTGAGTGCGCTGATTCTCGAACACCACAAGGTGCGCCCCTATCGGTCGGCGCATGCGACAACGGTCGAGGCTTTCCGCAAGGCCGACCTGATTGATGTATCCCTCGGCCGGGTCCGTTTCGGCCTGCCACGAGCGTTCATCAAAACCGTGCAATCGACCTTTCCCGATCACGGGTTTCACGCGATGCTGATCAAGCGCTCTGCCCGCCAGTTCTTCCGCTCTCCGTGGCGTCCGCTGCCCATGTTTCGTTGGTGAAACAGGCGTTCAGCCCTGCCCTTGAACAGTCCACGGAACAGGATCAGTGGTCGTACGCGAAACGCTGCCCACTGCTATGCCTTCACATGGGAGTTCTCGTTGCACACCAGCCAGGACGGAACTGGAAACCCCCAGTGCGACCCTGGTCCCCGGCGCCAACCAGGTCCACCCCGGCAAACCGGTGCCAATCCGCAACAGGAGGTGGCCGATGTTATTCATAGTCAGTTGGTCGATCAGCCCCGACAACCGCAATGCCGCCATCGAGCGTTTTCTCAAGACCGGCGGCGCTCCACCCGCGGGCGTCACCATGAAGGGACGCTGGCATGCGGTGGGTGGTTCGGCCGGCTTTGGCATTGCCGAAGCCAGTGATGGGGTGCCGATTCAGCAATGGGTGCTGGAGTGGAATGACCTCATGAGCATGGAAGTCCACGCCGCGTTGACCGACGAACAGATGGCGCCGCTGCTGGCCGCTACTGTCGGTAAATAAAAGCGCCATCCCAGCGGCGGGCCCTGCTCGCCGCCACGCCCCCCATCAAGCGGGGGGCGTGATCGGGACTTTGAATCGAAGATGCCCTCATTGGGTTTCCCGGAAATTCGTCGACGAACCCCCTCTCAAAGCGGTGTAAGCCTCCTGAAACACCACAATTTATTTCTGGATATTTCACAATTCATACCTACGCTCATCCGCGGGGGATCCCAATTCAGGGTGGTCGGGGGACTGCTCAAAAGTACTCACGTCAGTACACAGGATCTCGACATGAACCGGACACCATTATCCTCACTGTTCGCTTTACCGATACTGCTGTCTGCAATGGCTCTACCCGTCATTGCACAAGCCGCCGACAAAACGGCGCCCAACATCGTGGTCATCATGGGTGACGATATTGGCTGGTCCAATATCGGTGTCTACAACCAGGGCATGATGGCCGGCCGAACCCCCCATCTCGATCAGCTCGCCAATGAGGGCATGCGCTTCACCGACTATTACGCCGAGGCCAGTTGCACCGCCGGGCGTGCCAACTTCATCACCGGTGAACTGCCGATCCGCACCGGCATGACCACGGTCGGCCAGGCCGGGTCGCCCATCGGCATTCCCGCCGAAGCCGTGACCATCGCCACCACCCTCAAGGCCATGGGTTACTCCACCGGCCAGTTTGGCAAGAATCACCTGGGCGACTTGAATGAGTTCCTGCCCACGGTGCATGGCTTCGATGAGTTTTTCGGTTACCTCTATCACCTCGACGCCATGGAAGACCCGGCGCACCCCAACTATCCGCAAGACCTGCTTGCCACTGTGGGCCCGCGCAACATGGTCCACAGCTGGGCCACCACCACCGACGACACGACCGTCATGCCGCGCTGGGGCAAGGTCGGCAAACAGAAAATCGAAGACGCCGGCACGCTCTATCCGGAGCGCATGAAAACCATCGACGAGGAGATTCGCGACAAGGCCTTTTCCTTCATCGACAAGGCAAAACAGGACAACAAACCGTTTTTCGTCTGGCTCAACCCGACCCGCATGCACATCGTCACGCACCTGTCCGACAAATACGAAGCCATGCGTAATGCGCAAAACGGCTGGTCAGAACAGGAAGCCGGCATGGCGCAGCTCGACGATATCGTCGGTGACGTCATGGACAAGCTGAAAAAAGACGGCATGGATGACAACACCATCGTGATTTTCACCACGGACAACGGCGCGGAAAACTTCACCTGGCCGGACGGCGGCACCACACCCTTTGCCATGGGCAAGGGTACTGTCATGGAAGGCGGTTTCCGGGTGCCGGCCATCATTCGCTGGCCGGGCAAGGTACCAGCCAATCAGGTTGCCAACGGCATCATCTCCGGCCTGGACTGGTTCCCGACCCTCGTCGCGGCGGCAGGCAACCCGAACATCACGGCCGAACTGTTGAAAGGCAAGCAGCTGGGCGATACCACCTACAAAGTGCACCTGGACGGCTATGATCAAACACCGATGATCACCGGCAAGGGTCCGTCGAACCGCCATGAAATCTTCTACTTTGGTGAAAGCTCGCTCGGTGCGGTGCGCATTGATGACTACAAATATCGCTTCATTGACCAGCCAGGTGGCTGGTTAGGAGCTAAAGTTCCCGTGGATGTACCGTTCCTGACCAACCTGCGACTCGACCCTTTCGAGCGTATGGGTTGGCCGCAGGATCAATCGGCACAGGGTTCGCAACAGTACTTCGACTGGTTCAAGTACCAGTTCTGGCGTTTCGTGTTCGTGCAGCAACAGGTAGCCAAACTGGCTGAAACCGCGATCGAGTTCCCGCCCATGCAAAAAGGCGCGAGCTTCAACCTTGATTCGGTCAAGGCCAAGATCGCCGCGGCTCGGGCGGAGATGGCCAAGTAAGGAGTCGAATTCACGGGTGACCGAAGCTGGTCATCCGTGCCTCTGACGGATGTTTATCGACGCTAAAAGGGATTCGTATGCAGATAAAGACCTCCGCCCTGCCTGCCGCCACGCTACTCGCCCTGTGCTGCCAGCAAGCCTGGGCCGGCGGCATCATGCTCTACGAAATCGGCACCGATAATACCGGCCTGGCCAATGCCGGTGCCGCCGCCAGGGCCCAGGGGCCCTCGACGATCGCCAGTAACCCGGCGGGCATGAGCTACCTGCCGGGTACGCAAATCACCGCTGGCCTGCAGGTGCTCTACGGCGACTTGAGCTTCGATCGCGACTCGGGCACCAATGTCCAGGGCAGCGGCAGCGGCAATGCCTTCGATCCGATCCCCGGCGGCAGCTTCTTCGTCACCCATCAGCTCGACGATCACTGGAGCGTCGGCTTCGGCCAGTACGGCGACTTCGGTCTGGCGCTCAATTACGACAACGACTGGTCCGGGCGCTACTTCGCACAAAACGCCAGCCTGCTGGGTGTGTCGATGGTGCCGAGCGTTGCCTACCGCTTCAATGACCAATGGTCAGTCGGCATTGGCGTGAAAGCCATGTACGGCATGCTCAAGGCCGACACCGCCATTGACCGCTCGCCTTTCGGCCTGACCGACCGCAGCGACGGCCAGTTCAAGTACAGAGACAACGATTGGGGGTTTGGCGCCAACATCGGGGTGATCTACGCCCCGCAACCCGGCACCCGCCTCGGCCTGACCTACACCAGCAAGGTTGATCTGAATTTCGAAGACAAGCTGGACGTCAAGGGCGACGGCCCGGTACTTCGACGCCTGGACAACACCAATACCCAAATCGACACAACGGTGCCACAAACCGTCACCCTCAGCCTGTTCCAGCAACTGGACCGGCAGTGGGCCTTGCTGGCATCGGTCAACTGGCAAGACTGGTCGGAGTTCGGCCAGGTCGGGATACAGGTCGACACCACGGCTGACAATGCCCGATCAACCACAATCGACGCCAACTACAAGGACACCTGGCACCTCTCCCTCGGCGCGCAATACCAGGCCACCCAACAGTGGTTATGGAACGTCGGCGTGGCTTACGACAGCAGCGCCGTATCGGACAGCAATCGCACGGTCACCGTGCCGATGGCCGAATCCTGGCGCATTGCGACAGGAGCCACCTATGCTCTTAACAAGGACACCGACGTTAACGTGAGTTGGGCGATGGTCTGGCTGGGTGACATGCCGGTGGATCAGACCAAAACCGTGTCAGGCAGTCGAATTTCCGGTCAATTCGACAGCGCCTGGATTCAAGCGGTGACCGGAAACATGACCTGGCGTTTCTGATTTCTGTTGACGACGAAAAACGACTTTATCCAAGGAGCACACAGCATTATGAACTTGTCCCGAAACTTGCTTATCGGCGCCGCGCTGACCGGCCTCCTGCTCGGCGGTTGCACCTCGAAAGTCACCGAAAAGACGCAGTACTCCGGCTACCTGTCCAGTTACAACAACCTGCAAGAAGTCGAAACGCCCAGCGGTGGTACGGCGATGCGTTGGATAAGCCCGTCGTGGAACCCCAATGCCTACGACACGGTAGCGTTCAACAAGCTGGAGCTCTATCCGGCGCCCAAACCCAATGAGCGGGTCAACCAGCAGACGCTCAGCGATATCCAGAACTACATGACCACCAAGGCCAAGGCCACGCTGGGTCAGAAATACCGCGTGGTGACCACGCCGGCCTCCGCACCCATGGGCTCGAAACTGTTGATCATGCGCGCGGCAATCACCGGGGTGAATGCCGAAAACGAAGGCATGAAGTGGTATGAAGTCGTTCCGGTGGCCGCCGTTGTCGGTGGTGTCAGCGCCGCGACCGGCCACCGGGACCAGAACACCACCCTGTTTATCGAAGCCGAGTTTATCGACGCGAAAAGTAACCAGACCGTGGCCAGGGTTGTGCGCAAAGTGTTCGGCAGCACCCTGGAAAATGAGAGCCAGAAGATCACCGCCAAGGATTTCAAAGCGGCCATCGACAAGCTGGGCACCGACTTCCAGGCCTTTGTCAGCAAACCTCAAGCAAACTGATTACTGCTTCATGCCGACCCGCCGACGCATGTCGGCGGTGATCGACTGCCTGGTTTTCTTCAGATCCGCCCACGGTTCATCGCCCACCTCGGCCAGGCGTTCATGCAGGTTATGAATGTTCCACTGATTGCCGCCCTTGAGCGACTCGACCTCTTCACGAAAGATCGGCACCGACACCGGCAAGCCTTCGCGGGTACGCGCGGCATAGGCGCAGATGGTGGTCGCACCCAGACCGTTGCGCAGGTAATCGATGAAAATCCGCCCGACCCGATTCTTCGGCCCCGACACCGCGGAAAACCGCTCCGGCAGCAATTTCGCCATGTGGCTGACAATCGCGTGGCTGAAATCCTTGACCTCATCCCAGCCCAGCTTGCGGGTCAGCGGCACCACCAGGTGAATGCCCTTGCCTCCGCTGGTCTTGAGAAACGCCTTGAGTCCCAGTTCATCGAGTACCGAAAGGGTCAACTGGGTCGCCTCCACCATGCGTTTCCACGGCAATGCCGGGTCCGGGTCGAGGTCGAGCACGAAGCGGTCGGGCTTGTCGAGGTTGTCCGACGTGGCGTTCCAGGTGTGCAGCTCCACCATGCTCATCTGCACTGCACCGATCAGCGCTTCGGCGCTATTGATGACCATCATCGGCTGGCCGGTGAGTGTCGGGTCCAGGGTGGTGATGCCGGGAATGGCCAGGCGTTCGGCGTTTTTCTGGAAAAACAATTCGCCGGCAATTCCGTCCGGTGCCCGCACCAGCGCCACGGGGCGGTCCTTGAGCTCGGGCAAAATCCACTCGGCAACGCTGGCGTAATATTGCGCCAGCTGCATCTTGGTGGTGCCACTGCTGGCGTCGATGATCCGGTCCGGGTGGGTGATACGGACCTTGCCCTGGTCAAGACCGATCTGAGACGGAGCAGGCTCGGCTTTCTTCTTCGCGGTGGAAGGTTTGACGGCGGCGTTTTTTTCCCCAGGGGCAGTTTTCATGGCAGTCGCACGCTCCTCGGTAATGTCTTTGGCGGGCTTGTCGTCGCGCAGGCCATGGAACACGGCATGGCGCACCGAGCCGTCCTTGGTGATGTCGGCAAAGGCCACTTCCGCGAGCAACCGGGGTTTGAGCCAGTGCACCGTCTTGAACTCGCCACCCTCGGGCGGATTGACCACGGCCGGTTTTTTCGTCTTCAAGGGTTTGAGTTGATCGTGGATGCTGGAGAGGGTCGCCTCGGTAAACCCGGTGCCGACCTTGCCGGCGTAGCGCAACTCACCGCTGTCACGGTCACGCAAGCCCAGCAGCAACGCGCCAAATGCACTGCGCGAACCTTTGGGATTAGTAAAGCCTAAGATGACGAATTCCTGCCGATGCTTGCACTTGAGCTTGATCCAGTCGCTGCTGCGCCGGGACACATAAGGCGACCCCAGGCGCTTGCCGATCAAACCCTCCATGCGCATCTGGCAGGCGCTGTTGAGCAGCGCCTGAGGCTCTTCATCAAAGCTGTCGGAAAAGCGCAGCAAGGGGTCATCACTGGCCTTGAGCACTGTTGCCAGCGCGGCCCGGCGTTCTTCCACGGGCACTTCACGCAGGTCCACGCCGTTGAGGTACGGCAGGTCGAACAGGTAGTAGACGATGTTGCCGCTGCGACCGGCCTCGAAGGCATTTTGCAGGGCCTGGAAGTCCGGTACGCCCTCCTCGTCCATGACCACCATTTCGCCGTCGAGCCATGCCGATTCGAGGTGCAGGGCGGCCAATGCCTCGGCCTGGCCGGGCAGCTTGCGAGTCCAGTCGTGGCCATTGCGGGTGAAGAGCCTGACCTCGCCGTGGTCGATGCGGGCCATGATCCGGTAACCGTCAAACTTGACCTCGTAACGCCACTGGCCATCCGGCGCCCTCTCCACCAGCGTCGCCAGTTCCGGCTTGATCAGCTCCGGCAATCTGGCCTTGCGCGCGCCGGTCAGTTGTCCGGACTTTTCCTTGCGTGCCGGGCTGGCCGGTTTCCTGATTGTTTTGGTTTTGGCGGGTTTGCCAGCGTTGGACGCCCTGGCCACGATGCGGCGTTCGCTGAGTACGCTGTCGGGCTCGGCGGCCACCACGTCATAGTCGCTCTGCGGTCTGGCCGCTCCGTCCTGATGCTTGATCAGAAACCATTGCTCCTGCTTGCCCGGCATGTGCGTGCGCACCAGATTCCACAGGCCGGCCAGTTTCTCGCCTTGCAGTTCGAACTTGAGCCGGCCCTTGGCGTAAGCCTGGGCCGGATCGTCCTGGGGTATCCACACGCCGCGGTCCCAGACAATCACTTCCCCCGCGCCGTAATGCCCCTCGGGAATGCGGCCTTCAAAGGTGGCGTAGTCGATGGGGTGATCTTCGACGTGCACCGCCAGGCGCTTGACCTTGGGGTCCAGCGACGGGCCCTTGGGCACCGCCCAGCTCTTGAGCACGCCGTCGAGTTCCAGGCGGAAATCGTAATGCAGGTGCGAAGCGTCGTGCTTCTGAATGCAGAACTGCAAGGCATGGCCCTTGGCGTTTTTTCTGCCCGAACGTTTGATTGCGACCGGCTCCGTCGTCGCCGAAAAATCGCGCATGCGGTTGTAGTCATCCAGGTCCTTGTTCATGGCTCACCTGCTGCTCGCTACAGGACGCGAATGACTCGTCCCTCCCTCAGCAGAGCGGGCCGCGCGTACGAAAATTCCATCGACATTGTATTTGCCCGGACAGACGGCCCGTGCAGCCAGGCCGGGGGGTGCCCTCCAGTGCTTATACTCAAGCGGTGCTGTCTCACTCCTGGAGAACAATCATGCGCACGGTTCATGTCATCGACGCCGGTAACGTACCTGCGCCGGTCAATGTCGTTGGCGAGACGATCACCATTCTCGCTGGCGGCGACCTGAGTAAACCCTTTGAGGTGCATATCCAGGAAGGTGTGCAAGGTGGCGGCCCGCCCCCGCACTTTCATCCTTGGGATGAAGCGTTCCTGGTCATCGATGGCCAGGTCGAAGTGACGGTGGAGGGCAAGGCCACGACTATCTCGGCCGGAGGCTATGTGCATATCCCCGGCGGCTCGATCCATGCGTACAAGAACATCAGTCCTACCGCGAAAATGATCGGCGTGGTGTCCGACCCGCGTGGCGGACAGTTCTTTGCCGCGATGGACCAGTTCAAAGTGCCCGAGGACCTGCCACGGATCGTTGAAATCGGCGAGCGCTATGACGTTACCTTTCTGCTGCCCAAGCCGGATGCCCATTAAGCGGGCTGACCACATTATCGTTCTTCGCGGGCAAGCCCGCTCCCCCAGGGATTTCGGGACGGCCACCGATCTGTGTCACCAAAGATCAACGGTGGGAGCGTGCCTGTTCGCGATGGCGTCAGACCGGTCAGACACCTGTCTCTGAAACAATGAAAAACAGGCTTTTTCCGTCTACCGTGTAGGATTCTGCGACAGCTTGGCGTTTGGTGATCCGGGAGCTGGCACGTATGATGCTTCACAAACTTCCGCAGATTAGAAGCCTATGTCCCTGATAGTTCTACTGCTTCTGCCTTTCATAGGCAGCTGTCTGGCAGCGGTGCTGCCACACAACGCGCGTAACACCGAATCCCTGTTGGCTGGCCTGGTGGCCTTGATCGGCACCCTTCAGGTCACGCTCCTGTACCCGCAAATCGCCCATGGCGGCGTGATCCGTGAAGAGTTCTTCTGGCTGCCCAGCCTGGGCCTGAACTTCGTCCTGCGCATGGACGGTTTCGCCTGGCTGTTCTCGTTACTGGTAATGGGCATCGGCACACTGGTGTCCTTGTATGCCCGTTATTACATGTCGCCGGACGATCCGGTGCCGCGCTTCTTTGCGTTTTTCCTGGCGTTCATGGGCGCCATGCTCGGGCTGGTGATCTCCGGCAACCTGATCCAGATCGTGTTTTTCTGGGAACTGACCAGCCTCTTTTCGTTCCTGCTCATCGGCTACTGGCACCACCGGGCCGATGCCCGGCGCGGTGCCTACATGGCGCTGATGGTCACCGGCGCTGGCGGTCTGTGCCTGCTGGCGGGGGTCATGCTGCTTGGCCATGTGGTCGGCAGCTATGACCTGGACAAGGTCCTGGCCGCCGGCGATCTGATTCGCGCACATGCCCTCTACCCCATTCTGTTACCCCTGATCCTGATCGGCGCACTGAGCAAAAGCGCGCAATTCCCTTTCCACTTCTGGCTGCCCCACGCCATGGCCGCACCGACACCGGTGTCGGCCTATCTGCACTCGGCGACCATGGTCAAGGCCGGGGTGTTTCTGCTGGCACGGCTGTGGCCGTCGCTGTCGGGCAGCGAACAATGGTTCTACATCGTCAGCGGAGCCGGGGCCTGCACCCTGTTGCTCGGCGCCTATTGCGCGATGTTCCAGAACGACCTCAAGGGTCTGCTGGCCTACTCGACCATCAGCCACCTGGGCCTGATCACCCTGCTGTTGGGCCTGAACAGTCCGCTGGCGGCCGTGGCCGCGGTGTTTCACATCCTCAACCACGCCACCTTCAAGGCCTCGCTGTTCATGGCCGCCGGGATCATCGACCACGAAAGCGGCACCCGTGACATCCGCAAACTCAACGGCCTGTTCAAACTGATTCCGTTCACCGCCACCCTGGCCATGGTTGCCAGCGCCTCGATGGCCGGCGTGCCGTTGCTCAACGGCTTCCTCTCGAAAGAGATGTTCTTCGCCGAAACCGTGTTCATCAACGCGACCGCCTGGGTCGAAATGACCCTGCCGATTGTGGCGACCATCGCCGGGACCTTCAGCGTCGCCTACTCCTTGCGCTTCACCGTGGACGTGTTTTTCGGCCCGACCGCCACCGACCTGCCCCACACCCCGCACGAACCGCCACGCTGGATGCGCGCGCCGGTCGAGCTGCTGGTGTTCACCTGCCTGGTGGTGGGCATTTTCCCGGCCCAGGTGGTGGGCCCGCTGCTCGCCGCCGCCGCGTTGCCGGTGGTGGGCGGCACCCTGCCGGAATACAGCCTGGCGATCTGGCACGGCTGGAACGCGCCGATGATCATGAGCCTGATCGCCATGTCCGGCGGCATCGTGGTGTACCTGCTGCTGCGTAATCAGCTCAAGCGCGGGCGTTTCCGCTACCCGCCGCTGATTGGCCGGTTCAACGGCAAGCGCCTGTTCGAACGCATCCTGGTGATCAAAATGCGCCTGGCCCGGCGCCTGGAGCGACGCATCAGTACCAGGCGCCTGCAGGCCCAATTGTTCCTGATGGTGCTCGCCGCGGTGCTGGCCGGCCTGATCCCGATGCTGCACAGCAGCCTGCACTGGGGCGACCGGCCGAAGATTCCCGGCTCGATCGTGTTCGTCATCCTCTGGCTGCTGGCGATTGCCTGCGCCCTGGGCGCCGCCTGGCAGGCCAAGTACCACCGTCTCGCCGCCCTGACCATGGTCAGCGTCTGCGGCCTGATGACCTGCGTGACCTTTGTCTGGTTCTCGGCACCGGACCTGGCCCTGACCCAACTGGTGGTCGAAGTGGTGACCACGGTGCTGATCCTGCTGGGCCTGCGCTGGTTGCCTCGACGGATCGAAGAAGTGTCGCCCCTGCCGAGCAGCCTGCGCAAAGCGCGTATCCGCCGTATCCGCGATTTGCTGCTGTCGACCGTGGTCGGCGGCGGCATGGCGTTGCTGGCCTACGCGATGCTGACCCGGCAAACGCCGAACGACATTTCCTCGTTCTACCTCAGTCGCGCCCTGCCCGAAGGCGGCGGCAGCAATGTGGTCAACGTGATGCTGGTGGACTTCCGCGGCTTCGACACCCTCGGCGAAATCACCGTGCTGGTGGCCGTCGCCCTGACCGTGTACGCGCTGCTGCGGCGTTTCCGCCCACCGAAAGAGAGCCTGCAACTGCCGGCGCAACAACGCCTGCTGGCACCCGACGTGGTCACCGACCTGGTCAACCCGCGCCACGCCAGCGACACCGCCCTGGGTTTCATGATGGTGCCGGCGGTGCTGGTGCGCTTGCTGCTGCCGATTGCCGTGGTGGTGTCCTTCTACCTGTTCATGCGCGGGCACAACCAGCCCGGTGGCGGTTTCGTCGCGGGCCTGGTGATGTCGGTGGCGTTCATCCTGCAATACATGGTCGCCGGTACCCAGTGGGTCGAGGCGCAAATGAGCCTGCGACCGCTGCGCTGGATGAGCACCGGATTGCTGTTCGCCACCGTGACGGGCCTGGGCGCCATGGCAGTCGGGTATCCATTCCTGACCACTCACACCTGGCATCTGGACCTGCCCGTACTGGGCGACATTCATGTGGCCAGCGCGCTGTTCTTTGACATCGGCGTGTACGGCGTGGTGGTGGGCTCGACGCTGCTGATCCTCACGGCCCTCGCCCACCAATCGGTGCGGGGTCACAAAACGGCTGCGCAACCCAAACCCGTCGCCATGAAGGAGACCGTCTGATGGAAGAAGTCATTGCCATCGCCATTGGCGTACTGGCCGCGTCCGGCGTCTGGCTGATCCTGCGACCACGGACATTCCAGGTGGTCATGGGCCTGTGCCTGCTGTCCTATGGCGTCAACCTGTTCATCTTCAGCATGGGCAGCCTGTTCATCGGCAAGGAGCCGATCATCAAGGACGGCGTGCCCCAGGACCTGCTGCATTACACCGACCCGTTGCCGCAGGCGCTGGTCCTCACGGCGATCGTGATCAGCTTCGCCATGACCGCGCTGTTCCTGGTGGTTTTGCTGGCCTCCCGGGGCCTGACGGGCACCGACCATGTGGATGGCCGGGAGCCTAAAGAATGAATGCAATGACGCACCTGATCGCGGCCCCGATTCTGCTGCCGCTGCTGACCGCCGCCATCATGCTGATGCTCGGCGAGAAACATCGTCCGCTCAAAGCCAAAATCAATTTGTTCTCCAGCCTGCTGGGCCTGGGCATTTCCGTCCTGCTGCTGCAATGGACGCAAACCACGGGCGTGCCCGGCTCCATCGGCGTCTACCTGCCGGGCAACTGGCAGTCGCCGTTCGGCCTGGTGCTGGTGGTCGATCGCCTGTCGGCGCTGATGCTGGTGCTGACCGGGATCATCGGCGTCAGCGCGCTGCTGTTCGCCATGGCGCGCTGGGACAGTGCCGGTTCGAGTTTCCATGCGCTGTTCCAGATTCAGCTGATGGGCCTGTATGGCGCCTTCCTCACGGCGGACCTGTTCAACCTGTTCGTGTTCTTTGAAGTGCTGCTGGCCGCCTCCTATGGCCTGATGCTGCACGGCTCGGGACGCGCGCGGGTGTCGGCGGGGCTGCATTACATCTCGATCAACCTGCTGGCCTCGACCCTGTTCCTGATCGGCGCGGCGCTGATCTACGGCGTCACCGGCACCCTGAACATGGCCGACCTGGCATTGAAAATCCCGCTGGTGTCGCAGGCCGATCGCGGCCTGCTGCATGCCGGCGCGGGCATTCTCGCGGTGGCGTTCCTGGCCAAGGCCGGGATGTGGCCGCTGAACTTCTGGCTGGTGCCGGCCTATTCCTCGGCGAGCGCACCGGTGGCCGCGATGTTCGCGATCATGACCAAGGTCGGCGTCTACACCCTGCTGCGCCTGTGGACCCTGTTGTTCTCCGGCCAGGCCGGGGCGTCGGCGTACTTCGGTGGCGACTGGCTGATCTACGGCGGCATGGCGACCATCATGGGCGCAGCCATCGCGATCCTCGCCGCGCAACGGCTGGAGCGGATGGCCAGCCTGAGCATCCTGGTGTCGGCGGGCATTCTGCTGTCGGCCATTGGTTTCGCCCAACCCAACCTGATCGGCGCGGCGCTGTTCTATCTGGTCAGCTCGACCCTGGCACTGAGCGCGCTGTTCCTGCTGGCCGAGTTGATCGAACGTTCGCGCTCGGCCATCGAGATCCCGCTGGAAGATGAAAATGAAATGCTGCCGCGACCGATGCAAGCTTCGGCGCCGGTCAAGGGCATCAACCTCGACGACGATCTCAAAGCCGTGGTCGGCCAGGTGATTCCCTGGACCATGGCCTTCCTCGGCTTGAGCTTCATTGCCTGCGCGCTGTTGATCATCGGCATGCCGCCACTCTCCGGCTTCATTGGCAAACTCGGCCTGCTCAGCGCCCTGCTCAACCCGCTGGGCCTGGGCAATGCCGGTGACGAGCCGGTGTCGAACGCGGCGTGGGGATTGCTGGCGTTGCTGATTCTTTCCGGGCTGGCATCGCTGGTGGCCTTTTCCCGCCTGGGCATCCAGCGTTTCTGGACGCCGCAAGAACGGCCGTCACCGGTACTGCGGCGTCTGGAGTGCGCGCCGATCTTCGCGCTGTTGGGCTTGAGCATTGTGTTGACCTTCAAGGCCGAGCCGCTGCTGCGCTACACCCAGGCGGCGGCCGATGCCTTGAACCATCCGCAGCAATATGTGATGGCCGTGCTCGGCACCCGGGCAGTGCCGAGTCCGGAAGCCAAGACAGCGCTCCTGGAGGTGCAACCATGAAGCGCCTGTTTCCTGCACCGTGGCTGTCGCTGGCGCTGTGGCTGTTGTGGCTGGTGCTGAACCTGTCGATGAGTCCCGGCAACTTGTTGCTGGGTGCAATGCTGGGGTTCTGCGCACCGTTGATGATGCGCAAACTGCGCCCGCTGCCGATCCGCATTCGCCGGCCGGGGGTGATTGCGCGCCTGTTCCTGATGGTCGGTCGTGATGTGGTGGTGTCCAACCTCGCGGTGGCCTGGAGCGTGCTGAACGCCGGTCGCAAGCCACCGCGCTCGCGCTTCATCAAGGTGCCGCTGGACCTGCGCGACGCCAACGGTCTGGCGACGCTGTCGATGATCTGCACCGTGGTTCCCGGTACGGTCTGGTCGGAACTGGCGCTGGACCGCAGCATTCTGTTGTTGCATGTCTTCGACCTGGAGGACGAAGCGCTGTTCATTGAGCACTTCAAGGCGACCTACGAGCGCCCGTTGATGGAGATTTTCGAATGAGCGCCCTGCTATCGAACGCGATTGTGCTGAGCCTGTTGCTGTTTTCCGTGGCGATGATTCTGACCCTTGTCCGCCTGTTCAAGGGCCCGTCAGCCCAGGACCGGGTCCTGGCACTGGACTACCTGTACATCGTCGCAATGCTGATGATGCTGGCATTGGGCATTCGTTATGCCAGTGACACCTACTTCGAGGCCGCGCTGCTGATCGCGCTGTTCGGCTTCGTCGGCTCGTTTGCCCTGGCGAAATTCCTGCTGCGTGGCGAGGTGATCGAATGAGCGCGCCACTGTCTGTGTGGGTGGAAATCCTGGTGGCGATCCTGCTGGTGCTCAGCAGTCTGTTTGCGTTGATCGGCGCCATCGGCCTGGTACGAATGAAAGACTACTTCCAGCGCATGCACCCGCCGGCACTGGCCTCGACCCTGGGCGCCTGGTGCGTGGCACTGGCCTCGATCCTCTACTTTTCGGCACTCAAGTCCGCGCCGGTGCTGCACGCCTGGCTGATTCCGATTCTGCTGGCGATTACCGTGCCGGTGACCACTTTGCTGTTGGCCAGGGCGGCGCTGTTTCGCAAGCGCATGGCGGGGGACGATGTGCCGGCGGAGGTCTCCAGTCGGCGCAGCGAAAACGGCCGCTAGTTCAGCGTTTTGTATGGGCTGGGCTGGCGTTGGATTCAGACCCAGGCCACCGCCAACAACCCCGCCCCCAGCACCACACACAAAGGTGAGTAGACCCAGGTATCCAGCCGGGCAAACTTCGAGCCCTTGACCTCTTTGAAAAAACCCACCAGTTCCGAATCACCGATGGCCCTGGCGAACATCAAGATCGCGATGGCACTGATCAGCCATTGCAGCGACCAATGGGACACCGCCGGCAACCACCACCCCACGCGCAAGCACACCAGCAACGAAATCAACAACAACGCCCCGGCCACCAACAGCGTGATCCAGCCCCGCGGTTTGAAGGCGGGACGCAACTTCGGCTCGCCCTCCACCGGCACTTGCGGCACCGCCGCCACAGCGGCCCACTCGCCACCCAATGCCCAGTAGACGTGCATCAGGCTGATCGCGGCGAAAGTCGTCACCAGCCATTGAGCCAACACCAGAGTCATGGTCAGAAATCCTTGAAAGGGATTCGAACAATCATCCTAGTTGGCATTTCCTGAACTGCACGGACCTGTCGGCCCAACCCGACCAACGCCACTGCCAGCTATCGCCGGGGCGGCCTTAGAGCCCGGCGGAAACCTTGTCCGCCACCTCCTTGGGCAGCCAGGCTTTCCACACATCCGGGTGCGCCTTCATGAACGCCTCGGCGGCCTGGCGCGGCGCCGTGTGTTTCTCGCTCATCTCGGCCAGGGCCTTGTTCAGCGGATCGATGGGCAGATCGACCCTGGTGAAGAACTCGGCTATCTGCGGGTACTGCTTCTGGAACGGCGTGGACACGCCAATGGACAGTTTCGAGGGCAGCGAACGGGTGGGCTGCGGATTGGGGTTGTCTGCGTCGGTCAGGGTTTTCCAGGCTTCGGCGTCGAATGGCGGCTCTTGCAGTTGAACCAACTTGAATCGGCCGAGCAACGGCGTAGGCGACCAGTAATAGAACAACACCGGTTTGCCGCGACGGATCGACGAACTGATCTCCGCGTCCAGCGCCGCTCCGGAACCACTGCGGAAGTTCACATAGCTGTCTTCCAGCCCATACGCCTTGAGCTTCTGTTTGTTGACCACTTCCGAAGTCCAGCCGATCGGGCTGTTGAGGAAGCGTCCCTTGGTGGGGGCTTCCGGGTCCTTGAACACATCCTTGTAGCGCGGCAGGTCGCTGACATTGCGCAGGTCCGGCGCCAGCGGCTTGATGCCCTTGGCCGGGTCACCCTTGATCACATACTCCGGCACCCACCAGCCTTCGGTGGCGCCCTTGACCGTATCGCCCAGGCTCGCGACCTTGCCTTCGGCCTCCGCCTTGACCCAGACGGGGCTGCGCCCGGCCCACTCTTCGCCAATGACCTGGATGTCATTGTTGGCCAGGGCGGTTTCCAGGGTGATGGTGGTGCCCGGCAATGTATCGGTCGGCAGCCCGTAGCCCTTCTCGACAATGATGCGCAGGATATCGGTGATCAGGCTGCCACTTTCCCAATTCAGGTCGGCGAAGTGGATCGGTGCCTGGGCAGCCGATACGGGCACCGATGACGCCAACAATCCGAAAGTGGCCAGGGTAGCGGCCAGCAAGCGTCGAAAACCTTTCATGCTCTTTGTACCTCGTGCTGTTCACAGCAATGGCAGGATGGCCTGGCAGAAGACCGCGAAGCCTCTGAATAGTCAGTCAACTGACTTTAGTAGAGGTTCCTGCTTTCGAGGGAGCATGCCCTGGTTTTAGGAAGTTTCCTGCAAGCGCGCCAATTCTCTTCTGACCATGCTGGCATACGCTGCCGGGCGCAACGCGTAGATCTGTGAGGCCACCCAATTCAGCCAGGCTCCCTGCAGCACAGCCTTCTGCCCGAACAGCCGTTGGGCCTCGGCTTGAGCACTGGCGAGGTTTTGCTCGTGGAAGTCGGCGCGGGTCAGGCTCATTACTCGCTGGCCTTGAACGTCACCAGTTCGCCCTTGCGCCACTTGGCGGCCTTGGCGGTCACGGCCTTGAGGGTCTTGGTCAGGCCTTCCTGCAACTGCTCGTGGGCGGCGAACACGGTCACTACGCTGTGACCTTCCTTGAACACGATGGCATGCCCGTCTGCGGTGGTGACAAAGGCGTAGTCGCCCAGGCCGTAGACCGTCAGTTTGATATCGCGGAATTTGATTTCCAGCTTGCCGCCTTCGCGACTGGGCAATACCGAGGCGCTGAAATGATCGCCTACCTTGAGTTTGAGCCCAGGCTTATCGTCCACCACCAGTGCTGACTCGGTGTCGATTTCGGCAATGTAAATGCCTTCAGCGTTCTGTTCGGTGATGTAAACGAAACGTGACTGAAACTGTTTAACAAGCTTTGCGCGCAAATCACCCAGCACGAACAAAGCATGCATATCGAGATTACTTACTGCCAAGGAAACATCCCCACATCTGAAAATGACGCCGCACGCGAAAAAGGCGCACGGCCAAAAAAAGCGGCAATGCCGAAGGTGAAGCCAGATACCCGGGTTGAAGTCCTGAAATGAGCAGAGGGCTCATCCATCACGAGGCTTGAGCAGACTACTGGATGTCGCTCGTATCGTCTTGCCTGGCGTTCGTCAAAGGTTGAAGGAAAACGCCCTTCGTACGGCCAGAGAAATACGGACTATCAACTTCGGGGAAAATTCTCTCAAAAAAAAGCACTTTTCTGACATATCGCCAGCCAGAAATTGCTTTAGATAAACATCGATCCCCCCAGTGAGGGTGATTCTAGAGCAGCGATGCTCGTTGAGACCACCCATACCGACGTACATACGTCGGCAAAACAATGAAAAGGACTTCATATGTGCACACTGACCCACTTCGCTCATCCCCAAACATCGCACCTGATGCTGTCGCAACACCCCGAACTTGCCACCCAAGCCCTCCGTCAGCCCCGGTTTCAAGTGATATTGGCCGGCAATGCCTTCTTCCATATCAAGGAAATTTCCACCGGGCACGTCAGAGGTTTCCGCGGCGATCACAACGAAGCCTGTGCCCTCGCCCGCTCACTTGAATCACGTGTTTGACGGTTTGGTTTCCTTTCTTGCGATAGACGTTTCGTCACACCGGCGACTTATCTCAGCCGCCGGCCCGCAACAACTGCCATACTGCCCGGCCAATCAAACGCCGCCTCTCCAGGTGGACGGCGTTAAACATAACAATATATTTCCAAGGGAAGGCAGCAACGTGACGGAATTTGATATCGGCGAGTTTTTTATTTGGGGCGAAGCCAGAGAAGTCGACGGTGAGTTCCAGGCTGTCATAGTCATGCGCGCCAAACCGCCACTGAGAACCGTGACTTACCATCAGGTTGAAAAGGATCGCTGGTTCAAAACTTCGGACGTCGCTGCCAACGCGGCCCAGGAATCGGCAAAAGAACTGAAGGCTGCCGTCGATGCCGGTGCGTTGAAAGCCTGATCATCGCGTTTGCGGTCTATGCTCACTCCTGCATTTGTACATCGCTTTCGAACTCCTGACGCGCGGCTCCCTCAGATGCAATGTAGCCGCACCTCAGATCTCGTCCTCGACGCGACCGCCCACTGCAAGGAGAAGAAGATGGAATCACCGACACACGACTTGAAAGGTTTGTTCGACCAGCTCGGCCTGGACTCCACTCAAAAAGCCATCGACGATTTCATTGCCAGCCATTCACCGTTGCCCGACGACAAGAAACTCATCGATGCCGAGTTCTGGACCCCGCAACAGGCCGGTTTCCTGAAAGAACAACTGCGTGAAGATGCCGACTGGGCGCGGGTGGTCGACGACCTGAACCTGCGCATGCATCAGATTCACTAGCCCCAGGCTCAATGCAGGCTGTCTGGTGTTTCTTTTTTCAATTGCGCCAGCCAGGCAGCCCTGCACTCCTCCGCTTCATCGCGACTGGAAAATGCCGTCCCCCGGCGTTCACCGTTGAGCAGCACCACCCAACAGACGCTCTGCCCCAACGCCCGCAAACTGGCGGGCACACCGCTGCCGATCATCACCGCCACATCAACTTTACTGAGCATGCTGACCTCTCTAAATCCGTTAGCAACCTAACTATGTAGGCATGTTAATCAGTCGATTCGAGGGGAAACAGCAGAGACGCTGCATATCAGCGTTTCCAAAAACGTAACAATACGGTGCGCCATGCGACCGCAGGCTGCGATCTTTTGATTTTGCTTACGCCCAGCGCTTGAAATTCAACGAAGTATTCACCCCGCCAAACGCAAAATTGTTGTTCATCACGTACCGGTTGCTCATCTGCTAAAACCAGCCGCGCAGATTTGAGGAAATACCCTACCTGCCTCAAAGCAATTTCCTCACGCTCGGAACGTCTCGTCTGCCAACAACTTCTGATTTTTGGCCTGCGTGATCCGAGCGGCATCTACGGCTGTTAAGGTTCAGGGAACCCCTGATAAGCAGGCCGCCAACCATGGTCCAGTGTTTCAAAGATCACCCCAGCAACGAACAACTTTATGAGCGTGGCAGAGCAGCGCTTCTCTTTGCGGTTATCTAATTCATTTAATAAAAATGGCTATCAACAGGCACCTGACCACCGGCTTTCTGCGGCTGCTCTTCGGCCTTCAGAAATGGATTCTGACTTGGATAGAGTGCCGAAATGTCCCGGAAGGTATCTGAGGAAAGTGATGAATCGCTCAAGCGCCGAGGGTTGATACGGTCTAAAACATGGCCCTATGTCATTAGTGTTTTACCACGTGAAACCAAGCCATTCAGGCCCACTAAAGTAAAAACCGCCTTAGCGCGTGAGCAGGAACAAAAGGAAGAGACACGTCGATACGAAGCGCTTCAAAAAGCCGAGCGTGCTCGACAAGATGAATGCCTTCGCCTATGTGACGAGCGTGAAAAAGCCGAGCGACTGAAATCACCTCCCGTCCAGGACTGCACATTCGCCAAATCAACCAGCGTGGCCAAGGGGCAGGTCTGCCATCCGAATGGCACGGCACCATTTGAGGGCCTGAACAAATACGGCACCTACGCAGTGCTGAGCACCCGAGAGGCCATCACCTCGGCAGGTACACCGCTCCAACTGATTGGCGGCTCAGCCACGGCATTGACCCTGGCCGCGCGAGTCGGTGGCTCGTTGTCGCTGAGCCTGTCGGCTTGGGCCCTCAGTGCAGGCGTTGTGGCAGGCGGTATTGCGGGCACCGTCGCCATGCTCTGGCCCAATAACTTTGCGTCTGACACCGCGTTTTACAGCACCGAAGAATTCGCCAATCTGACCATGGCCAACATCGGTGTACGGATCAACGTCAAACACTTGCCCGGAGAATCGGTCAGCGCTTTCGGGGTGTACACCGGTAACAACTCCGCGTGGCGAAGTGTCCCGGTGATTGCCGCCACTGCGCGCGGTGATCAACTCGTCGCGGATCTTGGTGACGGCGTGGAGTTGATCTGGACTCCTTCCGTCGATACCAGCAGGGTGCTGGGCATTCCAGCGCTGGAAGGTGCCCCGAAATTACCGGCCGCGTTTGTCTTTCCCTTGGCCGAACAGGCCGAGCAACGCTATGAGCATCCAGCAAACCCGGAAGACTTCCGGGATGCCATTATCTGGTTTCCGGGTCAGCCACAAATCCTGCCGGTCTATATCTCGCTCAACGTACGTGGTGCGCCGGGTGTGGTTACAGGTGTTGGTCAAGACGTGTCTGGAATATGGCTCGATCACGCGCGCTCAGAACTTGGGGCGCCGATCCCGACAAGCATTGCGGATCAGCTTAGGGGGCGGGAGTTTTCGAGTTTTGGCTCGTTTAGGCGGGCGTTCTGGGTGGCTGTTTCGAGAGAGCCTAAACTTAGTTCGCAGTTTTCATCGAGAGACCTTGCTCGTATGAGCGCAGGAAACGCTCCACGTGCCAATGAGGCTGATATGGTGGGCATGAGACAGTCCCATGAGATTCATCACGTTGAGTTGATTTCTGAAGGCGGACAGGTCTACGACGTGGATAATTTAAGGGTTAACACCCCAAAAAATCACGTTGAAGTACATCAAGACTAAGGTGCAAATATGAGCGATCCTTTTATCAAAAATAGCCTCTCTGACTACACCGAACATGAGTTCATTAAATTCTTGGAAGAGCTATTTAAAGAGGATGTTGCGCCGACAAGTGTACGTGCTGACACCCTTTTATTTCATTTCAGGAAAGTCACAGGTCACCCCAGCGGTGCGGACTTGATTTACCACCCTGAGCCGGGGGCGGACACCTCCGCTGAGGGCATTACCAAGACTGTCAAAGAGTGGCGCGAAGCCAACGGCCTGCCTGGCTTTAAACCGCGTTTCTGATCGAATTGCTATTCAGTTACGCGAGAGACCGAGCGACAAGTAACCTGTGGCGAGGAAGCTTGCTCGCCAAAGCGTCCGAGAGAGCGGTGAAGGCATTTCAAGTAATGGGTTCGGTTAGGGGCTTGTCCGAAACCAAAGGGCGCCGAAAGGCGCCCTTTGTCGTTTCGGCGTCAATGAAAGGAAAAGATCGCAGCCTGCGGCAGCGCCTACAGGTGTCCACCATCCCCTGGCGCTGGCTTCCGAGCGAAGGCACTCTGCGGACCCCCACGAAAATCCAATCGCGCTAGCGAGGCTTTTCCGGCTTGTAGCCCAGACGCAAACCACCCCAATGCCGTCCCTTTATCAGGATCGGCACCGACAGGTCGTGCATCAATTCTCCCGTGTCTCGGGTGTACGTTTGCAGCAGTACCGGCTGCTGATGGCTGCCACAACGGATGCCGGTACGGTCGGCAAACTTGCGCTTGGTGCGGTTTTGCGCGGTATCGACCTGGACATCGCCGGTCAGCGGCTGGCTGAAGGCTTTGTTGTGGGTCGGCACGTAGCCTTGCTGGGTGCAGGCAATCGCGAACACCAGGCCTTCATGGCGCGGCAGCAGCGGTTCCTGGATCGCCGGCAAGACTTGATCGGTGTAGCGATCGAAGCGGGTCTGATACTTGGGCGGGCTGGTGTCGGGAATTGCCTGGTAATGACGGTCGAACAAGTCATCGAGGCTGATTCGGCCGGCGTCGATGTCGGCTTCGAAGCGCGCGGCAATCTGGCTCGCCCCTTCGCGGGCCAGGTCGTAGATCCGCTGGTGATAGTCATCCAGTCCGACTTCCGCCAGGCGTTCGCTGATGGTTTCGGCCTGACCTTCCATTTGAATGGCGGCCTGGGCCAGCCGTTGGGTTTGCTGGTCGCTGATGGCCAGGTCGCTGCGCATCTGTTCGATGGCATGGAACAGGCTATCGAGTTGTTCGCGGTTGGTCTCGGCGCCTCGGGCAATTTCACCGACCTGGCTTTCGACGCTGGCCGCCAGGCGCGCGATGTTTTCCAGATGTTGTCCCGTGTGCTCGACCTGCCGCACGCCAGTGTCGAGGTCGCTGGACAGTTGCCGGATCTGCTCCACCACTTGCGTGGTGCGTTGCTGGATATCGGCCACCATCTCCCCGACTTCACCGGTCGCCGTGGCGGTACGCGCGGCGAGGCCACGAACCTCGTCGGCCACCACCGCAAAGCCGCGTCCGTGCTCGCCGGCGCGCGCCGCCTCGATGGCCGCGTTCAACGCCAGCAGGTTGGTCTGGCTGGCGATGGACTGGATCACCAGGGTGACGCGCTGGATGTCATCGCTGCGCAGACTCAGGGCTTCAATCAGTTCACGGCTGCTATTGGCCCGCTGACTGAGCTGATGCATGCGCGCAATCGATTCGATCAACTCGCCACGCCCCGCCGCGCCGCTCTGATGCGCCTCGCTGGCAGCACTCAGGGCCGCACGACTGAGCGTCGACGTGGCTTGTTCGGTGACAATCATGACTTCGGCGTTGCTGACGATCTGCGCCGCCGCACCGAGCTGCGATTGCAGCTTGTCCGCCAGTTGCTTGACCGAAAAGGCCACGCCCGCCGCTGACAGGGCGTTATGACTGGTGGTGTAGGAAAGGTCGCGAGTCAACGCCGAGAGGGCGCTGGGCATATCGGCAGGAGCCACTTCAGGCGTCGCACGCGAACGCAGACGAGGCAGCCAGACAATCAGCACCGCCAACGGCAGGCCCAGGTAAAGCGACCAGCCACCCAGCGTCATGCCGCACAGCAACAGCATCAGGGCGATGCTCTGCAACGTCGGCGTCAACCAGCGGTTTTTCGGCAAAAGTTCTGGTGCAGGCACTGCCGCAACCAGAGATCCATCTCTCGTCATCGTTATCACCCCGCCATCTTCTAATTGTTGTCATCGCATTAAACGCCGGCACAAAGCCATTATCCATGGGCCTTTAGTCGTGGTCGTTGCAGCAGATCAATAGAAGTGCGGGGATTTCCGTAGACGTCGAAAAGCAAAGATCGCAGCCGTCGACAACGGCTGCCGAATCGGCGGCAGACGCTGGCGAAGGCTGCGATCTTTTCACAGACAGCCCGGGCTGAGCGGGCTGCCTGGCAGAATCACGCCTGACGCTGGTGCTTGTCGATTTGCTCGTGACGCTCTTGAGCTTCGATGCAGTACTTGGTCGTCGGGCTGATCAACAGGCGTTTCAGGCCGATTGGCTCACCGCTGTCGTCGCACCAGCCGAAGCTGTCTTCCTTGATGCGTTCCAGGGCTTGTTCCAACTGAGGCAGCATGCGCTGGTCGCGATCGATCGCATTCACCAGCCAGGTGCGCTCTTCTTCGACGGAAGCCGCGTCAGCCGGATCGGCCGGGGTGTCCAGGCTCTCGATGGCGATGCGGTTCTGTTCGATGCGCTCATGGGTTTCGACTTTCATGTTTTGCAACAGCTCGGCGAAAAAAGCATGTTGCTCGGCATTCATGTAGTCATCCGCCGGCATGGCCAGCAACTTGTCCTTTGTCATTGATATCTCTATAAAAAAACGTGCATTAAGGCGAATAAGGGAGCGTTCCGGCAGACCTGGTCAGGCCATCGGAAAGGCGCCGTTTGTTCCAAGCGCCACCCGGCACTCAATTTACGAGGGGCGGCAGTCTAAGGCCGACTTGAGGCCTCAGCAACTGAAAAGACAGCGAATTTGTCCGGCAAAGCCTCGAAAATGCTCTATGGCAGGCATTCAGGCGGTCATCGGAGTGCGTTTATAGCAAGAAATTCCATGCAGCGGAGGTATATAGAAGACAAACGGCTATCCAATACCGCCTCATTTGCACAGCCGCCAGGCTCAGCTAAGGTTGTCCCTCCCGAAATGGCTACTTCAAGGAGCGGTTAAATGAAGCTGATCGGCATGCTGGATTCGCCCTACGTACGACGCGTCGCCATTTCTGCCAAATGCTTGGGCATTGCGCTGGAGCATGAATCGGTGTCGGTGTTCAGGCACTTCGAGCAGTTCCGGCAAATCAACCCGGTGGTCAAGGCGCCCACGCTGGTACTCGATGACGGCGAGGTGTTGATGGATTCGACACTGATCATCGACTACCTGGAGGCCCTGGCCGCACCGGGCCGCAGCCTGATGCCCGCTGGCATTAAACAGCGCGCGCATTCATTGCGCCTGACAGGGCTGGCATTGGCGGCTTGCGAAAAGTCAGTGCAGCTCTATTACGAGCGCAACCTGCGCCCGGCGGACATCCAATACCAACCCTGGGTTGAACGGGTCGAAGGGCAACTGGCGGCAGCCTATGTCGCGCTGGAGCGCGAGCTGGACAAGCAACCGCTGAACACCGACGGTTCGATCGACCAGGCTGGCATCACTCTCGCCGTGGCCTGGAGCTTCACCCGTCTGGTGGTGCCGGATCAGGTCGCTGCGGACCAGTTTCCGCGCATCGCGGCATTTACTGCCTATGCCGAAGGGCTTGAGGCGTTTGTGAGCACACCGATCGACTGACACAGTCAGGATCAAAACAGCGCAGCCTGCGACAGTTCCTGCACAGATTCGTGCAGGGCCGTCACAGGCTGTGCTGTTTTCCTTTAATGAATCAGTGCATGAACAGCGCGATCAGGATGATGATCGGGATCGGTACGCCAAGAAAGAACAACAGTAATGAGCGCATGGTGTTTCTCCTGAGTTAGCGAACGGTGGTGGTAGTGACGTAAGTGTCGGTTTCCAGATACACCACGGCGTCCCGACGACGACCGCCAAAAGTCGCGGCAAGACTGGCGAAAAATGCACCGGCCAACAGCGCAACGAACATCCATAACGTGGTCCAGGCAGCGACTTTGGCGGCCGTGTCCGCCGCTTGTTGTGCCTTCAGTTTGGCGTCAGCCACCGCTTTTTGAGTACGCCCATACACTTCATCGACCCGGCGTTCAGCATCTGCCTGGGTGAGGTTGGTCCGTTGCGCCACCAATTGCGCCAGGTAGGTGCGATCCTCGGCAGCCAGTTGCCCATCATTCAAGGAACGGACAAAGATGCGCGTCACGGTGCCCCGGGCGGCGTCATCGCTGACGGCGGCCGGACGATCATCGCGAAACAGGCTGTCGACGAAGTAACCGTATTGATCACTGTCGGTATTGGCCGCTGCGGTGCCGGCCGCTTGAGTCACGGCACTGGCGGCGCCACCCACAACCTGCGCCCCGGCCTGCACCCCGCCGCTGACCAGGCTGCTGACCGATCCAGCCACCAGTGTGGCCGTGACCAGCGTCGCCACGCACCAGGCCAGGAAGCCATGGGCGGTGTCGCGGAAGTAGACTTCATCGCCGTGCATATACGCCCACTTCACCCGCAGCCGGCCGGCGATGTAGCCACCGGCCCCGGAAGCGATGATTTGGGTGACGGCCAGCCAGACGATCGTGGAAATGCCCAGGCCCTTGGCGCTCACGCCTTCATTAGCCCACGGCGACACCGCCGAAAACCCAAGGCCAAAACCCAGCAGCACCAGAATCAGCGATAACGCCGCTGCCGCTGCCGCCCCGGCGAAAATCGCCCCCCAAGACACGCCCGAGAGCGTGCTCGATTCATCTACGGCAGGATAGAAACCATCAGAGGATCTATTCATCGTTGTATCGCTCCAGGCAGGAAAGATGGTGTTACAACTCTTCGAATGAACAATTGCAGTGACCGTGCCAGTCGCAAGATTTAGATAAGTCGTTAAACTTCAGCGGGTTACAAAGATGGAACTTCCAAAGGTCATGCAATATGCAATAAACGGCCAGGCCCGGCGGGTTTTCTGCATTGCCAAAACTATTTGCGCCTGTAGCTTTTATTGCCCGCAGGCGTGAGGCAGTAGACGCCGCCTCTGGGGCCCGTACAGAACGAACCGGTTCCGCAGGCGCAACCCTCGGCGTCCCGCACAAATGCTTGTGGCCGGGCCTGGCTTTTGCTGCCATATATAGATGAACAACTTTTTTTCGAAGCACTGATGGAGCCGTCGTTACACAGGAACAGCTCACCGTCACAACGGGCAATACCGCCCTTCTTTCCCGAACAGGGTGTATTGGCAGCCCACGACGATGAGCAGACAACGCACAGCAACAACAGGCATATCGGCATCCAGCCAGGTTTCAAAGTACGCACGTTGCAGCTTCCCGTTGAAATTATGGCCCAATGATATCAATGTTCCCTTATCGCACCGTAAGCACATGAAAGTTAATTTATTAAGTCACGGGCAATTCTTGGCAAAATGCTTCGAACTCAGAATTGAACCGATTGATCAGGCCAGCCTATGACCCGTATTTTGACCATCGAAGACGACGCCGTGACCGCCCGGGAAATTGTCGCCGAACTGAGCAGCCACGGCCTCGAAGTCGACTGGGTCGACAATGGTCGCGAAGGGCTGGAGCGCGCAGTCAGCGGCAACTATGACCTGATCACCCTTGACCGCATGCTGCCCGAGCTGGATGGCCTGGCCATCGTCACCACGCTGCGGACCATGGGTGTGGCGACTCCCATCCTGATGATCAGCGCCCTCTCCGACGTCGACGAACGCGTGCGCGGCCTGCGCGCCGGCGGCGACGATTACCTGACCAAGCCCTTCGCCACCGATGAAATGGCCGCCCGCGTCGAAGTCCTGTTGCGCCGCCAGAACAACGTGACGGCCCACGTCACCACGTTGCGGGTGGCGGATCTGGAACTGAACCTGATCAGCCACGAAGCCAGCCGCAATGGCGAGTTGCTGACGCTGCTGCCCACCGAATACAAGCTGCTCGAATTCCTGATGCGCAACACCGGGCAGATCCTGTCGCGAATGATGATTTTCGAAGAGGTCTGGGGCTATCACTTCGATCCGGGCACCAACCTGATCGACGTGCACATTGGCCGCCTGCGCAAAAAAATCGACCCACCGGGCAATGTTCCACTGATTCGAACCGTGCGAGGCTCGGGTTATGTCATTGCCGAACCCGTCTAAAGGCTGGCGTTCTTCCAGCAGTCGTCTGCTGGCGCTCTACAGTGCGTTGTTCGTGACCTGGAGCGCGATACTCATGGGGGTCATGTACTACGAGGTGTCGGCCTACCTGGACAACCTGGCCAAACATTCGCTGATGCAACGTCAGCATCTGTTCTCGCGCTTTCAGGGCGAACAGCTGGTGGACGCCCTCGCCGTCAGCATGACCTTCGACATTCGCGGCCTCGACGCCTATGGCCTGTTCGACAGCCATCAGCGTTACCTCAGTGGCGCCCTGCGCGCCATCCCGCTCGACTTGCCGCTGGACGGCAAGATCCACATGCTCAGCGACTGCACCGACTCCGACGACCCGACCCTGCCCGCGGACAGCTGTGACGCGGTAGCGACCCAGACCCGCGACGGTCGCTGGCTGGTGCTGGTGCGGGACAACGGTTCGTTGTTTGCCGTCACCCGCATCATTCTCCATGCGTTGTTCTGGGGTGTGACCTTGACCATTCTGCCGGGCATTGTCGGCTGGCACTTGTTGCGCCGCCGCCCGCTGCGGCGAATTCGCGCGATTCAGGCCAGTGCCGAGGCGATCGTCGCCGGTGACCTGACCAGGCGCCTGCCGCTGTCCAATCGCCGCGATGAACTGGACATGCTCGCCGCCATCGTCAACGCCATGCTCGAACGCATCGAACGCTTGATGAACGAGGTCAAGGGCGTGTGCGACAACATCGCCCACGACCTGCGCACGCCGCTGACCCGCTTGCGCGCGCAGCTCTATCGTATGCAGCAACAGGCTGGTGAAGGCTCTGCCGAAGCGGCGCAACTGGATTCGGTACTGAGCGAAGCGGACACCCTGATGGCGCGTTTTCGCGGTCTGCTGCGGATCTCCGAACTGGAAGACCGCCAGCGCCGTTCCGGTTTCGTGCAGCTCGACCCGGTGTCGTTGCTGCAGGAACTGCATGAGTTTTATCTGCCACTGGCTGAAGACGATGGCCTGGTTTTTCAATTGCACGTGCCTGGGTCATTGCCGCCGCTGATGGGTGACCGGGCGCTGCTGTTCGAGGCGATTGCGAACCTGTTGAGCAACTCGATCAAATTCACCCCGCCCGGCGGCGCGGTCATTTTGCGAGGAATCAATCAGGGTGGGCATACCCGCATCGAAGTGCTCGATTCCGGTCCCGGAATCCCGGAGGCCGAACGCGAGGCTGTGTTCCAGCGCTTCTATCGCGCCGAAGCCGGTAATCAGAAAAGCGGTTTCGGCCTGGGGCTGTCGATCGTCGCGGCGATTGTCAGCCTGCACGGCTTTACGCTGGAGGTGGGACGCAGTGAACTGGGGGGCGCGCGGCTGGTGATCGATTGCCGCCAGAGTTTGATTGCCCCGACCTGACTCAAATCTCCTGAATCGACACGGAACCTGTGGGAGCTGGCTCCCACAGGCTTCTGCGTTGACTCAAGCGGGGTAATTGGCCCGCAGCGCCTGCAGGCCACCCTGGTAAATCCCGGCGAATAACGCCATCACCTCCTCATCACTGACCCCCACCGGTTCAAACCGGCCGGACCAGGTCACCCGGGCGCCCTCGCCCTGGCTCTCGACCTTGATCGTCGCCAGGTACTCAGTGGCCGGAAACGGCGCCTGCACAATCGAGTAGCTGTAGGTCTTGCCGGCATTGTCAAACGCTTGCAGGCGCTCGATCACCACCGCGCCGTCCGCGGTTTGCAGACTGCGCACACGCCCGCCTTCACTGAGTTCGCTCTTGGGAATGAACGGCAGCCAGTCCGGCAGCGAGTTGAAACCCCCGATCAATTGCCAGACCTGATCGGCCGGAGCCGGGATGTCGATGAAGGCTGATGCAGTTGCCATGGAATGTTCTCTCTTGATCAGTAAGGGTCAGATGGCCAGGCTGTCGACGACACCGCCGTCGACCCGCAGGGCGGCGCCCGTGGTGGCCGAGGATAACGGTGAAGCGATGTAGGCCACCAGATTCGCGACTTCCTCGACATGGGCCACGCGCTGGATGATCGAAGTGGGCCGGGCCTTGCGCACGAAGTCGTCGGCTTCCTCCTGCAGGCTGCGACCGGATTGCGCAATCGCATCCTTGAGCATCTTCTCCACGCCATCGGTCAAGGTCGGGCCCGGCAGGATTGCGTTGACCGTCACCCCGGTGCCCGCCAGCCGCTTGGCCAGTCCATGGGACACCGCCAGGTTGGCGCTTTTGGTCACGCCATAGTTGAGCATGTCGGCCGGGATCGCGATCCCGGATTCCGAAGACAGGAAAATCACCCGCCCCCAGCCCTGCTTGACCATGTCCGGCACGTAATGCCGCGACAGGCGCACCCCTGAGATCACGTTGACCTCATAAAAGCGCGTCCACTCGCTGTCGGGGGTGTCAAAGAAATCCACCGCTTCGTAGATCCCCAGGTTGTTCACCAGGATGTCGGCCCGTGGTTCGGCGGCGAACAGTTTTTCCGCGCCCTCGGCCGTTCCGAGATCGGCAGCCAGCCCGCGCAATTGAGCGCCCGGCACCTGCTGGCGAATGCTCGCCAAGGCCTGTTCGACCTTGGCCGTATCGCGACCGATCACCACCACCGTGGCGCCGGACTCGGCCAACGCCTTGCTGATGCCCAGGCCAATGCCCGCCGTGCTGCCGCTGACAATCGCCAGTTTTCCACTCAGATCGATTTTCATGCTCAAGCTCCAATGATCGGCAACGGTGCGCGTTCGGATACCAGTCTTGGCTCACGCAGCGCCTGCCAGAAGGTTGCGGGAATCACGCGGTCATGAACGGAAAGAGTGTAGCGACCCGTCAGAAAATTACCCTCTGGCTGCGCTTCGCCCGGATCAAGGGTCAATTCATCCGGCCCGACCTTGGCCATAGGCCCCGGCCCCGGCCCCGGATCACGCCGGCTTCGGGTCTGCACAAGAAATAAGCGAGAGCGGCTCGCGATGGCCACCGCCGTTGGCATTTGTTTAATGGCTGTCGGCGTTACTTCGTGAAAGCTACAGCGCCTTGCGTCGTTGCCTACGGGTACGCCAGAATCCGCCGGCTTGTGCGCCTTGGGGTCGGGTTTTATCGTTTGTCGGTCGCTGAAAAGAACAGTGATCGGGTTTGGTAGCCCGACCCTACACAAGGCGCATAGCGTCACCTTTTGCGGTTTTTTCACACCTGCATTAATGGTGGCCATGCGCAGGGCACCTTCGGGTGCGCCGGTTTTTCCTTGTGTGCCGGTCTACCAACCTCCGTATGGCCACCACCCTTCGTTTGGTAGCGAGGGTGATGGTTCCTTCAGTTCACGAGGAGCTGCATCCATGTTGAAAACTACGCCCAACCCACCAGACACCGCCCCCACTTTTCACTTCGAAACCCCTGATCCAGAAAACCACCCGGAACCCACCGACCGCATCCCCTCCGCCGCCGACATCCGCGCCACCCCGCGTAAACCCTGCCGCATGTTCATCGTCGACCCCGAGCTCGACACCGAATCCCTGCTGGCCCACGCCTGCGAATCCCTGGCGTCGGCCAACGTCATGACCCTGGACCTGGCGGACCGTACGGAAGGAACGGGTCGCAACACCCTGCTGGGCATCGCGCAAGTGATCATGCTCGGCGAACTGGCAGTCAACCGCGCACTGGACCGCCTCGACCCACCCGAATAAACACCACCCCCTGTGGCGAGGGAGCTTGCTCCCGCTGGGCCGCGCAGCGGCCCCAACCCCTATGAGCGCAGTCTTTCAGACAGACCGCACATTCAGGACTTGCGTCTGCTGCACAGCCCAACGCTAAGACGCAGCACTTCGGCTCTGAACCAGACCAGCCCCCAGCAACCCTAACAGTTCTGATAGTTCCCGCCCGTTCCGAATCCCCCAATACTGCTCACCACGCCAACCTTTCGGGAGCGCCCACCATGTCAGCAACCCGCGCAACACTGCTCTGCCACTATCGCTACGACGCCCTCGACCGCTTGACCGGCCAAGGGCTGACTGACACGCCCCCTCTCCAGCGCTTCTACTGCAAAAGCCGCCTGACCACCGAGATTCAGGGCGCGTTGCGGCAAACCCTCTTCCAGCAAGGTGATTGGTTACTGGCGCAACAAACGCAACAGGGCGTCGAGCACGACACCGCGCTGCTGGCGACGGATCTGCAACGCTCGGTATTGCACACGCTCAAACCCAACCACCAGGCACAACCCATCGCCTATGCGCCCTATGGTCATCGCCGATTTATCAGTGGATGGCTGAGTTTGATGGGATTCAATGGCGAACGACCTGAGTCGCTGACCGGGCATTATCTGTTGGGCAATGGCTACAGGGCGTTTAATCCGGTGCTGATGCGGTTTAACAGTCCGGACAGTTGGAGTCCGTTCGGGAAGGGTGGGTTGAATGCGTATGCGTATTGTTTAGGTGATCCAGCCAACAAGAATGATCCAACAGGGCACTTTTCAGCAGCGATAAACAAAATGCTATCGACGTGGCTACACAGAGCAAGAGATCGTATTAGCGTTTCTTTCGCGCGAAGTCTTGGATCATCAAGCAGCGTTCAGCCTGCCTCTAATCTGAATGCTCTGGGTTCATCTCATCCAATAGCCAATCAAACGACGCTCGCCCCTGAACCTTTGTACCAGCCACCCTCATTAGTACAAGAAAGTCTAAAAGCCATCAACAAAAGAGGTATCGGATCGAGTTCAAATGAAATAGCCGCACCGATATCTCTAAGAGTGGAAAAACTCAACAACGCGGAAGGCCAAAAAATCGCAGCAAGACTTTTTGAATCAGAACCAAACAACGTATTACTTAAATTAGCCGCAACAAACCAACTTCAGGGCGGAGTCGATTGGGCAAAAAACTTGCCCGCCCACAGTAAATTTCACATCAATATGCTACATGACCTCAAAATGATCGCGGACCCAGACTTACCAGTACACGTTATTTTTTCAGGAATCAAGTTGACAAGATTTATAGCAAATTTTACGGCCATAGCCAGACAACGAGATGTGATCCTGAGCGGACACAGAATACGTGCCTTAGCTAATTGAACGGTACCAGCGCTTCTCATCCTGGGTTGGACGGTAGCGATGAACGTGGCGGGTTTTAGACCTTACTGATTAGTTTCCAAGTGAAAGCGAGTCTGGAAGGGACAAGTCGCAATACCCTGCTGGACGTCACGCAAGTCCTCATGCCGGGCAAGCTGGTTTGAACCGGATGTTGGATCGCATCGCGCCCACCCCAGTAAATGCGACAACTATTCGCCATCAGGACTGGAGGACTTCAATGCCCATCAAACCTAACAGTTCTGATAGTTCCCGCCCGTTCCGAATCCCCCAATACTGCTCACCACGCCAGCCTTCGGGAGCGCCCACCATGCCAGCAACCCGCGCAACACTGCTCTGCCACTATCGCTACGACGCCCTCGACCGCTTGACCGGCCAAGGGCTGACTAACGCGCCCCCTCTCCAGCGCTTCTACTGCAAAAGCCGCCTGACCACCGAGATTCAGGGCGCGTTGCGGCAAACCCTCTTCCAGCAAGGTGATTGGTTACTGGCGCAACAAACGCAACAGGGCGTCGAGTACGACACCGCGCTGCTGGCGACGGATCAACAACGCTCGGTATTGCACACACTCAAAACCAATCAGGCACAACCCATCGCCTATGCGCCCTATGGTCATCGCCGATTTATCAGTGGATGGCTGAGTTTGATGGGATTCAATGGCGAACGACCTGATCCGCTGACCGGGCATTATCTGTTGGGCAATGGCTATCGGGCGTTTAATCCGGTGCTGATGCGGTTTAACAGTCCGGACAGTTTGAGTCCGTTTGGGAAGGGTGGGTTGAATACGTATGCGTATTGTTTAGGTGATCCAGCCAACAAGAATGATCCAACAGGGCACTTTTCAGCAGCGATAAACAAAATGCTATCGACGTGGCTACACAGAGCAAGAGATCGTATTAGCGTTTCTTTCGCGCGAAGTCTTGGATCATCAAGCAGCGTTCAGCCTGCCTCTAATCTGAATGCTCTGGGTTCATCTCATCCAATAGCCAATCAAACGACGCTCGCCCCTGAACCTTTGTACCAGCCACCCTCATTAGTACAAGAAAGTCTAAAAGCCATCAACAAAAGAGGTATCGGATCGAGTTTAAATGAAATAGCCGCACCGATATCTCTAAGAGTGGAAAAACTCAACAACGCGGAAGGCCAAAAAATCGCAGCAAGACTTTTTGAATCAGAACCAAACAACGTATTACTTAAATTAGCCGCAACAAACCAACTTCAGGGCGGTGCCGACTGGGCAGAAAACTTGACCGCTTATAGTAAAAACCACAAAGAGATTATACGCAGTCTCGGAGTTTACACCGCTCCAAACATGTCAGCTAAAGAGATTTTTGAAGTATTGAGGTTGGCGAAATTTTTCAGGAATCGTGAGGTCATATACAGACAACGACATTTGAACCTGGTGGGACGCTAGTAGATCTACCCATTGAATAGGCACCAGCAAGCTCACCATAGCTGGATGATCGCGAAGCACAGGCCGGGTTCGCTGCTTTACTCAAAAGACTCCAAAGCCCAACGAGTCGCTCCCCATGAACCGCAACGACCTGCGCCGCGTGGACATGAACCTGTTGGTGATTTTCGAAACCCTGATGTTCGAGAAAAACCTGACCCGCGCTGGAGAGAAACTGTTTCTCGGCCAGCCAGCCGTCAGTGCGGCGCTGGCGCGGTTGCGGGATTTGTTCGACGATCCGTTGCTGGTGCGCAACGGCCGGAGCCTGGAGCCGACACCGCGCGCGTTGGTGATTCTCAAGGAATTGCAGCCGGCGATGGACACCATTTCCGGCGCGGTCAGCCGGGCCAAGGATTTCGACCCGTCCACCAGCCGTGACGTGTTTCGCATCGGCCTGTCCGATGACGCTGAACTCGGTCTGTTTCCGCCGTTGCTCAAGCAGATCCGTGAAGAGGCGCAGAACGTCGTGGTTGTCGTACGGCGGGTGAATTTCCTGCTGATGTCGTCGATGCTCGCCACCGGCGAGATTACCGTCGGAATCAGCTACACCACGGAATTGCCGGCCAATGCCAAACGCAAGAAACTGCGGGACTTGAGCGTCAAGATCCTGCGTGGCGATAACCGGCCCGGCCCCCTGACCCTGGATGAATTCTGCGAACGTCCCCATGCGCTGGTGTCGTTTTCCGGGGATTTGACCGGGGCGATCGATACCGACCTTGCACGCATCGGCCGTTCGCGCCGGGTGGTGCTGGCGGTGCCGCAGTTTGCCGGCTTGCGCGCGTTGCTGGCGGGCACCGACATGCTGGCGACGGTGCCGGATTACGCGGCGAGCGCGCTGATCGAAGGCAGCAGCCAGCTGCGTGCCGACGATGCGCCGTTCGACATCAAGCTGTCCGAACTGTCCATGGTCTGGAACGGTGTCAACGATAACGATCCGGCAGAACGTTGGTTGCGCTCGAAAATTGTGGCGCACATGTCGGCTCCACTGTCGGGGCATTGAGCGAATTGAAGTGCGGATCGGTCTCGCGCAAGTAGATCGGCAGGTCCGTCATCGGCGGCATGGCCGGGATCTCGAAATACATCTGGATCACCCAGCCACGGTGATAACTGCCGTGATTGACCACGTGCATCAGTATCGCCCCGGCGCTCATGGTGCCGCTTTCACCGGAAACGAACGTAAACCTGACGGGTTTATCCAGGGAGGCATCGGTTTGCCGGGCGGTCCAGTCGCTGTACCAGTGATCGATGTCCTGCTGCGCCAGACGCAGGTCGATCAGGTTCGGATGCACCAATTCGTGGGAGGTCTTGAAGCCGTGCCCTCGGCCTTCGAGGTGAGCCTGCCAGATGCAGTCCACCACATAGATGTGGTTCAGCGTGCCGATCATGGTTTTGAACACTGAAGCGCGCTCTTTTTCGACTTCGCCCGGCGGCAGTTGCGCCAGATTATCGAAGAGGCGCTGATTGGCCCATTGTTTGTAATCGGCAAGCATGCGGGCAGTGCGTACGTTGATCATCAGACTTCTCCGATGGCGAAGAGCACATCTTCCAAGGATAGCGCTATCCGAGGGAGGCGGCGCAGACGCTGATTACCGGTCATCAAACCGATCCTGATCCTGTAGGAGTGAGCTCGCTCCTACAGGGCGTCAGGCCAGCTGCTTCAGTACGTGCCCCGCCAGCGCCAGGCAACTGGTCAGGCCTGGCGATTCGATGCCGAACAGGTTCACCAATCCCGGCACCCCATGCTCGGTCGAGCCGCTGATGCGGAAGTCGGCGGCGGGGTCATTCGGCCCGCTGATTTTCGGGCGAATACCGCTGTAGGCCGGTTGCAGGCTGTGATCGGGCAACCCTGGCCAGTAACGTCGAATCGCCTGATAAAAACCATCGGCGCGATGGGGGGCCACGCGGTAGTCGACTTCGTCGACCCATTCCACGTCCGGCCCGAAACGCGCCTGACCGCCGAGGTCGAGGGTCATGTGCACGCCCAAGCCGGCACTCTCCGGCGCCGGATAAACCAGATGCCGGAACGGCGCCCGGCCGCTGAAACTGAAATAACTGCCCTTGCACAAATGCGCCACGGGAACGTGCTGCGAGGACAGCCCTTCAATCTGACTGGCCACCTGCGCCGCGGACAACCCGGCGCAATTGATCAGCTCACGGCAACTCAACGTCATGGGCTCGGCGCCGCCCATGTGCAGTTCGAAGCCCTGTTCGATGCAGCGCGCAGACAGCAACGGCGTTTGAAACGCCAGGGACGCGCCCCGGGCTTCGGCATCGGCCTGCAACGCCAGCATCAGCCCATGGGCGTCGACAATGCCGGTGGACGGCGACCACAGCGCAGCGACGCAGGACAACGCCGGTTCCAGCTCCCGCGCTTGATCGGCGTCCAGCCATTGCAGGTCATCGACACCATTGCGCCGACCCTGCCCAAGCAGTGCCTGCAAGGCCAGCCGTTGCGCATCATCGCTGGCCACGATCAGCTTGCCCAGGCGCTGATAGCGCACGCCGCGCTCATCGCAGAAGGCATACAAACGTTGCTTGCCCTCCACACACAACTGCGCCTTGAGGCTGCCGCCGGGGTAGTAAATGCCGGCGTGGATCACTTCGGAATTGCGCGAACTGATACCCACACCGATGCCTGCGCCGGCCTCGACCAGGACCACTTCGCGCCCGCTCATGGCCAGCGCCCTGGCCACCGCCAGGCCAACCACTCCGGCGCCAACCACCACGCTGTCCACATCGACATCCACCTGCCCTGCCCTCATGCCAACCCAGCCTCCGCTCCGGTCATCGATCAGGCTGGAGAATAGCGCCAGCAGGAACTTGCCGGCTATGACGCCTCTGGATATTGTGCCGCGCTCAGGGCCGCCATCGCTGGCCAGCCAGCTCCCACAGGATGCAGGTGATTGGTCGGCCGTGAGGCCGCCTGCGCCGGCCGCTCAGGGGGAATACGTTCATTGATTGCGTGAAAATCTCAAAAAAAAAAGCCCGCTGACCGTCACCGGTTCAGCGGGCTTTCTCTATCGCGGATCAGCTTGTCCAGGCGCCCCATTCATAACGATGGGACTCGCGGATCACAACGCCATATCAACCGAGGCGTTCTCTTTCGGCGCTTTCGGCTTTTCAGCCTCGACAGCCGGAGCAGCAGCCTGACCGATCGCCGGCGGAGGAGTCAGTTCCAGCACCTTGGCGGTGTAGGCCCACTCTTGCGCCACTTTCTCAGGGCTGCCATTGAGTTGGGTACCGTAGCTCGGCACGATCTGATGCAGCTTCTCTTGCCAGGCCGGGGTCGCGACCTTGTCCTTGAAGACTTTCTGCAGTACCGACAGCATGATCGGTGCAGCGGTCGAAGCACCTGGCGATGCGCCCAGCAGGCCGGCAATGGTGCCGTCCTGGGAAGCGACGATCTCGGTGCCCAGCTTCAGCACGCCACCGGCGGCTTCATCACGCTTGATGATCTGCACGCGCTGGCCCGCTTGCCACAGGCGCCAGTCTTCGGCTTTGGCGTTCGGGAAGTATTCCTTCAGGGCGTTGAGGCGATCTTCATCCGACAGCATCAACTGACCGGCCAGGTACTCGACCAGCGGGTATTCCTTGATGCCGACCCTGGTCATCGGCCACACGTTGTGCGTGGTGGTGGTGGTCAGCAGGTCCAGGTACGAGCCTTCCTTGAGGAACTTGGTCGAGAAGGTCGCGAACGGGCCAAACAGGATCACGCGCTTGCCGTCCAGCACGCGGGTGTCCAGGTGGGGAACCGACATCGGCGGTGCGCCAACGGACGCTTTGCCGTAGGCCTTGGCCAGGTGTTGCTCGGCGATGGCCGGGTTTTCGGTCACCAGGAACGAGCCGCCTACCGGGAAGCCCGCGTACTCCTTGGCTTCGGGAATGCCCGATTTCTGCAGCAGGTGCAGGGCACCGCCGCCGGCGCCGATGAACACGAACCTGGCATCGGTTTCGGTCTTGCTGCCGTCTTTCAGGTTTTTGTAGCTGACACGCCAGCTGCCGTCGGCGTTCTTGGTGATGTCCTGCACTTCGCTGGACAACTTCAAGTCGAATTTCGGCGTGGTTTGCAGGTGGGCAACGAACTGGCGCGTGATTTCGCCGAAGTTCACGTCAGTCCCGATGGGGGTCCAGGTGGCCGCGACTTTCTGGTTCGGGTCACGCCCTTCCATCATCAACGGGACCCACTTCTTGATCACGGCCGGGTCTTCGGAGTACTGCATGCCGGCGAACAGCGGGCTCGCTTGCAGGGCTTCGTAGCGCTTCTTCAGGAACTTGATGTTGTCATCGCCCCACACAAAGCTCATGTGTGGCGTGGAATTGATGAACGAGCGCGGGTTTTTCAGCACGCCTTGCTGAACCTGCCAGGCCCAGAACTGACGGGAGATCTGGAAAGCTTCGTTGATTTCAACGGCTTTCGGGATCTGAACCTTGCCATTCTCGTCTTCGGGGGTGTAGTTCAACTCAGCCAGGGCAGAGTGACCGGTACCGGCGTTGTTCCAGCCGTTGGAGCTCTCCTGGGCGACGCCATCGAGGCGCTCGACCATCTCCATCGACAGGCCTGGTTCCAGCTCATTGAGCCAGACGCCGAGGGTTGCGCTCATGATGCCGCCGCCAATCAGCAGCACATCGACTTTCTTGGCTTCTTCGGCCTGGGCCGTCGTCATCCCCAACGACAAAGCCAGCCCCAGCAGGGCCGTGTTCACTTTCTTAAACATCTGTAGCACCTAATGATAAAACGTCATCCGCCCTTACATCCTCACGCACGCAGCCCCGCGTTTAACGGCAGGTCAAGGGTTACGGCACATCTGGATTGGAGGGTGGGCACACAAGGCCGACGAACTGCATCGACCCCAGTTATATGTCCCTTCTGAACTGACTTCTTATCTTTTTTGGCTTCAGCTACTTGAGCGACAGTGATTCCGTTCGCCTGTTTCGAGAACAGGAAAACTGAATAGGTCAAACCAAGTTGGCGCGAAGAATATCACGACACGGCAAACCCGCGCGTCTGTTGCCGACTGGATAGTCCGGATACACGCGGTGGGACTTCTATACTGATGCTGTTTGTTTCAATGGGTGCATGGTCATGAGCGATAAAGACGATTTGCGCAAATACTCCTCTCAAGTCATCGACGGCGTGGAGGCCGCACCTGCCCGCGCCATGCTCCGGGCGGTAGGCTTCACCGACGAAGATTTCAAGAAACCGCAAATCGGCATTGCTTCCACCTGGGCGATGGTCACGCCCTGCAACATGCACATCGACAAACTGACGATCGAAGCCGAAAAAGGCGCGAATGCCGCCGGTGCCAAGGGCGTGATTTTCAACACCATCACCATTTCCGACGGCATCGCCAACGGCACCGAAGGCATGAAATATTCGCTGGTGTCCCGCGAGGTGATTGCCGATTCCATCGAGGTGGTGGTCGGTTGCGAAGGCTTCGACGGACTGGTGACCGTGGGTGGATGCGACAAGAACATGCCGGGCTGCCTGATCGGCATGGCGCGGCTGAACCGGCCGTCGATCTTCGTCTATGGCGGCACCATCCGCCCCGGTGCCGGGCACACCGACATCATTTCCGTGTTCGAGGCTGTGGGTCAGCATGCGCGCGGGGACATCAGCGAAATCCAGGTCAAACAGATCGAGGAAGTGGCCATTCCCGGCCCCGGCTCCTGCGGCGGCATGTACACCGCCAACACCATGGCCTCGGCCATCGAGGCGCTGGGCATGAGCCTGCCCGGTTCCAGTTCCCAGGATGCCATCGGCAGCGACAAGGCTTCGGACAGTTTCCGTGCCGGCCAGCAGGTCATGGAACTGCTCAAGCTCGACCTCAAACCCCGCGACATCATGACCCGCAAGGCTTTCGAAAATGCCATTCGCGTGGTGATCGCCCTCGCCGGCTCGACCAATGCGGTGCTGCATCTGTTGGCCATGGCCCACGCGGTCGACGTCGAACTGACCCTCGATGACTTCGTTGAGCTGGGCAAGATCTCCCCCGTGGTCGCCGACCTGCGCCCCAGTGGCAAGTACATGATGAGTGAACTGGTGGCCATCGGCGGCATTCAACCCTTGATGAAACGCATGCTGGCAGCCGGCATGCTGCACGGCGATGTGCTGACCGTCACCGGCAAAACCCTGGCGGAAAACCTCGAGAACGTCCCCGACTACCCCGCCGGGCAAGACGTGATCCTGCCCTTCGACCAACCGATCAAAAAGGACTCGCACCTGGTGGTGCTGCGCGGCAACCTCTCGCCCGGCGGCGCGGTGGCCAAGATCACCGGCAAGGAAGGCCTGCGCTTTGCAGGCTCGGCACGGGTCTACCACGGCGAAGAAGACGCACTGGCCGGCATCCTCAACGGTGAAGTGCAACCCGGCGAAGTGATCGTGATCCGCTACGAAGGCCCCAAGGGCGGACCGGGCATGCGCGAAATGCTCTCGCCGACGTCGGCGGTGATGGGCAAGGGATTGGGCAAGGACGTGGCGCTGATCACCGATGGCCGCTTCTCCGGCGGCTCCCACGGCTTCGTGGTGGGGCATATCACGCCCGAGGCCTATGACGGCGGGCCGATTGCGCTGATCGAAAACGGCGACAGGATCACCATTGATGCCGAAACCCGGCAGATCACGGTCGATGTCTCCGATGCCGAACTGGCCGAGCGCAAGCGCCGTTGGGTGCGTCCGGAATCGAAGTACAAACGCGGGGTACTGGCCAAGTACGCGAAGACCGTGTCCAGCGCCTCTGAAGGCGCTGTCACGGACAAATACCTCTAAAGCCGCGCCGCCGACCCTGTTGGAGCTGGCAAGCCAGCTCCGGTTTCAATGCCCGCGGATATAGTGTTCGAACTGGCGGATCAAGTTGGCCTGCTCGACAATCGCTTCCTTGACCAGATCGCCAATCGACAGCAAACCCATCAGCTCGCCATTCTCGACCACGGGCAAGTGGCGTAAATGACTGTCCGTCATGACCGCCATGCAATGCTCGATGCTTTGTTGGCTGTCGGCCGTGATCACCGGCGAACTCATGATCGCCCTGACCGGCGTGCCGACTGACGAGCGCCCCAGCAAAACGACTTTTCTTGCATAGTCGCGCTCGCTGATCACCCCGACGACTTCACCCCTTTCGATCACCGGCAGAGCACCGACGTTCTTTTCGGCCATTTTCTTCACGGCCTCGAGCACCATCGCGTCCGGTGCGATGCTGTGCACCTGCTGGTTTTCCAGGACCTTGAGCTTGAGCAACTGTGCGGCTGTCTTCATATCCGACTCCTGATGTGAATGGCCTGAACCGTCAGGCCACCCCGACCTCCACGACCCCATCGTTCAACCGCACCGGCCAGACCCGCAAACGCTGTTGCGGGTACTCCAGGCAGGAGCCGTCTTCCAGGCGGAAATGCTGCTTGTAGATCGGCGACGCCACCACCAGATCGCCCTTGATGCTGCCCACCAGGCCGCGACCGATGACATTGGCCCCCGATTGCGGATCGTGGTTATCGATGGCGTAGAGCGTCTTGCCCTCGATGCCCGGCAGGTAGAACAACGCCACCTGCGCGCCGTCCAGCCACACCACCACACCGGAGTCGTTCACCAGATCCTGCTGGCTGCACACCGATTGCCAGATTGCGCACTGTTCTTCGCGGTTGATGCGTTGGGTATTGGACGGGTTCATCAGACACGCTCCTCGGTGACAGGGATAAGGTTCAGTTCGGCGGCCATGATCGGGCGGCGTTGACCGCGCTCCTGGACGAAATGGATGTCCGGGTCCGGGCGCTTGTCGTTGACGAAGGTACGGAAGCGCTTCAGCTTTTCCGGGTCCTTGAGGGCGTTGGCCCATTCGCATTCATAGCGGTTGACCACCAGTTGCATCTGCGACTCCAGTTCGGCGCCCAGGCCCAGGCTGTCGTGGATGATCACGTCCTTGAGGTAATCCAGACCGCCCTCCAGGCTTTCGCGCCAGACCGAGGTGCGCTGCAGCTTGTCGGCGGTACGGATGTAGAACATCAGGAAGCGGTCGATGTAGCGGATCAGGGTGGCATCGTCCAGGTCGGTGGCGAACAGCTCGGCATGCCGCGGACGCATGCCACCGTTGCCGGCGATGTAGAGGTTCCAGCCTTTCTCGGTGGCGATCACGCCGACGTCCTTGCTTTGCGCCTCGGCGCACTCACGGGTGCAACCGGACACCGCGAACTTGAGCTTGTGCGGCGAACGCAGGCCCTTGTAGCGGTCCTCGATCGTCAGGGCCATCTGCACGCTGTCCTGCACGCCGTAGCGGCACCAGGTGCTGCCGACGCAAGACTTCACCGTGCGGGTCGATTTGCCGTAGGCGTGGCCGGTTTCGAAGCCGGCTTCGATCAGTTCGCCCCAGATGTCCGGCAACTGATGCAGCTGGGCGCCGAACAGGTCGATCCGCTGGCCACCGGTGATTTTGGTGTAGAGGTCGTATTTCTTCGCGACGACGCCTATGGCGATCAATTTATCGGCAGTGATCTCGCCACCGGGAATGCGCGGCACCACCGAGTACGTGCCGTTCTTCTGCATGTTGGCCATGAAGGTGTCGTTGGTGTCCTGCAACGGCACCAGCGACGGGTCCATGATCGGCTGGTTCCAGCACGACGCGAGGATCGAGCCCACGGCCGGCTTGCACACGTCGCAACCGGTGTGACCCCGGCCATGTTTGGCCAGCAGCTCCTCGAAAGTGATGATTCCTTCTACCCGCACCAGGGCATACAGCTCCTGGCGGGTGAAGGCGAAGTGTTCGCACAGGCTCTTGTCGACACTGACGCCACGGGCGATCAACTCATGCTCGAAGACTTGTTTGAGCAGACCGGCACAACCGCCACAACCGGTGCAGGCCTTGGTCTGCGACTTGAGCAGGCCGAGGTCGGTGCAGCCGCCGTCGATGGCCGAGCAGATGGCGCCCTTGGTCACGTTGTGGCAGGAGCAGACCGTCGCCGCTTCCGGCAAGGCGCCCGGCCCGAGGGTGGGGGCCCCTTCCGACGACGGCAGGATCAGCGCGGCCGGTTCGGACGGCAGGGTAATCGCGTTCTGCATGTATTGCAGCAGGGTGTCGTAGTAGCTGTTGTCACCGATCAGCACCGCGCCAAGTACACGCTTGCCGGTGGCGTCCACCACCAGGCGCCGGTAGCTGGCGCTCGTCTCGTCGATGAATTGGTAGCTGCGGGCACCGGGCGTATGGGCGTGGGCATCGCCGATGGAGCCGACGTCGACGCCCAGCAGTTTGAGCTTGGTCGACATGTCCGCCCCGTGGAACGGCTCGGCGACCTCATCGCACAGCCGCGCGGCGACGCTGCGTGCCATCTGGTAGCCGGGCGCGACCAGGCCGAACAGGCTGCCATTCCACGATGCGCACTCGCCGATGGCATAGATGTGCGGGTCACAGCTCAAGCACGTATCGTCGATCACCACGCCACCGCGCGGACCGATCTCCAGCGCACATTGGCGAGCCAGCGCGTCTTGCGCACGGATACCGGCGGAGAACACTACCAGGTCGGTTTCGAGGAATTCGTCGTTGGCAAAATTCATCCGATAGCGATAGTCCTCGCCGGCGCTGATCGATTGCGTGGCGCGGGACAGATGCACCCCGACACCCAGGCGTTCGATTTGCGCCTTGAGCGCCAGGCCACCCAGATCGTCCAGTTGCACCGGCATCAGGCGCGGGGCGAACTCCACGACATGGGCTTCAAGGCCCAGGCTCTTGAGCGCGTTGGCCGCTTCCAGGCCGAGCAGGCCACCGCCAACCACCACGCCGCGCCGGGCATTGGCCGCCGCCGCTCGAATGGCATCGAGGTCTTCGAGGGTGCGATAGACCAGCCGCGAATCGCCTGCGGCGCCTTCAATCGGTGGCACAAAGGGGTACGAACCGGTGGCCAGGACCAGTTTGTCGTAGCTGACACACCCTTGCGCGGTGATGACCTGACGCCGCGCGCGGTCGATTTCCAGCACCGGCACGCCCAGGTGCAAGGTGACGCCGGGCGTCTGGTACAACGACGCATCGCTCAGCGCCAACGACTCCGCATCGCGGCCGGAGAAGTATTCGGAAAGGTGCACACGGTCGTAAGCGCGCATCGGCTCTTCGCTGAAGACATGCAGGCGATAGCGGTCAAGGGCGCCGCGTTCGATCAACTGCTCCACACAATGATGTCCGACCATGCCGTTGCCGATCACGACCAGCGTTTGCGGCTTGTTCAACGTGGCTACATTGGAATTCATAAACGACACCTGCCCAAAGCCAATCACGGAAAAAAAAGCAAAAAAAAACGCCTGAAACCTTACGGTTCCAGGCGTCTTTGCCTGTTCTTTTGCGGTGTTGAAACCAGACGGCTATGCCTGATCCACCGATGTAGCCCACGACCTGTGCGGCCAGTCGATCGTCGTTGACCGAGAGGGCTGCCCTCTTGTTCAGAGGGACTTGAGGGGACTAATGCAGCCTTTGTGCCAGTCGAGTGAAGGCGCCTGTTTATGGCGGTGAAAACAGGAGCGCCACCCCCCCTTGCGAGCAAGGTTTCTGGCGAAAAAGCAGGCTTGTCGGTGGTGGATGTCTCAGGCGGGGAGACTTCAGGAAACCGCTTCGCACTGGTGCACGGTGCCCGACATCGCGCTCTAAAAGTGCAGAGGAGGCGTCTGTAGGCGCGAGCTGGCTCGCGATGGGCGCTAACGATAACGCTGTCCATCTGACACCCCGCGGCGCTCTCGGGTCCATCGCGAGCCGGCTCGCTCCTGCACCGGATCAGCGGCGAAAGCGCCATTTATCGGGTTGTGTACGGCTGAGCCGCGACCATTTGGCGCATGACCGGCGGGCGATCGATTAAGCGTCATGGGGCAACAGTTTGTTAACATCCACGCGCTTTTTTTCGTCTGATGCGTCAGGCACTGTGGTTTTTCAGTTGTGACACAGGAAGCTTTTTTCCATGAGTACGTTGTATACCCGTCGCACGGTCCTGCAAGGCATGGGCCTGCTGAGCCTTGGCCTGCTCGCCGGCTGCGATGACAGCAGCAAGCTGTCGTTCAAGTACGGCAAGGATCTGAGCGACAAGATCATGGGGCGCAATTTCAAGCTCAAGGACGCCCAGGGCGAGACCCGGATGCTCGGCAGCTACCGTGGCCTGATGCCGATGATCTTCTTCGGCTTCACCCAATGCCCCGCGGTCTGCCCGACGACCCTGGCCCGCGCCGCCCAGGCCAAGAAGCTGATGGGCCGCGACGGCGAACGCCTGCAAGTGATCTTCATCACCCTCGACCCCGAGCGCGATACCCCGCAAATGCTCGACAAATACGTCAAGGCCTTCGACCCGAGTTTCGAGGCGTTGTACGGCACCCTGGAAGAAACCGCCGCCACCGCCAAGGAGTTCGGCGTGTTCTATGAAAAGGTCCCGAGCGGCGACACCTACACCCTCTCCCACACCGCGACCAGCTACGTCTTCGATTCCAGGGGCAACTTGCGCCTGGGGCTGTCCGCGTCCCTTACCGCAAAAGAGTGCGCAGAAGACCTGCTCACCGTCATGGAGGTCTGCTGATGACTTCGTTCTGCGCAAAGCGTGTTAAACAACTGGCCCTGGGCCTGTCCCTGATCGGCATGGCCTGGCAGGTATCGGCGCAAACCCAGGTCAGCGACGCCTGGGTCCGCGCGACCGTGGCCGGCCAGCCTTCGACCGGGGCCTTCATGACCCTGCAGGCGGACACTGACAGCCAACTGCTGAGCGTGCAGTCGCCCGTCGCCAAGACCGTGCAGATTCACCAGATGAGCATGAAAGACGACGTGATGAAGATGGGTCAGGTCGAATCCGTCGCATTGCCGGCCGGCAAGCCGGTGAGCCTCGACCCCAGCGGCTACCACGTCATGTTGATGGACCTGACGGCCCAGGTGAAGGAAGGCAGCAAAGTGCCCCTGACCCTGATCGTGGAAAACGCCAAGGGCGAGAAAGAGACGATCAACGTCGAAGCTGAAGCCAAGGCGCTGGGCACCATGGATCACGGCAGCATGATGGACCACAGCAAGATGCATTGATGTGCTGGCCGCCTCGTCCCGCGAGGCGGCTTATTGACCGGCAGGGGTCACTCAGCCAACCCCGCTTCCACTCACGCCCCTTTCGACGTATTAAGCGCCACAGCCGCTCGTATGAGCGCCTTCAGCGCGGTTTCATTGATCTCGTCGCCTTCATGAATATCAATGGCACGCCGGGTATTGCCATCAAGGCTGGCATTGAACAGCCCAGAAGGGTCGTCCAGTGATGCCCCCTTGGCGAAGGTCATCTTCACCGCGTTCTTGTAGGTTTCACCGGTGCAGATAATCCCGGCATGGGACCACACCGGAACCCCTCTCCATTTCAATTCCTCGACCACGTCAGGGTCGGCCTCCTTGACCAGCGCCCGGACCCGCGCAAGCGTCTTGCCTCGCCAGTCGTCCAGTTCCTTGATCTTCGTGTCTATCTGCTCGGAGGCAGTGCCGCCCTCTTTTGGTGGTGCAGCGGTTTTACCCTTTTGCATGATGATGACCGTCCTCTTGTGGCCGAACGCAGAGATTAGTAGATCGAGTCGTCCACGCAATGCGCCACGCCTTGCGAGCGGCGTGCCCACGTTTGGAAAAAAACCGAACTCCTGCCATTGCACCTCCTCCAGTGTGCAGACACTGGAGGAAAGCACCATGAACGACGATGACCTGTTCAACCCTGCCGAGTCGGATGACACCAAGCGTCGGGACGAAGCCAATCCGCCCATCGGTTTTCCCGGGCCATGGACCGGTGGCAATGCCGAGTGCTGCGCCAACACCTTCGCGCCTGTGCCCCTGTCCGCGATTTGCAATGCCGGCACGACAGCGCTCGGGCAAGCTGCATGAGGCTTTGCGCCACTGCCCCCGCCAAGTCATTGATATCAGAGGCAGTTGCGGCGCGACCAGATTGGCACAGCTGATGCTCCTGTCCTGGGGCAACCACAGAGATTGCCGGCAACGACCGGTCCTGACTTCCCGTGACAGCAGAGGCTGAACCATGAACGCCATCGACATCCTGAAAGCCGACCATGAACGAGTAAAAGCCATCCTGACCCAGTTGAACGACTCAACCGAGCGCGCGGTAAAAAAACGCGCCGAATTGATTGGCAAACTGGAAATGGAGATCACCCTCCACACCAGGCTTGAAGAAGAAATTCTCTACCCGGCCTACAAAAAAGCCGGCGGTAAAGAACAGGAAAAAATGTACTACGAGGCCAAGGAAGAGCACCGCACGGTCGACTCCCTGGTGCTGCCTGACCTGAAGGCCACCGACCCGGCCAGTGTGGAATTTTCCGGGCGCGCCAAGGTGGTCAAGGAGTTGCTTGAGCATCACATCGAAGAAGAAGAAACGGAGATGTTTCCTCAGGCCAAAAAGCTGTTGGGCAAAGCGCAACTGGACGAACTGGGGGCACAAATGGAGGCAATGAAGGCTTCTTACAAGAAGTCACTGGGCGACGGCATGGCGGCCTGATTCCTGACCGGCACGACCTTGAAGCCTGAGCGCGGGCTCATTCGACGCCGCGCTCAGGCTTCGCCGTGTAAAGACGCCGCCAGCGTCAAGGCATTGCCCAGCGCAGCGCCGCTGGCGGTATTGTCAAACATGCACCAGGTGGCTTGCCCCTCGGCGGTGGCCTTAAACCTGTGAGCGAGGTTTTCCAGCCAATGTTGCTCATAGGCGCTGTAGTAAATACGTGGCGAACCATGCAACCGCCAGTACTTGAACCCCTGCCACCCTCGCGGCGTTGAATCGGTGCTGATACGCGACGGATCCACCACCGCCTGGGCAATGCGATGGCGCACCAGCAGTGGCTCGGCATCGGTCCAGGATTCATGACGCGGTTCCAATACCACCTCCCCGAAAAACCGCTGCCTCAAAGCGACAAAAAATGCCTCGGCAAGCGGTTCTGCAAACGCCAGTGACGGCGGCAGTTGCAGCAACAGGCAACCCAGACGGTCCCCCAACCCCAAGCATTGGCCCAAAAAATCATCGAGCTCCTGCTCGCAGTGTTGCAAACGCCAGACGTGGGAAATCAGCTTCGGCATCTTCACGCAAAAGCGAAAGTCGGCGGGCACCGAATCTGCCCAGCGAGCATAGGTTTGCCGACGATGGGGGCGATAAAACGAGCTGTTGATTTCAACGCTGCCCAGAATCGCTGCATAGCGTTGCAAGTGCGTGCCCTGGGTGGGAAACGCCAAAAGATGCTCGCGGCCCAGACTCCAGCCGGCGCAGCCCACGTAAAACCGCTGAGCGTTCAATTGCGCACCTTGCCTGTATGCCTTGTCGAGCCCGATTGGCTGGATCCCTACGGTAAAGGCATGTCCGGCGCTCGGCAGTTCCCTTTTTCAACTATTCAACACCGCCATCCGATCAATGGCTCGCGGGTTTGCGCACCTTCCGACCAGAAACTCGATTCAGGGTCTTGCACTAACGGTATTATGGTATACCATCAGACGCACAGACACTTTTTCACTCTGAAATGGAGCCGCTCATGAGTTTCGAAATCCGCAAGATCGTCAGCTACATCGAAGAAACCTTTATCGAAGGCGGCAAGGCCAGCGATACGCCTGTGACCATGGTCGGGCTGGCCGTGGTGATGAAAAACCCTTGGGTGGGCAACGGCTTTGTCGAAGACCTGAAACCACAGATCCGCGCCAACTGCTCCCACCTCGGCGCCATGATGGTTGAACGCCTGGTGGGCCTGATCGGCGGTGCCGAGAAGATCGAAGCCTACGGCAAGGCGGCCGTGGTCGGCGCCGACGGCGAAATCGAGCACGCCTCGGCCGTGATCCACACCCTGCGCTTCGGCAACCATTACCGCGAAGCCGTAAAAGCCAAGAGCTACCTGAGCTTCACCAACAAGCGCGGCGGCCCGGGCACCTCGATCCAGATCCCGATGATGCACAAGGACGATGAAGGCCTGCGTTCGCACTACATCACCCTGGAAATGCAGATCGAAGACGCACCGCGTGCCGACGAAATAGTCGTGGTCCTGGGTTGCGCCGATGGCGGCCGCCTGCACCCACGCATCGGCAACCGCTACATCGATCTTGAAGAACTGGCGGCCGAGAAAGCCCAGTAAGACGGCCGGCATAACGACAACAAGAAGGTATGCAGGAGCGCTCCATGATTCGGCTCACCGCTGAAACCACCCCGGCTGGAACCAGTTACCTGGCGACCGGCCAAGGCCAGCCCGTGGTCTTGATCCACGGCGTGGGCCTGAATAAAGAAATGTGGGGCGGCCAGATCGTTGGCCTGGCCTCCCAGTACCGGGTTATCGCCTACGACATGCTCGGTCATGGCGCCAGCCCGCGCCCGGAAAGCGGCACGCCCCTGCTCGGCTATGCCGACCAGTTGCTGGAGCTGCTCGATCACCTGCAACTGCCCAAGGCGGCGGTGATCGGTTTCTCCATGGGCGGGCTGGTGGCGCGGGCCTTCGCCCTGCATTACCCGCAACGCTTGCAAAGCCTGGTGGTGCTTAACAGTGTGTTCAACCGCAGCGCCGAACAGCGCGCCGGTGTGATCGCCCGCACCAGCCAGGCCGCCGAGCATGGACCGGACGCCAACGCCGAAGCGGCGTTGTCGCGCTGGTTCAGCCGCGAATACCAGGCGGCCAATCCGGCGCAGATCGCCGCGATTCGCCAGACACTGGCAGGCAACGACCCCCAGGGTTACCTGACCACCTATGAATTGTTCGCGACCCAGGACATGTACCGCGCCGATGATCTGCCCGGCATCCAGGTGCCGACCCTGATCGCCACCGGCGAACTGGACCCCGGCTCGACCCCGGAGATGGCCCGGCAACTGGCCGAACGCATTCCCGGCGCGACCGTTGCCGTCCTCGCCGAACAGCGGCATATGATGCCCGTAGAATCGCCGCGCCTGGTCAACCAGCTGTTGCTGGAATTTCTCGATAAAGCGCACTCCCGACAAAACCATATAAAGGGGATCGTTGCATGACACTCGCACGCTTCCAGATGTGCATCGGCGGTGAATGGGTCGATGCCCTGTCCGGCAAGACCTTCGAAAGCCTGAACCCGGCCCTGGCCGAACCCTGGGCCGAACTGCCCGATGCCGACGAAGCCGATGTCGAGCGCGCCGTGCAGGCTGCGCAGACGGCTTTCGACAGCCCGGCCTGGCGTGGCCTGACCGCCACCGCGCGCGGCAAACTGCTGCGGCGCCTGGGCGACTTGATCGCCGAAAACAAGGAACAACTGGCGCAGCTGGAAAGCCGCGACAACGGCAAGCTGATTCGCGAAACCCGCGGCCAGGTCGGCTATCTGCCGGAGTTTTTCCACTACACCGCAGGCCTGGCCGACAAGCTCGAAGGCGGCACCCTGCCGCTGGACAAGCCAGACCTGTTTGCCTACACCGTGCACGAAGCCATGGGCGTGGTCGCCGCGATCATTCCGTGGAACAGCCCGCTGTACCTGACCGCGATCAAGCTCGCCCCGGCGCTGGCGGCGGGCAACACCATCGTGATCAAGCCGTCCGAACACGCGTCGGCGACCATTCTCGAACTGGCCCGTTTGGCTTTGGAAGCCGGCATTCCGCCGGGCGTGGTCAACGTCGTCACCGGTTATGGCCCAAGCACCGGCGCCGCCCTCACCCGCCATCCGCTGGTCCGTAAAATCGCCTTCACCGGCGGTGCGGCCACGGCGCGACATGTGGTGCGCAGCAGCGCCGAGAACTTCGCCAAGCTGTCCCTGGAATTGGGCGGCAAATCACCGAACATCATTTTCGCCGACGCCGACCTCGACAGCGCGATCAACGGCGCCATCGCCGGGATCTATGCCGCCTCCGGGCAGAGCTGCGTATCGGGTTCGCGCCTGTTGGTGCAGGACGAAATCTACGACGAATTCGTCGGTCGCCTGGTGGAACGCGCCCAGCGCATCCGCATCGGCAACCCACAGGAAGACAGCAGCGAAATGGGCCCGATGGCCACCGCCCAGCAACTGGCGGTGGTTGAAGGCCTGGTCGCCGATGCGATTGCCGAAGGCGCGCGCCTGCGCCTGGGGGGCAAGCGTCCGCAGCATCTGGGCGAGGGCTGGTTCTATGAGCCGACCTTGTTCGAATGCGACCGCAACTCGATGAAGATCATGCAGGAAGAAGTCTTTGGCCCGGTGGCTTCGGTCATCCGTTTCAAGGACGAAGCCGAAGCCCTGGCGATCGCCAACGACTCGCAGTTCGGCCTCGCCGCCGGCATCTGGACCCGCGACCTGGGCCGTGCCCATCGCCTGGCCCGTGACGTGCGTTCGGGGATCATCTGGGTCAACACCTACCGCGCGGTTTCGGCCATGGCGCCGATCGGCGGGTTCAAGAACAGCGGCTATGGACGCGAGAGCGGCATCGATTCGGTGCTGGCCTACACCGAGCTGAAAACGGTGTGGATCAACCTTTCCCAGGCGCCAATGCCTGATCCATTCGTGATGCGCTAGGAGTCCAGAGAAATGATCGAGCCCGGCATTTACAAAGACGTCATGAGTTCGTTTCCGTCCGGCGTCACGGTGGTCACCACCCTGGACCCCGACGGCGGCATCGTCGGCATCACTGCCAGCGCCTTCAGTGCGCTGTCGATTGATCCGGCCCTGGTGCTGTTCTGCCCCAACTATGCCTCGGACACCTACCCGGTGCTGCGCGACAGCAAGCAATTCGCGATTCACCTGCTGTCCGCCGACCAGACCGCCGAAGCCTATGCCTTTGCCGGCAAAGGCAAGGACAAGGCCAAAGGCATCGACTGGCACCTGAGCGAACTCGGCAACCCGCTGCTGGCCAAGGCCACGGCGATCATCGAGTGCGAACTGTGGCGCGAATACGACGGCGGCGATCACGCCATCATCGTCGGCGCGGTGAAGAACCTGATTCTGCCCGAGCAACCGGTGACGCCGATGATCTACCACAAAGGCAAGCTGGGCCCACTGCCCACCCTGGCCTGACACAGTCCCTGTAGGAGCGAGCCTGCTCCGGGCGGTGCTCGACGATGGTCGTGAACGATATCGCGTGCTGCCTGACAGCCCCTGGCGTTCTCGGGTTTTTCGCGAGCAGGCTCGCTCCCACAGGGTCCACCACTTTACTCAGGAGCCGGCATGAGCCCAGCAGCCTCATCACTGTTCCGCCAGCAGGCGTACATCAACGGCCAATGGCTGGATGCACCCGACGGCACGCAACAGGACATCTTCAACCCGGCCACCGGTGAACTCATCGGCCGCGTGCCGAACCTTGGCGCCGAGCATGCGCGCCTGGCCATCGAGGCTGCCAATAAAGCCTGGCCGGCCTGGCGCGGCTTGACCGCCAAGGAGCGCAGCAACACGCTCAAGCGCTGGCACGCGCTGATGCTGGAGAACGCCGACGCCCTGGCCGAGATCCTCACCCTCGAACAAGGCAAGCCATTGGCCGAAGCCAAGGGTGAAATCCTCTACGCCGCCAGTTTTATCGAGTGGTTCGCCGAAGAGGCCAAGCGCATCTATGGCGACACCATTCCCAGCCACAAGGGCGATGCACGCATCGTCGTCAGCAAAGAACCGATTGGCGTGGTCGCGGCCATCACGCCGTGGAACTTCCCGGCGGCGATGATCACCCGCAAGGCCGGCCCGGCACTGGCCGCTGGCTGCCCGTGCATCGTCAAACCGGCGCCGGAAACGCCGTTCTCGGCCCTGGCCATGGCCGCGCTGGCCGAACAGGCGGGCATTCCTGCGGGCATCTTCAACGTGATCACCGGCGACGCCATCGCCATCGGTGGCGAACTGACCGCCAGCCCGCTGGTGCGCAAACTGTCGTTCACCGGCTCCACGGCGATCGGCAAATTGCTCATGGCGCAATGCGCGCCGACGCTGAAAAAGGTTTCGCTGGAACTGGGCGGTAATGCACCGTTCATCGTCTTCGACGATGCCGACCTGGAGCGTGCCGTGGAAGGCGCGCTGATTGCCAAGTTCCGCAATGCCGGGCAGACCTGCGTCTGCGTCAACCGTTTCCTGGTGCAGGACGGCATTCATGACGCCTTTGTCGCGCGGCTGGCCGAGCGGGTATCGCAGCTCAAGGTCGGCAGCGGTTTCGAGGCGGGCATCACTCAAGGTCCATTGATCAATGAACGCGCCGTGGCCAAGGTCGAAGACCATGTGCAGGACGCACTCGCCCAGGGCGCCCGCCTGCTGTGCGGCGGCGAGCGTCATGCGCTGGGCAACGGGTTCTTCCAGCCAACGGTACTGGCCGGCGTCACCCCGCAGATGAAAGTCGCCAGGGAGGAAACCTTCGGCCCGCTGGCGGCGGTGTTCCGCTTCGATAGCGAAGCCGAGGCCGTGCACATGGCCAACGACACCGAATTCGGCCTCGCCGCCTACTGCTACACCCGCGATCTGGGGCGCGCCTGGCGCATGAGCGAAGCGCTGGAGTACGGCATGGTCGGGATCAACGAAGGGCTGATTTCCACCGAAGTCGCGCCCTTTGGCGGAATAAAATCCTCAGGCCTGGGCCGCGAAGGCTCCAGGTACGGCATCGAGGACTACCTTGAACTCAAGTACACCCTGATGGGTGGGCTGTAGGTCATGTTGATCAACCTGTAGGAGCCGGCTCCTACAGGACAGAACCTCTCGGGAGAGAATTGAGATGAACAACGAGAAGTACGAAAAAGGCCTGCAGATCCGCACTCAGGTGCTGGGCGAAGCCTATGTCAATCGCTCAATCGAGAACGCCGACGACTTCACCCGCCCCCTGCAGGAAATGGTCACCGAATACTGCTGGGGTCACGTCTGGGGTCGCGAGGGTCTGTCGCTCAAGGAGCGCAGCATGATCAACCTGGCGATGATCTCGGCCCTCAACCGGCCGCACGAACTCAAGCTGCATGTGCGCGGCGCCTTGCGTAACGGCTTGAGTCGTGAGCAAATACGCGAAATTCTGCTTCAGGTCGGCATATATTGCGGTGTTCCCGCTGCCGTCGACAGTTTCCGGCTCGCCCGTGAAGCCTTCGCCGAAGCCGATGCCGAGGCCTCCAGTTAACCCCTTGGCTGTTTGATCCGACCGAGCACGGAGATTGCTGCAATCGAAGTGCTTTTTTTGCATGGACAGCCACAATCAGAGCGGACCCCATGAAACGCCTGCCACTCGACGACAACTTCAAGGTCAATCGCAATCCCGTTACCCTGCGCGAAATCGTGCTGGATAAATTGCGAAGCGCCATCATGAACTTCCAGCTTCTGCCGGGAGACCGTCTGGTCGAACGCGATCTGTGCGATCGCCTGGGCGTCAGTCGTACCTCCGTGCGCGAAGCCCTGCGTCACCTTGAATCCGAAGGCCTGGTGGAATTCGCCGACGCCAAGGGCCCACGCGTGGCGATCATCACCCTGGCCGATGCGGTCGATATCTACGAGCTGCGTTGCGTGCTCGAAGGCCTGATCGTCCAGCTGTTCACCCTGCGCGCCAAGGCCAAGGACATCAAGGCCCTGGAAAAAGCCCTGGAAGAAAACCGCCAGGCCTTGAAGGAAGGTGAACTGCAACAGGTCATCGACTCCGTACAGGGCTTCTATGACGTGTTGCTCGAAGGCTCCGGCAACCATGTCGCGGCCACCCAGTTGCGCCAGTTGCAGGCGCGCATCAGTTACTTGCGCGCGACCTCGGTGTCCCAGGAAAACCGTCGTGGCGCCAGTAACCAGGAAATGGAACGCATGGTCGAGGCGATCAAGAGCGGTGATCCGCTGGCCGCTCACCAGGCCTGCGTCGACCACGTCCGCGCCGCCGCCACCGTGGCCCTCGACTACCTCAAGCGCAAGCAGGAAGAGACCGGGGCAATCCCCGAGATCACCCAGCCCATCGCCCTCAAAGAACCCCGCATAGGTCGTTGATCATGTTCAGCCCGAGCTTTTGTCCGAAGTGTGGCAGTCCTGACCTGGGTCAACAGCTGCCGCCGGGCGATACGCACGAGCGCCTGATGTGCCGCGGCTGCGGCTATATCCACTACGTCAATCCGAAAATCATTGCCGGCTGCATCATCGAGCAGGACGGCAAGTACTTGCTGTGCCAGCGCGCCATCCCGCCGCGTCCGGGCACCTGGACGCTACCGGCGGGCTTCATGGAAGCCGGCGAAACCACCGAGCAGGCGGCATTGCGCGAGGTCTGGGAAGAAAGCGGCGTACGCGCGGAAATCCTTTCGCCGTACTCGATCTTCAGCGTGCCGAAGATCAGCGAGGTGTACATCATCTTCCGCGCCATCGCCCTGGAAATCACCGGCCAGTACGGGCCGGAAACCCTCGACTATAAATTCTTCGCGCCCGAGGACATTCCCTGGGACAGCATCTATTACCCGGCGATCCGGCAGATTCTCGAACGCTACATCGAAGAGCGGCAGGCTGGGGTCTACGGCATCTACATCGGCAACGACGATACCGGCAAGATTCACTTCATTCGCTAACGCCCCCGTAGGAGCGAGCCTGCTCCGGGCGGCGTTCCGACGATGGTCGTCAACGATGATGCGGGGAGTCTGACACCCCGCGGCGTTCTCCGGTTCATCGCGAGCAGGCTCGCTCCTACAGAAAAGCACAGCAACGCGCGCCACCCCGCTCCTCACCACTCATCAGGCCGAGCGTTAGCTCGCCTGCAGCTCTTGATCTTGATCCACCCGCCCCTTCGGGAGGCTGAGTGGAGGTGTGCATCCGGGGAGTGGCGCGCAGCGCCGTTCGACGCAGTCGAACACGCTGCATGTAGGTTGAAGCGAAGCCAACCGGAGGGCAGTGTCCCCGGATGGATACCGCAGCGAAGGAACCCCGAGCCTCAGCGAGGGGCCGGACGCCGGGGCGAGCCTTTTTGGGTACTTTTTGCTGGGCCGGCACTCCGGCGTTTGAAAAAAGTGCCTCGCCGTAAGGGCGAAACCCTAAGCCGCCGTTACCGCAGCAACGGATATGTACTCAATCAACAAAACGCAGGTCGGCTGTCAGGCCGCCATCGCTGCGATGCGGCGCCCCGACAAGCCAGTTCCTACAGTAGATCCAGGAAAACCTGAAGGGTACCCATCCCCCCATCAAACCGGCGCCACCCCCTCGACAATGATCACCTCGGCCCGAGCCGCCCCCTCGCGGTGCCCCTTGGCCTCTTGATAGAGATCCGACCGATAACAGGCCACCGCCTGGTCATAGGAATCAAACTCGATCACCACACTGCGTTGCGGTGTTTGCCGCCCTTCCATCGCCTCGCTGCGCCCGCCGCGCGCCAATATCCGCCCGCCGTATTCGGCAAACGCCTTGGGTGCGCGCTGGGTGTAGTGGCTGTATTGATCGGGGTCGGTGATATCCACGTGAGCAATCCAGTACGCCTTCATAGTGACCTCTCCGGTTGTTTTGTATTATGGTATACCACAACGCATCTCCATCAAACACCGAGAATCCAGACATGGCCTTCAACAGCATCGAAGAAATCATCGAAGACTACCGCCAAGGCAAGATGGTGCTCCTGGTTGACGACGAGGACCGGGAAAACGAAGGCGACCTGTTGCTCGCCGCCGACCGTTGCAGCGCCGAAGCCATCAGCTTCATGGCGCGGGAGGCGCGCGGGCTGATCTGCCTGACCTTGACCGACGAGCACTGCCAGCGCCTTGGCCTGGAACAGATGGTGCCGAGCAATGGCAGCGTGTTCAGCACGGCGTTCACCGTGTCGATCGAAGCCGCCGTCGGTGTGACCACCGGCATCTCCGCCGCCGACAGGGCGCGTACCGTCGCTGCGGCCGTGGCCCACGGCGCGAGCGCCGCCGATATCGTGCAGCCCGGTCATATTTTCCCCCTGCGCGCCCGCGAAGGCGGCGTCCTGACCCGCGCCGGGCATACCGAGGCCGGTTGCGACCTGGCGCGCCTGGCCGGCTTCACCCCGGCCTCGGTGATCGTCGAAGTCATGAATGACGACGGCACCATGGCCCGTCGCCCGGATCTGGAAGTGTTCGCGCGCAAACACGGGATCAAGATCGGCACCATCGCCGATCTGATCCACTATCGTTTAAGTACCGAGCACACGGTGGTACGCATCGGCGAGCGCGAGCTGCCTACGGTGCATGGCACCTTCCGTCTGATCACCTTTGAGGACCGCATCGAAGGCGGTGTCCACATGGCCATGGTGATGGGCGACTTGCGCCGCGATGAAGCGACGCTGGTGCGCGTGCACGTGATCGACCCGTTGCGCGATCTGGTCGGTGCCGAATACAGCGGGCCGTCCAACTGGACGTTATGGGCGGCGTTACAGCGAGTGGCTGAAGAAGGACGTGGCGTGGTCGTGGTGCTGGCCAATCACGAATCCTCGCAAGCGTTGCTCGAACGCGTACCGCAATTGACCCAAACGCCACGGCAGTTCAGCCGTTCGCAGTCGCGGATCTATTCGGAAGTGGGTACCGGTGCGCAGATCCTGCAAAACCTTGGCGTGGGCAAGCTGCGGCACCTGGGGCCACCGCTGAAATACGCCGGTTTGACCGGGTACGACCTGGAAGTGGTGGAGAGTATTCCCTTCACCCAGTGACCCGAGCGGAATTGCCCCTGTGGCAGCGAGCTTGCTCGCTACCACAAGGGATGGTGGTGATCAGAGGCACCGAAGTTTTCCAGAAAAATCCGATTCGGCAGATAGCCGGTAAGGCAAAGTGCTTGCACAAAGTTTGGAATACCATAATATGATATTCCATAGACCGGACAGTCAGAACTGACTCGAAGGGCCTACTGCTCCCGACTGGCGGGCACTCAAAAGCCCCGCTCATAAACACAACAATGAGGGCGTGAAAATGGTGTTGAACAAACGTGTAACCGCAGCGATTTTTGCGGGACTGCTGAGCGTCACCAGCCAGGCGTTGATGGCGGCTGAAAGCGTCAACTTCGTCAGCTGGGGCGGTAGCACCCAGGACGCGCAGAAGCAGGCCTGGGCCGACCCGTTCAGCAAGGCCACCGGCATCACCGTGGTCCAGGATGGCCCGACCGACTACGGCAAGCTCAAAGCCATGGTCGAAAGCGGCAACGTGCAATGGGACGTGGTCGATGTCGAAGCTGACTTCGCCTTGCGCGCCGCCTCCGAAGGCTTGCTCGAACCCCTCGATTTCAAAGTCATCGATCGCACCAAGATCGACCCGCGGTTCGTCTCCGATCACGGTGTCGGTTCGTTCTTCTTCTCCTTCGTCCTCGGCTACAACGAAGGCAAGCTCGGTGCCGCCAAGCCTCAGGACTGGTCCGCGCTGTTCGACACCAAGACTTACCCCGGCAAACGCGCCCTCTACAAATGGCCAAGCCCTGGCGTGCTGGAACTGGCGCTGCTGGCCGACGGCGTGCCTGCCGACAAGCTCTACCCGCTGGACCTGGATCGCGCCTTCAAGAAACTCGACACCATTAAGAAAGACATCGTCTGGTGGGGCGGTGGCGCGCAGTCGCAACAGTTGCTGGCCTCTGGCGAAGCGAGCATGGGTCAGTTCTGGAACGGCCGGATCCACGCCCTGCAGGAAGACGGCGCCCCGGTTGGCGTAAGCTGGAAACAGAACCTGGTCATGGCCGACATCCTGGTCATTCCAAAAGGTTCGAAAAACAAGGACGCGGCGATGAAGTTCCTGGCCAACGCCAGCAGTGCCAAGGGCCAGGCCGACTTCTCCAACCTGACCGCCTACGCCCCGGTCAACGTCGACAGCGTGGCGCGCCTGGACTCGGTGCTCGCCCCTAACCTGCCGACGGCCTACGTTAAGGATCAGATCACTCTTGATTTCGCGTACTGGGCCAAGAACGGTCCGGCCATCGCGACACGGTGGAACGAATGGCTGGTCAAATGAAAATGACGGTAACCGCGTCCCGTCCATCCACGCCCGTCGGGAGCGCCTCCGGCGCTGCCGGCAAGGCCGCTGCGATGACGCAAACCCCGACCCTGGCGCAGCGCTGGCGTGGTGCGAGCAACCTGATCCCCGCGCTGTTGTTCCTCGGCCTGTTCTTCCTCGCGCCGTTGATTGGCCTGCTGTTGCGCGGCGTGCTTGAACCGGTGCCGGGCCTGGGCAATTACGAACAGTTGTTCGCCAACTCGGCGTACGCCCGGGTGTTGCTCAACACCTTCTCGGTGGCCGGCCTGGTCACGCTGTTCAGCCTGTTGCTGGGCTTCCCGCTGGCCTGGGCGATCACCCTGGTGCCGCGCGGTTGGGGCCGCTGGATTCTCAACATCGTGCTGTTGTCGATGTGGACCAGCCTCCTCGCCCGTACCTACTCCTGGCTGGTGCTGCTGCAAGCCTCCGGGGTGATCAACAAGGCACTGATGGCCATGGGCATCATCGATCAGCCGCTGGAGATGGTGCACAACCTGACCGGCGTGGTGATCGGCATGAGCTACATCATGATCCCGTTCATCGTGCTGCCGCTGCAGGCGACCATGCAGGCCATCGACCCGATGATCCTGCAGGCCGGTTCGATCTGCGGTGCCAGTCCGTGGACCAACTTCTTCCGGGTGTTCCTGCCGCTGTGCCGGCCGGGGCTGTTCTCCGGCGGCTTGATGGTGTTCGTGATGTCCCTGGGTTACTACGTCACCCCGGCACTGCTGGGCGGTGCGCAGAACATGATGCTGCCCGAGTTCATCATTCAGCAGGTGCAGTCGTTCCTCAACTGGGGCCTGGCCAGCGCCGGCGCCGCGTTGCTGATCGTCATTACGCTGGTGCTGTTCTACTTCTACCTGAAGCTTCAGCCGGAATCCCCGGTTGGCGCCAGTAACGCGAGGTAAGCCGTCATGCTCCTGACTCCCAATGCCATGAGCCGCCGGATGCGCTTCGGCCTGTACACCACCACCGGGCTGATCGGTCTGTTTCTGTTGCTGCCGATCGTGTTCATCGTGCTGCTGTCGTTCGGATCGTCGCAATGGCTGGTGTTCCCGCCACCGGGCTGGACGCTGAAATGGTACGTCCAGTTCTTCTCCAACGCTGACTGGATGAACGCGGCCATGGCCAGCCTCAAGGTCGCGGTGCTGACCACGTTCTTTGCGGTGGCCCTGGGCCTGCCGACGGCGTTCGCCCTGGTGCGCGGCCGCTTCCCAGGCCGGGAAATGCTCTACGGCCTGTTCACCCTGCCGATGATCGTGCCATTGGTGATCATCGCGGTGGCGGTGTACGCGCTGTTCCTGAAGCTGGGCTACACCGGGACGATGTTCGCGTTCGTGGTCAGCCATGTGATTGTCGCGTTGCCGTTCACCATCATCTCGATCATCAACTCGCTGAAGCTGTTCGACCAGTCGATCGAGGATGCCGCGGTGATCTGCGGTGCCTCGCGCCTGCAAGCGGTGTTCAAGGTGACCTTCCCGGCGATTCGTCCGGGCATGGTGGCCGGCGCCCTCTTCGCCTTCCTCGTCTCGTGGGATGAAGTGGTGCTGAGCGTGATGATGGCCAGCCCGACCCTGCAGACCCTTCCCGTGAAAATGTGGACCACCCTGCGCCAGGACCTGACGCCCGTGATCGCCGTCGCTTCGACGCTGCTGATCGGCCTCTCGGTATTGGTCATGGTGATCGCCGCCGCACTGCGCCGGCGCAACGAAATCAGCGCCTGAGCGCGCAGGAGTACGACATGAGTGCAGTGATCAAAGATAGCGCGCAACAAAACGACCAGCCGCTGGTCAGCCTGCGCAACCTGAACAAGTACTACGGCGACTTCGCCGCCGTGGACAACATCTCGCTGGACATCAAGGACGGTGAGTTCCTGACCTTCCTCGGCTCCAGCGGCTCCGGCAAAAGCACCACCCTGTCGATGCTCGCCGGCTTCGAAACCCCGAGCAGCGGCGAGATCCTGGTCAACGGCCAGTCGCTGGTCAATGTACCGCCGCACAAGCGCGACATCGGCATGGTGTTCCAGCGCTACTCGCTGTTCCCGCATCTGTCGGTGCGCGACAACATCGCCTTCCCGCTGACGATTCGCAAACTGGCCGCGGCCGAACGTGAACGCCGGGTCGATGCCATGCTCAAGCTGGTGCAGCTGGAGCAATTTGCCCATCGCCGCCCTTCGCAACTCTCCGGCGGCCAGCAACAACGGGTCGCCATCGCCCGGGCGCTGGTCTACGAGCCACGCATCCTGTTGATGGACGAACCCCTCGGCGCCCTGGACAAAAAACTGCGTGAAGACTTGCAGGATGAACTGCGTCAGCTGCATCGGCGCCTGGGCATCACCATCGTCTACGTGACCCACGATCAGGAAGAAGCCATGCGTTTGTCCCAGCGCATCGCGATCTTCAGCCACGGCAAGATCGTTGGCCTGGGCAGCGGCTATGACCTGTACCAGAACCCGCCGAATGCCTTCGTCGCCTCGTTCCTCGGCAACTCGAACTTCCTCAAGCTCAAGGCCCAGGGCAATGCGGCGGCCTCGTTTGAAGGTCAGTCGCTGTCGATCCGCCTGACCGCCGGGCTGCAAACCCATCAGGATGTGCTGCTGATGGTGCGTCCGGAAAAGGCGCTGGCCTTGAGCGTTGAGCAAGCGGCCAAGGAGCCCCTGGCGGCAGGCTGGAATGAAGTCTCGGCCAAGGTCGTGGAAGTGCTGTTCCTGGGCGAAAGCCAGACCTGCAGCGTGGTGACCTCGGGCGGCACATCAATGACCGTCAAGGCGTTGTCGGCGGCCGGCATGCCCATGAAGGCGGGAGATCCGGTGCGTGTGCGCTGGGCGACGGCGGATGCCTGCGTCTATACCGAATGGGCTGAAAGCGATCTGAACAAGGCTGCCGGAGCCCATTGATTCGTTGCGGTCCATGCCAGTGGACCGTAGTCAGGTGTCACCCTCGGGCCAGCGCAACGTCGGGTTGCGCTGGCCCTTTTTGCTTTTGCTTCGGCCTTGGCTGGCAAGCCAGCCCCTGAAGGATGGGGGTGGCTCAGAGCCTGCGCTTGAGGGTGTCGGAAGGTAGCTCGCCGAACTGCTTGCGGTAGCTGTCGGAGAACCGCCCCAGGTGCAGGAAACCGTAATCCATGGCCACTTCGGTGACGTTGCGCACATTGCAGGTCGGGTCGCTCAGGCAGGCGTTGATGCGTTCCAGGCGCTTTTGGCGGATGTAGTTTTTCGGTGTGACCCCGGCGTTGCGCTCAAACAGGCCATACAAGGAACGCAGGCTCATGCTGGCCTGGCGTGCCAGTTCTTCGCTGTCGATGTCTCGCTTGAGGTTCTGTGCGATGTAATCGGCGATCACGTCAAAGGTGGCCGTCGGCGAACCGAGGCACTCGCGACTGACATTGGTCTTCATCAGGCTGAGCATCTTGCTGACGATGATCTGCGTGTAATGCTCCTGCACCCTGGGAATCTGCTCGGTGGCCTCGGCCTCCTGGCAAATCATCGCCAGCAAGTTGACGAAACCTTCCAGCTCATTGAGCTGATAGCGGTTCTCCACAAAGCGCACGCCCTGCCCCGGATAACGCCAGCGCTGCTCATCGCAGACCGACTCGAACAAACGGGTGGGGACTTTCAGAATGAATTTTTCGCAATCGGCCGAGTACGTCAGATCGACCGGATCGTCGGGGTTGATCAGCAGCAATTCGCCGGGGGCGAAATAATGTTCCTGGCCGTGCCCGCGCCACAGGCAGTTGCCGCGCAGCAACACTTGCAGGTGATAGATATCCTCCAGCGCGCCCGAGGTTACCCGCACGCTGCCGCCGTAGCTGATGCGACACAGATCGAGGCTGGCGAATTTGCGATGGTCGAGACTGGCCAGCGGCTGGCCTGCGCGGGGCATGAGAATACAGTGGTTACCGACGTGCTGATTGACGTAGCCAGACACCGCATGGGGGTCGGCATGGTCGAACACTCTGCTGCGCTGACTCAATAGTTGCGCTTGCATCATCGGGTCACTCTGATTGTTGTTATGGGTTGCATCGTTTCATTCTAGAACCGAAACACGTGTAGGAGCGAGCCTGCTCGCGATGGACTCGAGAACACCGTGTTTAGCCAGTAAACACGCGTTATCGTTAACGACCATCGCGAGCAGTCTCGCTCCTACAGGGTTTTTCGATCAGTCCTCCAGTGCGCGAACCCGCTCGTGGCGCTGCTGCTCTTCAGGCTGGGCCGACGACTGCAGGGTGAAGTCGAACTCGATTTCCGCGAACCGACCGCTGACACCGTGGGCCGCTGCACGCGCCTGGTCATCGCTGAAGGTGATCTTGGCGATCAACTCGTCACGGGTGGCGTAGGCGAAATCGTCGTGCAGGTATTGATCGCCATCGAGGTTGATCTGCGTGGTCAGGTGACGATGGTCCGGCGCGGAAATGAAGAAGTGGATGTGCGCCGGGCGCTGGCCGTGACGGCCCAGTTGATCGAGCAGTTGCTGGGTCGGACCGTCCGGTGGGCAACCGTAGCCCGACGGCACGATGCTGCGGAAACGGTAACGGCCTTCGGCATCGGTGACGATGCGACGACGCAGGTTGAATTCCGATTGCGCGGTGTCGAAGTACGAGTAGGTGCCGCCAGTGTTGGCGTGCCACACATCCACCACGGCGCCGGCCAGCGGTTCGCCAGCGGTGTTGAACACGCGACCTTGCATGAACAGGGTCACACCCGGATCCACGCCATCATCGAGGCGTGCTTCGCCCTGGGACAGTGGCGCACCGGCCACGTACAGCGGACCTTCGATGGTGCGCGGCGTGCCGCCGGATTTGCCGGCCTGTTCGTCTTCGGCATCCATCAGCAGGTCGAGGTAATGCTCCAGGCCGAGCCCGGCCACCACCAGCCCGGCCTCTTGGCGCGCGCCCAGGACGTTCAGGTAGTTGACGGCTTTCCAGAACTCTTCCGGGGTCACGGCGAGGTCTTCGATGATGTTCACCGAATCACGCAGGATGCGGTACATCAGGGCTTTGACGCGCGGGCTGCCGGCATCGTTGTGCAGGCCGCTGGCCTCTTCGAGAAACTTCTGGACTTCAGCAGTATGGGAAATCTTGACGTTCATTTGGGTGGGTCCTCATCTTGTAATTATGGGCGTTGCGAGCTGAACAGGCGCCGTTCAGCGGTCATCGTCACGGATGGAAGAAGGATGACGGCACATCGCGTCGATCTCGATGGCCATGTACGGGAACAATGGCAATTGCATGAGCAGGTCGTGCAGTTCCTGAACGCTGTCGACATCGAACACGCTGTAGTTCGCGTAATGCCCGGCGATGCGCCACAGATGACGCCACTTGCCTTGTTCTTGCAGGCGTTGGGCCAGGGCTTTCTCGTCAGCTTTCAGTCTGGCGGCTGCTTCCGGATTCATATCGACCGGCAGGTTCACGGTCATTTTTACGTGGAACAGCATAATGCTCTCCTCAGGCTTGATGAATGGCAGTGGATGTTTTGTCGCGGCGGAAAAACGCCAGGCGTTCTTCATCCAGGCTCAGGCCCAGCCCCGGGGTTTTCGGTACGTGCAGCTCGAAATCGCGATACACCAGCGGTTCGCTGAGGATGTCTTCGGTCAACAGCAGCGGGCCGAACAGTTCGGTGTCCCATGCCAGCTTGTTCAAGGTGATAAAGGCATGGGCCGACGCCATCGTGCCGAGGCCGCCTTCGAGCATGGTGCCGCCGTACAGGCCGATACCCGCCGCCTCGGCGATGGAGGCGGTACGCAGCACCGCACGCGGGCCACCGTTCTTGGCGATCTTCAGGGCGAACACCGAAGCCGAGCCTTCACGGGCCAGGTTGAACGCGTCTTCCACGCACTCGATGGATTCGTCCGCCATGATCGGCGCCGGACTCATGGCGTTCAGGCGCACCATGCCGGCGCGGTTATTGCGCGAAATCGGCTGTTCGATCAGGTCAATGCCATTGGTGCCGAGAATCCGGCAAGCACGCAGCGCAACCGCTTCGTCCCAGGCCTGATTGACGTCGACCCGCACGCTGGCGCGGTCACCCAAGGCTTTCTTGATCGCGATCACGTGTGCCAGGTCGCGGTTGACTTCACCGGCACCGATTTTCAGTTTGAAGATGCGGTGGCGGCGCAGGTCGAGCATTTTTTCCGCTTCGGCGATGTCTTTCTCGGTGTCGCCACTGGCCAGGGTCCAGGCCACCGGCAGAGCGTCACGCACGCGACCGCCGAGCAACTCGCTGACCGGCAGGCCCAAGCGCTTGCCCTGGGCGTCGAGCAACGCGGTTTCGATCCCGGATTTGGCGAAGGTGTTGCCACGGATACTGCGTTCCAGGCGCAACATCGCGGCATTGACGTTGCCGCTGTCCTGGCCGATCAACAGCGGCGCAAAGTGCGTGTCGATGTTGGTCTTGATGCTGTCGGGGCTTTCGTTGCCGTAAGCCAGGCCACCGATGGTGGTCGATTCGCCAATGCCTTCGATGCCATCGGCGCAACGCACGCGAATGATCACCAGGGTCTGGTTCTGCATGGTGTGCATCGCCAGCTTGTGCGGGCGGATGGTCGGCAGATCGACGATGATCGTCTCGATCGATTCAATGGCTGTTGCAAGCATTTCGATACCCGTCAGGTTCTTGAAGTTCTGGAATCGATTCTGGTACGGCTTTTTTCAGGAAGCCAATATAGAATTGGTCTGACTTGATACCTTAAAGGTATGCAACTGATGGCCGACTGGAGGCTCCATGGAACTGCGTCACCTGCGTTACTTTCAGGTCTTGGCTCAAACCCTCAATTTCACCCGCGCCGCCGAGTTGCTGCACATCGCCCAACCGCCCTTGAGCCGGCAGATCCAGCAACTGGAAGATGAACTCGGCGTGATCCTGCTCGAACGCGGGCGACCGCTGAAACTGACCGACGCCGGGCGTTTTTTCCATGAACACTCCACGGCCCTGCTCGAACAACTCAACAAGGTCTGCGACAACACGCGGCGTATCGGCCTGGGGGAAAAGACCTGGCTGGGCATCGGTTTTGCGCCGTCGACGCTCTACGGCGTGTTGCCGGAACTGATTCGCCGCCTGCGCAGCGGCGAACCGCTGGAGCTGGAGCTGGGGCTGTCGGAGATGACCACCCTGCAGCAGGTTCAGGCGCTGAAGGCCGGGCGTATCGACATTGGCTTCGGGCGTATCCGTATCGATGATCCGGCGATCATCCAGACCGTCCTCACCGAAGATCGCCTGGTCGCCGCCCTGCCCGCCGGCCATCCCTTGCTCGCCGGTCCCATCAGCCTGCGCGACCTGGCCAAAGAAGCCTTCGTGCTGTACCCCGGCAACCCCCGGCCGAGTTACGCCGACCACGTGATTGCACTCTTCGAATCCTATGGCGTGAGTATCCATGTCGCGCAATGGACCAACGAACTGCAAACGGCGATCGGACTGGTGGGGGCTGGAATCGGCGTCACGCTGGTGCCGGCCTCGGTGCAACTGCTGCACCGCGACGACATTGGTTTCACCCCGTTGCTGGAAGACAACGCGACCTCGCCAATCATTCTCAGCCGGCGGGTCGGCGACGTGTCACCGGGGTTGAACCATTGTTTGCGGATGATTGATGAGCTGCTGCCGCAGGGCTCATGAGGACCTGTGGAGAGGAAGCTTGCTCCCTTTCCACAGGTCCTCATGAGCCGCGATCGGCGTTAACCGGCAAACGCCCGGCGCCCGGCTTTCATCTCGGTGCGCAACTCGCCAATGAATTCGGAAATGGCACGCACACTGGTCAAGTCTTCGGTCGAGACACCGCTCAATAACAGCTCCACTCGCCCGCTCACCGGTTCGTAGATCTCGATACGGAGCAACCCGCCGTTCTCCGTGCATTCGCAGGCCAACGGCACAAAACCGGACTCGACTATGTTGCAAAGAACTGAAATGGGAACCATGGCCGCTGCCTCGCACGGCAATTGATCGGATTGGATCCCACTCAGGATAGATGCTGTTTACCGATCCTGCGCCAGCAAAAAGTGTTAGCTGCCTCGCAGTTTCGATCATTTTTTCAATCGGAATTTCCGCCCCAGATCCAGTTCCAGAATCCAGGCAACTCAACCGGCTGCGAACTGTCGCGCACGGTACGCGCCATCGCCGCCCGCTGCAGCGCGGCCGTATCGTCGTAGAACGGCTGTTCGGCGGTTCTCACCCCTGTCGCCTGGGCGCTGTCGAGCAGGATTTGCAGGTACTCGCGGGTGTGCCGCGCGGTATAGCGATTGAGATCGTGGAACGTCACCACCACCGGAATCACCCCATCCACCACCGGCAGCTCGCCCCGGGCGATGCGCTCGCGTACTTCGGACATCGAGCGCAGAAAGTGGGCGCGCCGGCGGGGGCTGGCGTTAAAGCCCCAGATCTTGCCGTCGTTGGCACTCAAATCGGTGAGCAACACATGCATGCCGTGCTGCTGATACGCGGCGAAGGTGCGCTTGTCGTAGTTCCAGAATGGCGGGCGCAGCAGCGTCGGGGGCGCGCCGGTGATCGCGGCGATGTCGGCGCTGCCATTGGTCAGAGCCTGCTCCAGCTCTTGCGGGTCGAGGGAGCGATGGTTGGTGTGCGAAGGCGTGGCGGTGTGAAAGCCCAGAATGTGCCCGGCATCGCGCTCGTGGTGCATGACCGCGCGCCCGATGTCACTGGCGCCGGCCCGTGAGGCGCGGGTCTGCACAAAGAACACGGCCTTGATGTCCGGCTGCAACCCATTGCGCGCCAGGCTATCGAGCACGGTTTCAGTCGGGTTCCAGAAACTCGACGCGCTGGGACCGTCATCGAAGGTCAGCAGAAAGCGGATCGGGGGTTGGGTGCGTAGACGTTGTTCAGTCTGCGGTGTCATTTCGATAGGGGCGGCGATACAACCCAGCAGACTGGCTGCCATGGCGATCGCCGATAAAACCTTGACCAACTGTTTCATGTTTTGCCTTGGGCCAGACCGTTTCGGTCACCACGTCAAACGGCAAAGTCCTTCGCCCGTTCATCCTTCGCCAGCCCGCAGGTCGCTGTGGGCCGAGGTTGGATCAGGGTACACAGAGTTTGGTTCCGGCGCTGCCCGGCATCCGGGATTAATGGATAAGGAATACTGAAACGGTCGCCGCCTTGCCTGGTCCACAGCTTCGCGGCAAGCCGGACGCCTACGGAGTTGGGTGCTCTGAAATGATTCGAGCATCTATGCTGAAAACTCCCAACGGAGGGTTCATTCAATGTGCGGAAGACTGTCGCAGTATCGAGGCATTCACGATTTCGTTGCCGTGCTGAGCATTCCCGACGCACTGATCAATCACGTTGGCGATGAACCCTTGGCGCGCTACAACGCCGCGCCGACCACGCAGCTTGCGCTGCTGCATCTGGAAAGCGACGGCCTGCACGCCGATCGGCAGCGATGGGGCTGGCGCCCGCACTGGGCAAAGGATCGTGCGGCACCGATCAATGCGCGGGTCGAGAAAGTCGCCCATGGCCCGTTTTTCCGGGCGATCTGGCCGCACCGGGCGATCTGCCCCATCGATAACTGGTTCGAATGGGTCGACGCCGGAGACGGCACCCGCCAACCCTGGCTGATCCGACGACGCGACCGGGGGCCGATCTACTGTGCGGCGATCGGGCAGTTCCCCCTTGGTGGCGCCGCGCCGCGAGACGATGACGGGTTTGTCATCATCACCGCCGACAGCGCTGGCGGTTTGCTGGACATACACGACCGCCGCCCCGTCGTGCTGTCAGCCGAGCTGGCGCGGGAATGGCTGGACCCGGCCACCCCGAAGGATCGTGCCGAACAGATGGTACTTTTGCAGGGTGAAGGCAGTGACGCGTTCCAATGGCACAAGGTCGCCAAAGCGGTTGGCAACGTCAGAAACCAGGCGGCCACATTGATTGATGAAATAACTTGAATATGTCAATAACGACAGGAACATTGGCATAACCAACAATTGTTTATACAAGACATCACCAACTTCGTCATGCCGACTGTTTCAATCAATTAACACTTATATATCCATGAGTTTGGTGAATTAACCGCTTGTCCGACAATGCATTGATCGTGCATACATTTATAAAAACTACCGATAGCATGCGCGCCGCATTTCCAGTTGCACCACCCAGTTGACCAAAGAGTCAACAACTAAGGAAATCCCTGAAAACAAGCCTTGCAGAGAACTAAATTGCGCGACGATTTTGCAATGAATCAAGTCGTGGGTCTGGCGTGCATTTATCTTTCGCCGACAGAACACTACCAACTCGACTGTTTTATCGGGCAATACATAAAGACCCGGAACCTGCGAACAGTCCACAATATCAATCACTTACTGAGTTCAACCCTCGAAAGATATCCGGGCAAACCGCCGGTGATGGTCAATGAGTTGAACGCCTGGCTCGACAAAACCCTGGGGTATCGGGCCGCTCATCCCGAGTTTCTGTTGGACGACGCCTGATCCACACCTGAAGAATTGAAAAGCCCCGTTCAATGGCAATGGGGTTCAGTTGAATGAACGTGCTCCACTTGTAGGAGCGAGCCTGCTCGCGATGGTCGTTAACAATTGCGCGTGTTCACTGGCTAAACGCGGCGTCCTTGGGGCCGCGTCGGAACGCCGCCCGGAGCAGGCTCGCTCCTACAGTGGGGGCTTATTTGTACGCAGCCCGGTCAGGGCTTCAATGGACGCTCCATGTCGCGCTCCGACAGTTCCCGGCTGTCGTCATGTTTCCATGTCTGCTCAGCGTGCTTCTGCTGCTCGAGCTCTTCTTCCGTCGGTTCATCCGTGTCGTCGTCCAGGTCCGGACGCTTTGGGTCAGTTGCCATGTTCACCTCTCTTCCTGAAGGGATCGGTCATCAACTTTAAGCGTAGAACAATTTCCGGTGCCCGGCTCACAGCCACCCTCGCAGCAGAAAGAAGAAGCCCATACTCAACAGCATGCTGAGCAAGGTATTGCGGGTGTAGAGCACCAGGCCGACGGCCACCAGCGAACTGATCAGGTACGGGTTGTCCCAATGCAGATTCAGCTGCTTTTCCGGCATGAACACAATCGGCCCGCAGATGGCGGTCAACATGCCCGGCACGGCAAAGCCCAGGAACTGTCGGGCATTGCTGCTCAAGCGCACTGGCAGCCGCGGTTCCAGAAACACGTAGCGGTTGAGAAACACCAACACGCCCATCCCGATAATCACTGCCCAGACCATCATGTGCGTTCACCCTGGAATTTATTGCAGATAAAACCGGCGCTCATGCCCGCCAACCCCGACAACACCAGCGCCGAGCCCCATTGCCAATAGCTGAACAGCACCGAACAGAACAGCGACACCGCGACGCACACCACGGTCGGCACATTGCGCACCACCGGGGTGATCAGGGCGATGAAGGTGGCAGCGATGGAGAAATCCAGCCCCAGGTGCTCCAGGCCCGGAATGCTGCTGCCGAGCACGATGCCCAGCAGGGTGAAGAGGTTCCAGGCGACGTAGAACGTCAAGCCGACCCCCAGGGCGTACCAGCGGTTGAATTGTTGCTTGTCGTACTGACTGGTCAGGGCGAACAACTCGTCGGTGAGCAGAAAGCCCAATCCTGCCCGCCAGCGCCCCGGCAGCGGCGAAATCACCGAACGCAGGCTCATCCCGTAGAGCAGATGCTGGGAGGTCAGTAACAAGGTGGTGAGCAGAATCGAAAAGATCCCGGCACCGCCCTTGAGCATGCCGATGGCCACCAGTTGCGCGGCGCCGGCAAACACGATGCTCGACAGGCCCTGGCCTTGCAGGGGGGTGAGATTGGCTTCGATGGCCATGGAACCGGCCAGCAACCCCCAGGGTGCGGTGGCCAGGGACAACGGCATGATCGCCGCAGCGCCGCGAAGAAACGCACCGCGCGGCATGAGTGAGTTGGACATAACGCTCGACAATCAGTGAAAGACGACAAACTGTGCCAGCACTGGCCGCCGTTGGCTTGAACGATCTTGCGCACATTGCCATTCATCGGCTGCCTGCTTGCGCCGGCTCAATAGTAGCAACATGATGGCGCTGCATTTTTTCCCCTCAAGGTGCGGCCGTTCATGCATTCAGTCGAAACCGACAGCGACGTCTATAAAACCCTGCTTGAGTCGACCAAGGCGATCCCGTGGCGAATCGACTGGAAGACCATGACCTTCAGCTACATCGGACCGCAGATCGAGAGCCTGCTGGGTTGGGCGCAGGACAGTTGGGTCGGGGTCAACGACTGGGTCGAACGCATGCACCCGGACGATCGCGACTACGTGGTGGAGTTCTGCGTCTCGCAATCCCGTGCCGGCGTCGATCACGAGGCGGATTACCGGGCACTGACCCGCAACGGTGAATACGTGTGGATTCGCGATGTGGTGCACGTGGTGCGCAAGGACGGCGAGGTCGAAGCGCTGGTCGGCTTCATGTTCGACATCAGCGAGCGCAAGAAAACCGAAGAGCACCTGATTCGCCTGCAGAAACAGCTCGAGGAATATTCCTTCCAGGACGGCCTGACGGGCATTGCCAACCGGCGCATGTTCGACACCGTGCTGGAACGGGAATGGACCAGCGCCCAGCGCAGCGGCGCGCCGCTGTCGGTGATCGTGCTGGATATCGATTATTTCAAGCAGTACAACGACCATTACGGCCACATCAAGGGTGACGAATGCCTGCGCCGTGTGGCGCGCACGCTGTCGCTGGCGGCGAATCGACCACGGGATTTCATCGCCCGGATCGGCGGCGAAGAGTTCGTCTGGCTGCTGCCGGAAACCGATGCCGAATCTGCCCGATTGGTGGCCAACAAGTGCCTGCACCTGATTCGCCAGCAGCAGATTCCCCACGAATTTTCCGCGGTATCGCCCTTGCTCAGCCTGAGCCTGGGGGTCGGTACCACCCACGCCACGCCGCACACCACGGCACTGGCGTTCGTCGAACAGGTCGACAAATTGCTCTATCAGGCCAAGCGCAACGGGCGCATGCGCGCGGCGTTCGCAGATTTTCGAGATTGACAAACCCGGCGCCGCCTTTTAAAACTGGGCACCTCATTCAGGGTGTAAGCAAACATGTCCGCAACCTTCAACCTCAACATTGACGTCATTGGCTTGAATGCCAAGGCGCAAGGTTGCGTTGCGCACGCCCTCAAATCGAAGAAACAGTCGCTCATGTGACCGGGGCGCGCTGTCCCGTCAGATGAGCTGACAGGACATTGAGCGCGACGGACCACCCTCCCCTTGCTTGCTTCCTTCTACGCTTCTGACGGTGACGAAATCGGTCAAACCTTCAGGAGTCAGCGTATGTCATCGTTTCAAGGTATCTGGGTTCCACTGGTCACGCCGTTCCACAACGGTGCCATCGATTTCGTCGGCTTGCGCCGGCTGGTCAGCCACCTGCTGGAAAAGGGCGTCGACGGCCTGGTTGTCTGTGGCACCACCGGCGAACCGGCGGCCATGAGCAAACAGGAGCAACTGGCGGTACTCGATGCCGTACTCGAGCTGGTGCCGGCCGATCGCATCGTCATGGGCCTGGCCGGCAACAACCTGAGCGAGTTGCTGCAGTTCCAGCGCGAGATCCTGAAGCGTCCGGTGGCAGGTTTGCTGGTGCCGCCGCCGTATTACATCCGCCCGTCCCAGGCCGGCCTCGAAGCGTTTTTCCAGACCGTGGCCGATGCTTCCAGCGTGCCGCTGATTCTCTACGACATTCCTTACCGTACCGGCGTGGCCTTCGAGCAGGCGACCCTGCTCAACATCGTCGCCCACGAACGCATCGTCGCGATCAAGGACTGCGGCGGTAACTTCTCGAACACCCTCGCCTTGCTCAACAGCGGCCAGGTCGATGTGCTGTGCGGTGAAGATAACCAGATCTTCAACGCCCTGTGCCTGGGAGCCAAAGGCGCGATTGCCGCGTCGGCGCACGTTCATCCGGAACTGTTCGTGCAGTTGTACCAGCAGATCCGCGACAACAGGCTGGCGGATGGCCGCGCCACATTTTTCCGTTTGCTGCCGCTGATCAACAGCCTGTTCCTGGAGCCCAACCCGGCCCCGGTGAAAACCGCCTTGGCCCTGCAAGGCTTGATCGGTGATGAACTGCGTGCACCGATGCAACGCAGCAGCGAATCGATGACCGAACGCTTGAAAGGCGTGCTCAGCGCATTGGAGCGCGACAATCGATAGAACCCCCGCCAACGGCCCGAGTAGCATGGAGCGATTCGTTCAGCCTTCAGGGGCACCGACATGCTGTACCGAATCGCCGCCGACGGGCTGATGCTGTTTCACTTGCTGTTCATCGTGTTTGTGTTGTTCGGCGGGTTGCTGGTGCTCAAATGGCGCCACCTGATCTGGTGGCATCCGCCAGCCGCGCTGTGGGGTACGGCGGTGGAGTTCTTCCACCTGCCCTGCCCGCTGACCGACTGGGAAAACCGCATGCACCAGGGGGCCGGGCAAAGCGGCTATGCCGCGAGTTTCATCGAACATTATGTGTGGCCGGTCATTTACCCGGACGGGCTGACTCCGGCTGTTCAACTGTGGCTGGCCGCTGTGGTACTGGTACTCAACGTACTGGTTTATCTTCGAGTGATCAGAAAGTGGAAGTGCCTCTGAAAGATCGCAGTCTGCGGCAGCTCCTTTGCCAGAGCTAAGAGTTGAATCGGGCGAGTAATCTGTAGGAACTAACTCACTCGATAAATGGAAAAGGAGTTGGAAACGCAGGAACAATCCGACTTAACAACTCATCTACAATCGTCAATAGTCCCCCCCCTATTACGGAAAATTTAAACTGCAAAGGGGGCATCATGAATCGTACCGATCTACTCTCCCTAAAAAATCATATTCACGCGGCCATATCGCAGAGCGAAACAGTCGAAAACTTATGGGCGACATGTTTTAAAATAATTAAAGAAATGAAGTTTGACTATTTCTCCTATCACATCCAGTATCCGACCCCTTTTACAAACCCTAGAGTGCAGACTTACGGAAACTACCCACTTGACGTGTCAAGCTTCCTTACCAGGAAAAGCCCTCATAGAAGCACAGGACATCTTAAAATCACGCCAGAACAGTTAACAACTTTCAATCAAGCACAAAACCATGAAAACTTACACACAATAAAAATAAATGATTCGATTTTCTTCATAACTCAATCCACTCAAAAACCCGAAGGAGTAGTAGAACATTTTTTCTTAGCAAGAACACATCATGAAATCGACCGTCATGAGCTAAAAATATCACGCACACTAATGAAAACCATTACAGAAGAAGCTTACAGAAAACTATTTAATTTAAACAACACCACTTCACAGACAATATTTTTATCGCCCAGAGAGAAAGAAATACTGCTCTGGGGCGCTGACGGAAAAACATCAGAAGAAATCGCAATAATTCTCGGCCTATCGCAAGACGCAATAAACTTTCACCACAAGAAAATACAAAAAAAGTTAAATACGACTAACCGAGTACAAGCCATTGCCCATGCAATAGTTAAAGGCTACCTATAGAACATAAGACACCGGTCAAATAGCACAGCAAAAAAAAAAACAACAAATAAGGACCGAATTGTCAGACTATCAATGAATGGTTGCTCCGGCACTCAGGTTCAATATCGTTCCAGTCATTGCGGTGCATTGCTCAAGAAAAAACACGGCCTGTGCAACCTCTTCAGGCTTTACCCAGCGCTTGAGTGCAGTGTTTTTTGCGGCCAGGGCGATCAACTCCGTCACATCAGTGCCCGTTTTGGTCGATCTTGTTTGCAGGCTCTTTTCTTCCCCGGGTGTCATGACATCACCAGGAGCAATGCAGTTGATCCTGATCGTCTGGCCACACTCCCAAGCCAAGGGCCCAATAATGGCGTGCAATGCGCCTTTGGCGGCAGTGTAAAGGCTGTTGCCTGTGTGCTTTGCACCTGGCAAAGCCGCCTGTGAGCCGATGAAAATGATATGTCCTTCCCTTTGTTCCTCCTGCCAACGGCGTATTGCCAGTCGTGCCAATAAGATAGGACTGAATACATTCAGCGCAAAGATCGCCTGCAGCCCGGGTAACCGAGTGTGGACGAACTCATCATCAACACAGGCCCCCGCATTTAAAATGAGCAGATCGGGTACGCCTTTGATTCTTTCAGCCGCTTGCCAAACCTGTTCTATCTTTTTTGTTTGATAAAGATCGCAGGCAACATCACCGCCACCTCGCTGCAAGGTAACAACTGCATATCCTGCCTCCCTGAGCGCGTCAGCAATTGCCCGACCAATGCCATAGCTGGCGCCCGTCACCCATGCAGTTTTACTCTCCAGCACCTTCATCGGGCGCCTCCTTGTCATACCCTAATACAGCAGAAGCGATTCTCTGCGCTTCAACGAAAGGTGTGGACTTGCCATCTATCGTAGGGACGTACCAGTTGTAGTAGGTGCTCCCTTCGCTCATGACCCCTGTAATGAACAAATGCTCTTGAGCCACGCCATACGACGATACGGCTTTTGATTCAGCATTCACGGCAACTCCTGGTGTCGCGAGCCAATCAGTGTGACGTGCATGAATACGCCCGCCTTCAACCAGTGCGCCCAGCAACCCAGATGTGTTTTTCGTCAGCGTCGGCTGAGAGGTATAGCCTTGCAGAAGTCGGTCGAGATCAATGGATACCGGGGTTTCAAATACGGTTGACTGCACATGCCAGCAGTGTTTCTTTGGCGCCCATTGCAATTCGGGAGCGGGACCGAGCGGCGTTAAAACAATCCCCGCGTCGATCAACATTAACAGCTCTTGCTGGCGTTCATGCTGCGGGCCTATTGCATTGCGATTAATTGCAGAAGCAAAGTGGTTGTAGAACCAACTATGGGAGGATGGCGTCAGCCCCCCGTAATTCACAACGGTCCTGATGGCATCCCGTGCGTTCATCAAGACTTCAACTGCACGCTTCACGGCGCTTCCTGATAGCCCCAGATGAGCCTCATACAAGTCTTGTTTTACGAACTCAACGACCGCGGCACTGTATTCCTGGCTGTTTTTTTGCGACATCTCAGGCCAAAGCAAGCCGTTCATCAACGCCATGGCGGCCTGCGTCGGCACCTCCCGGTCCAGCATGGCTTGTGCAACATCCAGGGCGAGCAGCGGATAAATTTCCGTCATGAAGTTGATCGCTGCCTGCCCCCGCTGCTTGCGCAACGCCAAAGCTGCTTGCTCATTGAAGTGAAGCGTCGGAGCAAAGTCAGCGCAACCATCATCGACAGGGCGTGCCCGTGAGGGCAATCCGCTACGAGAGAAAAGGATGATATTGGGCTCGTTACCTGACGGCTTATAGACGCCATCGGCAAAAATACCTCCCCTGCCCCGGGTCAATTCAGCGATAGCATCCATGGCCGTCAAACCAAAACCTTGTATCCCGACAGTGCTGCCTGCAGGGATATTCCGGCTACTGAGTTCAGCGGTGTAGATATCAGCGATCAATTCTTGGCTGTTGGCCACTGGAAGCATATGACCGACAGCAACCACTACATGGTCACTGACAATCTTGCGCTGCGTAAGCAAACAAGTAACTTCTTTCTGCCCGGCCTGTTGTATATCGATAGCCTCGTCATCGATATATTCCACTTGGCAATTCAACGGACAACGTTCCAGCAAGCGCTGATACAGTTCATGGCAATAAGCTCCAAACAGGCGTCTGGGCATGTAAGCGCCGGCACTCGCCGCGATACCTTGTTGATTCAGCCAGGGCAGGAAGTCGGCAAACGTGCCTTTGAGCAATGATGGCTGAAACGCCTCCCCAGGGATCAGGGTCAATAAGCCTGCCACTGTATTCAGAAGAAACCTGTCGGAGAGGGACTGCCCATGAACGCCTTGCCCCGGCATGCCTTTATTAACGACAACAATCTGTACCTGGAGCTCCGGCTGTTGCGCGGCCAGCGACAAAAGACGCTCCAGCACGCAAAGACCTCGAGGACCGAGTCCGATAATGGTGATACTCACGACTTTCATGGCATGTGACCTTATGAATGACGTTAAAACGCGTCGGATGTCGGTGCCTGGCGAGCAGAGAAAACCTTATGCGGCTGAGCAACCAGCTTTCTCAAGGCTTGGGCAATTTTTTGCGCCGCGCCGGCGCCTCCAAGCAAAACCCAGTTTGGCAGCGAGATATGATGACGCCTTGCTGATTCGGCTTGGGGTAGTTGATAACGCGTCGGCTCGAAATCATCCTTATTACTAAAGTTCTTTATTCTCGGGCTCGAGAGTGGGTTGTACAGCGTGAACTTATTCATCGGCTGATAAAGCGGGCTGACTTGAACATTCAACTCTTCGGTCATGGCCAGGGCCAAGGCGTCTATCGTGCATCCAGGAAAGTACTTTTCGAGTCCTATTTTCATTACCAGGTTGTAATAGGTACACCGTGTATTACGTGGATCACGTCGCAAGAAGGTGACGAAGTCTTCCTCACCTTCGAACAGAGCCTGCAAGGTCTCTGCGCACTCTTCACGCTGCGCATTCTGCCGATCCAGGTGCCGTAGCCGGTCGAGCAAAATGGCGGATTGAAATTCCGTCAGGCAAAAATTCTGTCCTTGCACCGTTCCTCGCTCTACCAGCTCCAAACGTCTCTCTTCAGGCGCCCCCGAAAACAGCCGGCCGTCAGCCCTCAGTTGCTCAAGCTTCTCCGCCAGTACCGGATCCGATGTCACAACGGCTCCCCCTTCTCCTGAGGTCAGCACCTTGGCTTGTTGCATGCTGAAGCATCCCAGGGCACCAAAAGCCCCTACCTTGCGGCCACGCCACATTGCCCCGTGTGCCTGCGAGCAATCCTCAATCAGCGGGATTTTGTAACGCTCGCTAATGTCCAGGAACGAATCGATGTCCGCCGTTCGGCAGTAGGCATGTACAAGCAAGATCGCCTTTGTTTTCGCGTTTATCCGTGCTTCGGCCGCTTGCGGTGACATCGCCATGGACTCGGGATCAATATCAACCAGCACCGGGACTGCGCCCACGCTGCAGGTTGCGGAAGCGCAGGCCACCCAGGTCAGGCCGGGGACCAATACTTCGTCACCCGCTCCTACGCCCAATGCCAGCAGCGAAATCGTCAGCGCAGAGGTTCCACTAGTGACAGGCGTGCAATACCGAGTGCCGCAGTACTCGGCAAAAGCCCTGGCAAATCGTCGCTCATAGGTCTCTTGGCCGCTATAAGCTCCACTTATCGTCCACCGTGTCGACTCCAGCACCTCAGTCATGACTTTCAAAGTACCGCTGTCGTGGGAAGGCCACTTCGGCCAAGCGTTCGTTGTCACAGGCGTGTTGGAGCCAATTAAAGTTGTTGTATCGGTAATATGAATATTCATGACCCTTTCCTGATGACGGCTTATAGCCCGGTTAAAAGAAATGGCTTAAGAAATGAGATCCCAAAAAGGTTCAGAGCGATCGGACTTTCCAAGTGCGGTATGGGCACGATTGGTACAGTGGGTACACATCTCGCAAGCACCTTTGCGATTGCCAATTTCCAGCTCTCCTCGAATACGCGAGTAGTCATCGCTGTTCCAGATCTCGGCAATGGACTGATTACATATATTGCCCATGACATGGCTTCGATAAGCATCCTCATAACACAGGACAACATCTCCAGTGATCGTGACGATCAACATTTCCGTAGGCGCAAAACACCTTTGAGAGATATCCAGCTCCGTGGCCTTGGGCAACTCCGCCATTTTTCCGCCACGGTTGGTCAGCACCAGATCGTCTGAGAACTGGACAACTTGTCTTGGCCTGGGCGGGTGAGATTTTCCGCTGTGGGAAGTGATAACAATCATTTGCATGCCGGCATCGACCAGCGACTCATACCGCTGCTGAGTAAGAAGATCCCCGTTGGTAAACAGTACAGGGCGGCATTTCGGCACCGCCTGTAAAATACGCCTGACGATATCCTCCAAACCTTTATGTATTAACGGTTCATTATAAAAATGAAAGGAGATTCTCCCATCGAAGCCTATTTCCTCCAATCGAAAAATAAACGACGACAGCACGTTTTCCTGAATTAATCGGGGCACCTGAGGGAAAGGCATAATTGACACAGGGCAATAACTGCATTTTCGATTACACCGCGAATTGATTTCTATTTCAACGTTCAAAAGTCTCATAAAACCTCGCTTCGTAATTTTCAAATGACAGGGCTCACCATTATCCCTGGCGGTGCTTCATCCCTTGACGATGGTCTCGATAGTGCGGCAGATTGCCAATGCATGCTTATGATCAATTGTCGGGGAGCACAACATTTCAATACCGACCGGTAATGCGTCAGGGCCCGTCACGGAGAAATTCATTGCAATTGTTTGAGCACAACTGGAGACCGAAACATGGCGGGCCAGCGCCAGATGATCAGTTGAAAATTCATTTCCATTATTTATCGCTGGTGCTGTTACTCCGGCAGTGGGATGTATCAGCACCTGGCATTTACTTCTATTGAAATAATCGAAAACGTCTTGCTTTATTTCCCCCGCGACTGTCTGAGCGCGTTCATACGCGCGTAGGCTTGGCCTGCCTGGTGGAAAAGCAAGGGCCTTGATTTTATTGGCTGCCGAGGTATCACTATTTTCTAGTAATTCATCCAGTGTCGCCGGACCCTGTGATCGAGAACCGAGATAATTATTAAACGCTTCTAAAAATTCATGGTTGACGATCGTTGCTAATGCATAGGCTGCCAACCCAAATGAGGCCGGCACCTCTTGCATGACAATGTGAGCACCTGCGGCGGAAAGTTTAAATATTGCCTCGTGCATGCTCACTTCAATACTCGGAGTCAATGCTGCCAGAGAAAAATTTGCTGCAACGGCAATATGCAAATCGATAGGCTCTACCGCGGGTAACTCTTCGTACTCATGAATGAGACTGTCCAGCAACGAAATATCGTCAAGGGTACTGGCGATCAACCCTAACTGATCGTAACCGGAGGACGTCAGTGGACAAACTCCATCTGTGGCAAACCCCGGGCGAGGAGCCCGATAAGCAGAAACGCCACAGAACGCCGCCGGGATACGTAAAGAACCCACTGTATCTTCGCCGACGGCGAAATAAGCAGCACCACCCGCTACACCTGCTGCGCATCCGCCGCTGCTTCCACCCGGTGAGTGATTAGGGTACACAGGATTAATCACCTGCCCGAAATAGGGGTTATCGGATGACCAGCCATAACTCATCTCATCCAGATTAGCTTTGCCGATACAAATGGCACCCAGGGATCTCAAGCGCGCAACCAATGAATGATCAACTGATGGATAATTATTGTTCAGGGCTAGAGTGCCGTTAGTTGTCGGAAACCCGGTCACGTCAATGCTATCCTTGACAATATAACTTATGCCGGAAAGTATTCCGCCCCAACGCTTGAACGCCGTATGGTCTGGAAAGTCACTTTCCGGCGCAACAGATAGTCGATTGACAAAGACGTGATAGTTGTCCACCCAGTCAATCTCTTTATAAAGCGAGTGCGACGAGTTCATTCTGATTGACGCCGATTGCTCCAACGTCTGGCGCAGTTTTTTCTTGTTGAGCATCTGCTACCCCCTCTGATATTTACCCTTGCGTACCGGAAACACATGAGCGCAGAAAAGCGATATCGGCGTTCATTCCATCCATGGAAAGTTTGGAATAATCATTTTCAAGGATGTAGGCTTCACAAAACCCCAGTTGCTCTATTAGCTCAATAATGGCAGCAACATTTCCTTGGCCCTGCCCTAGGAGCGCATTATCATAACCAGGCAACACACCGTCCTTGACATGGACCTGGGAGAGCAAATGGGGATGAACTGAAGAAATAATTTCTTCAACTGAATGCCCCCAGCGGACTGGATTAAAAATATCCAGAAGCACCCTGAAATTTGCTTCGCCAACCTGATCCACCAGCGCTAACTGTTCTTTCGCCGATAAACTGTTTTCGCTGGCAATCAAGACTGGATGGCGTTGCGCCGTTTGGCATAACTTTTTGAAGAACATTGCCGTTTCGGCAAGGTCATCAGCCCCCACTATTTCATTTTTATTGAAGCTCGGGATATACACGGCGGGTACATTCAAAAACTCTGCCACATGAAAAACGTGTAGGCAAAATTCGAAAAATTCAGTTCTAAATTTTTCCCCGGCATAACTATTCAGACCAAAATCCTCAACCAGGTTCAATCCTATGGCACTGATTTTGTGACGACTATCGCTACACCCCAGGCATTGACGCAGCTGTTGCTCATTGCCGACACGACACGCCCTCAACATACGCAGCTGGGACAGCGTCTGGATGCCCACGTGCATCATCATTCCATCAGGCAACGTGCCAGGCAGGCCGGATTCGGGCAAGCTCCAGGCCGCACAACCTACATTAGTCATCGTGGGATTCCAGGTAAGTAACCGCCTGCTGCAACTGCCCGCAAGAAAGCTCACACCAGTGTTCAATATAAGCAACTGTGCCAATTGTTACAGGGATAACCAGGTTCAGCGCTCCGGCACGATGCGCAACAATCGCCGCCAAGGATTCATACAGGGCCACTGTCTCGACTTCTGCGGGGACGGTCACACTCAAGCCTGCACTTTTCAGCGTATCAATAATGACTTGGCAGGTATCCCACGCCAGCAGATTGCGCTGGGCGCTGATGACTGCAGACAAGGCAATGTCGATAGCCACGGCTTCACCATGACTCACTTTATAGTTAGTCGCCGATTCAATATGAGGGCTAAAGGTATGACCAAAATCGACGTATCGCTGATAACTATCAAGCTCATACAAGTTCTCAGACAATTCCGTCAACATGCCGACTACAGAACGGTCAACAACCTCCCAGCCTATTGCGCTTTGGAGCTTTTCCTCATTCATATGAGTCGAGACATTGACCAACTTCCCGAAAAGTGTCGCATCCTTGATAATCGCTATTTTTATCGCTTCCGCAAAACCGGCTTTTAAATGCTCTACGGCGAGCGTATTTAAAAAACCAGGGCAAACAAAGGTATACTCCGCCGGGTAAAATGACCCCAAGACACTTTTTTTACCCTCATAGTTAATTCCGTTTTTTATGCCGACCGCAGCATCAATCATGCCAATGAATGTAGTCGGAACCTTTATGCACTTTACACCGCGCCTGTATATCGATGCTGCAAACCCGACAACATCCAAGCATACGCCGCCACCGACGGAAATTATCTGGCCATTTCGTGGAAAATTGATTTCCTTCGCCAGGCGACACACTTCCAGCGACATCTCAATTTCTTTATTTTTCTCGGTTACTGCAAGCTCAAAAAAACTGACACGCTCGCCCCCTTTCAACTGGGAGAATTTCCTGCGAATGGCTTCTCCATAGAGCGTATTTACGGTCGGGGTGTAAATAACCATGGCAGAGTCGGTGTCAACGACAGTCTCCAGCAAGTCAGAATCTTCTGAAAAAATATTGCCAGAAAGAAGAATCTTGTACTCTCTTGATAGCGTGGTACTGACTGCGTAACAATTGTCGCCCTGCTTTAGCTCAGATGCTGAATGCCACCTGTTTGAAAAACTCATCAAGTTGCTCATGACCCACGCCCCTCCTTGTTCATTAACAACGAATCAAATTCCATCGAAGCAGCGGCTACAGACTTTGGTTCAATCTGCATAAATCGCTTTATGACAAGACTCACCGCATAACCACTGACTATCGCCTGAGATAGAAAAGCGACGTTCGAGAGCACGCATAACCATTGAAGGGTGACTTTGTTCACACTGACCAAAAATAACAGGGGGATGATAAATACTGCCAGGCGAGTACAAATAGCCAGCAGTGACCAGATCGTTCGACCGGACGCCTGTAATATCGAGCCATTGATATGTGTCAGGCCTGATGTCACAAAATTCAACGAAATGCACACCAGAAAATAGGCAGCCATACGTTTTACATGGCTGTCGTTTGAAAAAAAGGACACCATGGCGTTCCCCCACAAAAAACACCCTACCGTTAAGCACAGCGTAATACTTATGACCAGCACCAGCGAAACAGCATATACCTCTTTGACTTTACCAACTTCGTTGGCACCGAAATAGAACGCAGCTACTGGAACACATCCATAAACAACCGAAAGGGATGGGATAAAAAGCGCCTGAATTAACATTAACCCAATTCCGACTGCCGCCTGCACTTGCGCGCCCAGTTTTGCAGCTGCCCAATACATCAAGCAGGTGTACACAAAAATCACAAGTGTTTCCAATCCTGCTGGCAGGCCAACTGAGATGACTCGTCGTGCGATAACGCTTTGCCAGCGAAACGTTATTCGCGCCTGTGCAATATGTCGGTAACGATCAACAGCTCTATATAGAATGATCGCCGCTGCAACCGAGGTTGCCAGGGTTGTAGCCATTCCGGCGCCTAACGTGCCAAGCCCGGTGATACCCGGTACACCGAAGATTAGTAAAGGCGCCAAAACCAGGTTTATTGGAACGCAAATGCATTGAGCAACCAATGGCCCATAGGGCTCGCCAGCTGCACGCAGCCCGAACGTTGCCACGGTGATAACAATTTGCAGCGCCAATCCCGGTATATAGCCATATAAATACGATTCACCCATCCCTTGTGCGACCTCACCCGAGGCAAATCCTGACATGACGCGCCCGCCGCCCATATAACCCGCAACGACAACACATACACTGCAGGCGATAGCCATCAGCCCTGCATGAATAAAAATCGTACGCGCCCGTGCATACTTCCCTGCCCCCAATGCCTGCCCTATCAAGGACACTGCACCTATCCCCAGTAGTTGGCCAAGCATGCCGGTCAGCAATGCAGCGGTGGCTGCTGAGCTAACCCCAGCTATTGCATCAGCGCCCAACCGACTGACAAAAAATAAATCAATAAGCAGATATAAGGATTGAATAACGATTCCCACCCCAATGGGAATTGACATGTGCGAAACGCTCTTTGCGACCCTTATGTAATCAGCAAACATAGGCTATCACTCTACTACGCAAAAGTGCCTTGCTGCAGTGCGAATGGACAGCAGAATAATAAATGTATAGGGAAGCGCAACTACCAAAACTGGTAGTTGCGCGTCAATTGCGTAGCCGGCAGGATAACTGGTGAGTCATTGAACATCTATCTACCGAGGGAAAGCCGGATATGAATCACCGTACTTACGACAGTATTATAGACATGATCTCATACCACGTAAGCGCTTCCCCTGATCGTGTCGCCGTTAAATGTGGGGCACAGCAGTTAACCTATCGACAACTGAATGAACAAGCGGATCGAGTGGCTGCGCACCTGGAACAAAAGGGTGCCGCAAGCCATGGCATTATCGCTGTTGCCATGGAGAGAACAGTCCAACTGGTGGCCGTTTGCCTGGGAATCATGAAGCATGGCAGTGCCTATCTTCCAATAGACATCGAATACCCAAAGGAAAGAATCCAGAGCGTACTGAATAACGCCAGGGTTGAGCATATTTTTTGCGACGCCCCTATATCTTTTCCTCAGCGATTTTCTGAGCGGATCGTAAACCCGCAAGATGTTATCAATGCTAGCTTTCAACGGAAAAGTGCGAATCTGCCTAATAAGGATACACCGGCTTACTGCATTTATACGTCTGGCTCGACAGGTGAATCTAAGGGCGTACTAATAAGCCACGGTGGACTATTGAATCACACCCAATGGTTTATAGATGAATTTGGCGTTACCGAAGCTGACATCATATTGCAACGAACCTCGGTCGCATTTGACGCATCCGTATGGGAGCTGTGGACTGGGCTGGCGGCTGGTGCCTGTACGGTCATGCTCCCTGCCGTTTATGCTAAACATCCGTTTGGCATATTATTAACACTGCAACAAGAGCGCATATCGATTGCGCAATTTGTTCCCACACTGTTACTTGAATTATTGCATTTAAAGCAATTCGAGCATATTCCCTGTCGCTTGATATTTTGCGGCGGTGAGTCATTAACCTGGGCGCTTGTCGATCAGTTCTTTTCGAAGACTCAAAGTCAGCTGGTCAATCTCTATGGGCCTACCGAGACGACTATCGACGCAACTTTTTGGCGCGTGAACCAGGCTGACGGCAAAGATTTGCCTCCACCCATTGGTAACCCCATTCGCGGCATGCAGGTTTATCTGCTGGATGAACAGGGTGGCCCCATCACGGGGGAGCAAGAGGGGGAAATTGCGATCGCTGGACCCGGTGTAGCGATAGGGTATGTAAATACTCCAGGCGATAACGTCCTGCGTTTTTCAACGCTCAACGTTGATGGAAAACCAGTACGCATTTATAAAACCGGCGACATAGGGATTGTTTCCGCCTCGGGAGAGCTCTACTTCCTGGGTCGGCGCGACAGTCAGCACAAGGTCAATGGGCACAGGGTCGAGCTATTGGCCATTGAGCAAATCGTCCAACAAACACCAGGAGTGCATTACGCCACTGTCTATCTCGACACCCTGGCTAGCGGAGAAAAACAGATTTGTACGTGTTACGTAGCGCAGGCCAACGTTGATACTCACCTGCTTGAGCAAAGGATCAAACAGACAGTTTCAACCCAACTCCCCGCCTACATCACCCCAGCCAACTGTATTCGCTTGCCAATCTACCTCTTTTGCCTAACGGCAAGGTCAATCACAACGCGCTGCGTGATATGAATGCAAAGCCCAGTCTCATCACACCGTCAGACACTGGCGACGCTTCGACATTTGATCGATTACAAGCTATCTGGAAAGAAATCCTCAGCCACCAGGCGATCTCGGCCGACAGCCATTTTTTTGAATGCGGCGCGACTTCCCTGTCAGTGATGATGCTGCTTGGCAGAATTGCCAACCTGTTCAATGTTGACCTGACGCCAAAAGATATTTTCGACCATCCGATACTGGCTCAGCAGACGGACTTGCTCAACGGCAGCGCACGCCAAGATAGTGAAAACAGCCTATTGCTGGACGCCCATGCCTGGCGCCAGCGAGAAGGTGAAGATACGCCCGGACTGGCTCAACGCGAGATTCTTGAAAAGCCTCCCGAAACCCCAGCCTATCTGGAAAATGTGGTGATGGCTTTTTACATTCGCGGCGAATGTTCAATGGCCAGGGTTCGCGAAGCCTTCGGCGCCGTACTTGAACAGCAACCGGCGTTACGTTGCAGTTTCGAATTCAACGCTCACGATCAGTGGCGTCGTTCACAACACGCCCTCGATGAGTTCCCGTTGCCTTTTCACCCGATAAACCTGCCGCTTCAAAGCGACATCAGCCGAACCGTGGCCGATCTGATCGTTGAAGAATCATTGACCGCTTTTGACCTAAGACATGCACCGTTGATACGGGCAACCTACCTTGAATGCCAAGGGACGGATGACGTGCTGATCATCACCGCCCATCACATTGCATTTGATGGCTGGTCAGGTGCGGTACTAATGGACCAGCTTTGCGCGCACTATCAGTCATTACTCGCCACCGGCGTGCCTGACAAAGCCAAATACTGCCTGCAATACGCAGATTATACCGATGCCCAACATCAACGTTTGGCTGAAAACCTGCTGGATAAACATAGCGATTTTTGGCGAGAGACACTGAAACAATTACCCGAACCCTTTCCACTGCGCGGCGCTATTGAACGGCCTCAGCAATTTACCTATCGCTGTGCCGTTCTACCGCTCAATCTGGATGCGCAATACCCCGCAATCGCGCGATTGTGTAGCAGAACGGGCTTCAGTCTTTATACCGTTATCCTCACTGCGTTCTTGGTTTCTCTCGCCAGAAACACAGGCACGATCGACCTCTACGTACGCTCTCCGGTAGCCAACCGGACCGACGCGGCCTTGGAGCCGGTGGTGGGGTATTTTGTACACCCTATGGTAATTCGACCCCGGCTTTCTGAATGGTCTCCTTCTCTGTTGCTGCTGGAGCAGGTCAACCATTGCGTGTTGGATGCCTATGGCCACGCCATGCTGCCGCCGCATATTTTTGAAGCCAACTGTTCGCCCCGCGCTGTCGCTTACGGCTCCCGATTTCCCTATTGGTATAACCACCATAACTATCCCTCACGGCAGCGCCAATTAGGCACATCACAGCTCCACGGTATCGGGGTTCCATCCAGCGGGATCAAGACCGATGTTTCACTTAACACACTACGTACCGAAAGCGGATTGATAGGTAGCCTTTCCTACTACCGTGACGCCATTCCTGAAGATTGTGTGCAAACCCTGTTGGCCAGCTTCAAGCAGGCATTGGACGAGTTGCTTGCCATCGAAAAGTAATAGCCAGTAGTGGTGCAGCGTTAAGGCACACTCTTTACAGGAGGCGATCATAGTGATGGGTCAACTCACTGAAACAACTGAAAACAGTGATACATCGTTACTTCTGCATTTAGATGAACTGCCTGTGCTTGAAGAGAAGACAGTGAAATTCAGCGGCCGCTGCGAGGCTGTCCGACAACTGGGGGGGCTCACGTTCCTCCGAGTGGCCAGCCAATATTTTTCGTTGCAGGTTATTGTTCTGGATTCGACGCTCAGAAACGCCACGGCCGAGATTCGCCAAGGGGACATCGTCTCGGTGAGCGGCCTGTTAAGATCAAGGCCGGATGCCCATGAGCGTCCAGCCAACCAGCGAATAGATCCGAATAAATACGAAGTCGTTCTCCAGCAATTTTCCATCATTCTTCAATCGCAAAAAATTGATCTCTTGACGGAAAAGGATGCAAAAAATCGGCAATCCCTCAGGCATCGCCACCATCAGGCCAGCCAGCTCATATCGTTGATCAGACTTCACCTTGAGCAACACGGCTTTGTCCAGCTTCAGGCGCCGTCGTCGACAGACTTCCATGAGCAGCAACGAATACGTGAGTTAACGGCACTGAGCGGTAACAGCTTTTTCAGCTCTCCCCTGTTCAGTGCTTACACGACCGAACAGTTGATGTTTGGCACGCAGCGTTTTTATTTTTTTGTCGAGGGAACAGGTGCCCTGCCCGACTTGCTGCATATCGTGATTGCTCATCATGAACCTGTTCTCCACGCGAACGAGAACTTACTGACCACCATCACTGGACATATTATCGAACTGCTCGCGCCTGATATTTCTTGGGAACTGGATGAGGCAACCGCACGCGGGCAAGACTTGATCCTTCATACCCAACCGTCACCTCGAATCTCCAGCAGTTACAACGGGTCCCCCCCACTTCAGCCCCTTGCCAGCGCGAAAAATGGTAACCGGATTGCGATACGTCGGCGCCTGCAAGGCGCGGGAGAAACGTCGGGCAGTATCGCTACTGCCATGAGTTTAACCCTGGGCCCACTCAAAGAAGCGCTGGAAGCAACCACCCCCGCTAAACACTTCAAGCCCCCCGCGCACGAAGTTCTGGCAGACATGGACACGGATAACGGTACAGCCTACGAAGCCTACTCAAAACTGGAATCTGAACATCAGGCGCTGTTGGTCGAACAATCCTTGCGGGCGTTCAACCCCTATCAAGACCTTGCTGCGGCCCAATGCTCATCCCGGGCAGCGCTACGCTACATGGAACCTGCCCTGCATCACTACGGAATTGATCCGGCCATGGCGCATCGATTTCTCTCACTCCAGGCCCAGCTCCACGGAGACTTGAGCAACGCCGTTTGCCCCATTGCGCTGTTCCAGCTGCTGTGGACAGTGCTGGGCAATCCTTCGGCCAAACTGTTATTTCAGAGCAACACTAGCCGAGACCGCCTGCTTTCCACGTTTGTCAATCAACGGATCCTGACCGATATTCGCCAACTCGTGTTTATCCATCCCTCCGCGATCGACGCCCTGGAGTCGTTACTGGAGCGCATACATGACAAAGATACGCTAGGGCGGCTTCGCACACTGTTGCGCAACGTGATCGCCAAAACGCCAACCGAGCTTGCCACGTTGCTGACCACCCTGGCCGCGATGGAACCCACCAGCGCAAACGCTGCAATTGCAGAAACAAAAATGCTCGAAAATGCCGTGAAGCACGGTCTTACCACCCCTTACTGGATGTCTATCTGTTTAGGTTGCAAAGACCTGGCGCCTTTCATCAACTCGCTACGCAGCAGCAATCTGCAATCCAGTCAGCGGATACTTGGCAATAATCCTGTTTTTTCACCAATATCAGAAAACAGCCTAAATATGCTTGATGGCGTAACTCTCGGTAACCACGAGAGCTTGCCGCTCGCCGAGACTATTTACACGCTATTCAGACCGGTCACCGCGGGCATTAGCGAGTTGAAAAGCACACTATCTGAATTGCAAGATTATTGTGTGCATATAGAGCGCGCACGATTAAATAATTTCAGTTTGAATTTTATTCCGCACCTGCACTGCTATCGCTACATTATCTGCCAACGGCGACAAATCCATGACCAGATCCGAATTTACCTATCTAAAAATGCAGCGTCATTCTTTGCAAAATCGACGAGTGGAATTTGCACCGACATTAATCGGGAACTTTTCAAACGAACCGATCACTTCCATTTAAATATATTCAGCGAGCGTTTAGGAAAAGTAATAGGTAATGTACAGTTGTACACCTTAAGCATTCACTACGAAAATGCGCTGCTTATTCGCGGCATAAATCCAATAAAAAGCTATTCAACTGTTCACTTGGCGGATGAGCTATTGGATTGTGTCATTGCCTGCGCAAAGGATCTTGCGACCGAAAATGATTTTTCGCTGGTTTGCGTTGCAGAACAAAATGGCCTTTGGAACTCTAACTCCAATCGCCCAGAGATACGTGCCGCGCTGGCAAAACGGGTTGCGCATCAGGACCCTATTGTCTTGGAAGATCCCTTTCTTCTTTATAAACACTACACTACGGATATATATATTTCCTCCGTCTATCAGTTATGGCGTAGTCCACGTTAAACCACCCGGCGTACTTGTCAGCACTACGGGCTCCGGCGACAGCACCGAGTTTAACCAGGAAGGCACCGGTAACCAGGCAACCGGATTGCAGCAATAATCGCGTAGTGGCCCTTGTGGGGATGGTCGCGATCTTTATTGCCGCACACGGAACTCAGGAAACGCATATTCTTCTATAGATACCGTATTACCCCTCAAGGACTTTGCACATGCTGTCGACCGAAGACATGGCATTACTCGAAGCCATCCGCGAAACCGGCAGTCTGTCGCGGGCCGCCGCTCATCTGGGCAAGGCGCCGTCCACGGTGTCATACGCCGCCCGGCAACTGGAAGAACGCTTCGACGCGCTGCTGTTCGATCGCCGTCGTTATCGCCTGCAACTCACCCCCGCCGGCGAGTTGCTGGTGAACGAAGCGGCGCGGCTGATGCAGGACGTCTCGCGACTGACCCAACGGGTGCAGCAAGTGGCCAACGGCTGGGAGAGCCGCTTGTGGATCGTCACCGATGAACTGCTGGAATTCGAGACATTGATGCCGGTGATCCATGAGTTCGATGCCCTGGGCTCCGGCGTCCCGCTGCGCATCACCCAGGAAGTGCTGCGCGGGGTTTGGGAAGCCCTGCGTGAAGGCCGCGCGGACCTGATCATCGGCGCCACCAACGAACCGCCGGCGATCCCGTCCTTGCGCTGGATGCAGTTGGGCGAAATGGAGTGGGTGTTCGCCGTGTCGCCAAAACATCCGCTGGCCAAGGCCAGGGAGCCGGTATCACGCGCCCAGGTGGCGCAACACCGGGCGATTGTCGTCGCCGACTCGTCGCGCGCGACCGAGGGCAGTACTTACGGCGTTTCCAGCGGCCAGAGCGTGCTGGCGCTTCCGACCATGCGCGCGAAAATCCTCGCGCAGTGCGACGGTTTGGGCGTGGGTTGGTTGCCCAGGCACCGGGTCGGCTCGCTACTCAAGAGCGGCGCCCTGATTGAGAAACAGATGGCCGATCCGCGTGAGCCCAACATCCTGTATGCCGGATGGCGCGGCGATCACGACGGTCGAGCGCTGGGCTGGTGGCTGGAAAAACTCAAGCAGTCGTACCTGGCCAACCGATTGGTGCAAGGCAGCGACCGCTTTGTCTGAGCGTCAGTTGGCAATCACGCTCATGTTGCGCCCGCTGGCCTTGGCCACGTACAGCGCCTTGTCGGCGGCACCGATCAAGTCGTCCGTCTGCGCTTGCGATGCCGGGCCGTGGCCGCAGACACCCACGCTCACGGTCACCCTGCCCTCGGGGCTTTCACTGTGCTGGAGGCCGGCCGCCAGCACAGCGTGGCGGATTTTTTCCGCCACCAGGAACGCCCCTACGTAATCGGTGCCGGGCAACACCACGGCAAACTCTTCGCCACCGAACCGGGCCGCCAGATCCTTGGGGCGCTTGATGTGATCGGTGATGATGGCGGCGATTTTGCGCAGACACTCATCGCCGGCCAGATGGCCATATTGATCGTTGAAGGCCTTGAAATGGTCGACATCGATCATCAGCAGCGCCAGGTCCGTGACGTTGCGCCGCGCACGTCCCATTTCCGAATGAATGAACAGATCGAACTGGCGGCGGTTGGCCAGCCCGGTCAACGCGTCCTCGAGCGCCAGTAGTTCAAGGTTGCGATTGAGCTCCAGAAGTTTTTCCTGGGTGCCAAGCAGCTCGGTCTGGACCCGATCCTGCTGCTTCATCAGCTTGATCAGGCGAAAGCCGAGCACGCCGAGAAAGCCCAGCAGCACCGCGACGATCCCGGCACTGAGCATCGACTGCTTGCGCCAGCTGGCCAGCACTTCCTGCTTGTCGAGGGCGACGAAGACGATCAGCGGATAACCCTCGACCCGACGATAGCCCACCACCCGTTCGACGCCATCCATGAGGGACCTGATCGTCGCCGTGCCGGAACTCGCGGCGGGCAGCAGCTGGGTGAACAGCGGGCTCTTTGACAGGTTCGCGCCGATGTCGGCCTCATTGAACGGTCGACGCACGATGATGCTGGCATCGTCGGCGATCAGGTTGATGACCCCGTTATCGCCCATGTCGATGCTGTCGTAGAGTTGCAGGAAGTGGTTCAGGTAGAGAGTGGCCAGTGCCACACCGGCAAAACTGCCATCCGGGTGATTGACCCGGCGCGACACCGTCATGATCCATTCGCCGCTGGAACGGCTTTTGATCGACGGACCGATGTGCGGCCCCCGGTCGGGATGATCGCGGTGGTAGATGAAATACTCACGGTCGGAGTTATTGGCACCGCCCAGTTCGGCACCGTTGGAATTGGCGATCCAGCGCCCGTTTTCGTCATACACGAACAGGCCGTGGATCTGGCTCAGTTCACTACGCTCGGCGCTGAGCAAGCGTTGCAGGCGATCCAGTTGCCCAGGCGCGATGCCCTCGTTTTCCAGGCGATCGACCAACGCAAACAGCAGCGTATCGGCCTGCTTGATCGACGACTGCGCTTGCGAGGCCAGGGTCTGCGCAAGGTTGGACATCGCCACTTCCTTGTCGTGCAAGTGGTACTGACGCGAGTTCCACGTCTCCCAGATCACGATCACCATCATCGACAGGCACACCGCAAGCATCAGCGTGACAGCCGAGCGCACCTTGAGCCTGGCGACGCCGGGCCGGTTTTTTTCGATGTGGTCGTGAATGGACGGATGTCCCATGCCCTCGCTCCTTGAATGTTGGTGGGCTGCGCCAGCGCCTACCGCGCCTGCTTCACGGCTTCGATCCAGAGCGGATCCAGCCGCGTCTGCCCGGTATCGATGCCCAGCGCTGCCATCCGCGCCTCGTGTTGTTCCATTTCCCGGTTCAATTGCCCATGATCGCTGGAGTTGCCGTCCAGTTGGTGCATCTGGCTCAACCCAAGATGATAGAAGCGCAACAGCTTCATCGCCGTCGGATCGCCCGCCTCCACTGCCGTCGTGACATGGTGCATGACGTTGGTGATGCTCATCAGGCTGCGTTTGAGCTGCCAGCTGTAGACCGCCGGCGCCATCCATTGCCGGGTCCAGAACACCTGGCGCATCAGCGCCGCCATCACCAGCACGGCAGCAAACACGCCGCCAATGTTGAATCGAAGATTGTCCCCGCCAGGCTCACCGAACACCGCCACCGCCAGGGTCGACAGTGCCATGGCCAGCGCCAGGAAAATCAGAGCGATGATCACCGTACTGCGCCGCGTTTGTTGCCGATAGGTTTCGGCGTTCATCGGCTGGATTTCGAACATTACGTCGGGTTTCCTTCAGTCGCGGGTAAAAAGATTGCGGGCATTATCGCCTCTGCGCGGGATTTAGCTATGCTGGAGCTCCTTTTCATCTTTTCATCGTCAAACGGGGGACGTGGCGAGAGCGTGCAATTAGTGCCATCTTCTTTCATGGATACACACTATTCGGATGTCATTCGTTGTTTCTGTGGGGATGACATCGTTTTAAGGATCATTGAATGACCCAACGACAAGTAATCAACGCCTCGGTCAGCCCGAAAGGCAGCCTGGAAACCCTGTCCCAACGGGAAGTCCAGCAACTGAGCGAAGCCGGATCCGGCAGCACCTACAACATCTTCCGCCAATGCGCCCTGGCCATCCTCAACACCGGCGCCCACGTCGACAACGCCAAGACCATTCTCGAAGCCTACAAGGACTTCGAAATCCGCATTCACCAACAAGACCGCGGCGTACGCCTGGAATTGCTGAACGCCCCGGCCGACGCCTTCGTCGATGGCGAAATGATCGCCAGCACCCGGGAAATGCTGTTCAGCGCCCTGCGCGACATCGTCTACACCGAAAATGAACTCGACAGCCAACGCATCGACCTGAGCACCTCCCAGGGCATCAGCGACTACGTCTTCCACCTGCTGCGCAACGCCCGCACCCTGCGCCCCGGCGTCGAGCCGAAAATCGTGGTGTGCTGGGGTGGTCACTCGATCAACACCGAAGAATACAAGTACACCAAGAAAGTCGGCCACGAACTGGGCCTGCGCAACCTCGACGTCTGCACCGGTTGCGGCCCCGGCGTGATGAAGGGCCCGATGAAAGGCGCCACCATCGCCCACGCCAAGCAGCGTATCCATGCCGGTCGTTACCTGGGCTTGACCGAACCGGGCATCATCGCCGCCGAAGCACCGAACCCGATCGTCAACGAACTGGTGATCCTGCCGGACATCGAGAAACGCCTGGAAGCCTTTGTCCGCGTCGGCCACGGCATCATCATCTTCCCGGGCGGCGCCGGCACCGCCGAAGAGTTCCTGTACCTGCTCGGCATCCTGATGCATCCGGACAACAAGGGCCTGCCCTTCCCGGTCATCCTCACCGGCCCGAAACACGCCGCGCCGTACCTGGAACAGCTGGACGCGTTCGTCGGCGCCACCCTGGGCGATGGCGCCAAACAGCACTACGAAATCATCATCGACGACCCGGCCGAAGTCGCGCGGCAGATGACCCAGGGCCTCAAAGCGGTCAAGCAGTTCCGCCGCGAGCGCAATGACGCGTTCCACTTCAACTGGCTGTTGAAAATCGACGAAGGCTTCCAGCGTCCGTTCGACCCGACCCACGAAAACATGGCCAACCTGAAACTGAGCCGCGACCTGCCGCCCCACGAACTGGCCGCCAACCTGCGCCGCGCGTTCTCCGGCATCGTCGCCGGCAACGTCAAGGACAAGGGCATCCGCCTGATCGAAGAACACGGACCGTACCAGATCCGTGGCGATGCGGCCGTCATGCAACCGCTGGATCAACTGCTCAAGGCATTCGTCGCCCAGCACCGGATGAAACTGCCCGGCGGCGCGGCCTACGTGCCGTGCTATCAGGTCGTTGCGTAATCAAGCCGATGTAGATCAGTAACATTGCGAGCCGAAGCCATAGCTTCGGCTTGTTGTTTCCAAGGATAGGTAATCAACATGCGCCAACGTAATGCCGCGAGGCTGCTGGTCATCAACCCCGACCGTCAGGTTTTGTTGTTTCGTTTCCAGCACAAGGACGACGCCCTCGCTGGCCGCAACTACTGGGCAACACCCGGTGGCGGGTTGGAGGACGGTGAAACCTTCGAAGCCGCGGCGATTCGGGAATTGTTTGAAGAAACCGGTATGCATGTAGACGCGATTGGCGCCAGTGCTGGGCAGGACCGCTTTTCGATGATGTTGCCCAGCGGTGAGACGGTGTTGGCGGTGGAGCAGTACTTTGTCGTGCACGCTGAGCGCGAGCCACTGACGCGCGATGGCTGGACGGCGGAAGAGAAGCGCGTGATGGCTGAACACAAATGGTGGTCGATCGCCGAGTTGGAACAAACGACGGAGACGGTGTGGCCGCAGGGTTTGATCGAAATGTTGAGGAAGGCTTGAGGTATGGGTTGACTGGCAGATTGGCTCCGCTGCGATGCGGCGACCCGACAAGCAAGCTCCTACTGGGTCGCGGGGCTCATTCGGGTTGTTTGGCACCACACAAATCTGAGCCGGCTTGCTGGCGAAGGTGGTGTGTCAGGTGCCATTCATGTTGAATGGGCTGTCCTCTTCGCTGGCTTGTCGGGCCGCCGCATCGCAGCGAAAGCGGTGTGTCAGGTGCCATCCATGTCGAATGACCTGTCCTCTTCGCTGGCTTGTCGGGCCGCCGCATCGCAGCGAAAGCGGTGTGTCAGATGCCATCCATGTCGAATGACCTGTCCTCTTCGCTGGCAAGCCAGCTCCCACAGAAAAGCACGACGGCGTACACCCGCTCTTCACCACTCATCAGGCCGAGCGTTAGCTCGCCTGCAGCTCTTGATCTTGATCCACCCGCCCCTTCGGGAGGCTGAGTGGAGGTGTGCATCCGGGGAGTGGCGCGCAGCGCCGTTCGACGCAGTCGAACACGCTGCATGTAGGTCGTCGCGAAGCAGACCGGAGGGCAGTGTCCCCGGATGGATACCGCAGCGAAGGAACGCCGAGCCTTAGCGAGGGGCCGGACGCTCGGGGCGAGCCTTTTTGGGTACTTTTTGCTGGGCCGGCACTCCGGCGTTTGAAAAAAGTGCCTCGCCGTAAGGGCGAAACCCTAAGCCGCCGTTACCGCAGCAACGGATATGTACTCAGTCAAAAAAACGCAGGTCGGCTAAAAGGCCACCAAGGACCAAAAAGAGGACCCAAGCAATGGACCACGTCAACCATATCCTGATCGTCGACGACGACCGGGAAATCCGCGAACTGGTCGGCAACTACCTGAAGAAAAACGGCCTGCGCACCACCGTGGTCGCCGACGGCCGGCACATGCGCAGCTTCCTGGAAGCCAATCAGGTGGACCTGATCGTACTGGACATCATGCTCCCCGGCGACGACGGCCTGGTCCTGTGCCGTGAATTGCGCTCGGGCAAGCACAAGGCCACGCCGATCCTGATGCTCACCGCGCGCGACGACGAAACCGACCGCATCCTTGGCCTGGAAATGGGCGCTGACGACTACTTGACCAAACCCTTCGCCGCCCGCGAATTGCTGGCGCGGATCAACGCCGTGCTACGCCGCACCCGGATGTTGCCGCCCAACCTGCTGATCACCGAAAGCGGCCGCATGCTCGGCTTCGGTCGTTGGCGCCTGGACACCACGGCCCGTCATCTGCTCGATGAAGACGGCACCCTGGTGGCCCTCAGCGGCGCGGAATATCGCCTGCTGCGAGTGTTCCTCGATCACCCGCAACGGGTGCTGAGCCGCGACCAGTTGCTCAACCTGACCCAGGGCCGCGACGCCGACCTGTTCGACCGCTCCATCGACTTGCTGGTGAGTCGCCTGCGCCAACGCTTGAAGGATGACTCGCGAGAATCGACCTACATCAAAACCGTGCGCAGCGAAGGCTATGTATTCTCCTACCCGGTGGAAATGCTCGACGCCCAGGATTGAAGGTATTTTCCGGGTGCCCCACCCATCCTGATGTCTGACGCAAAAGCCCCGCGGATTGTCCGTGTAATGCTGTTCATTTAAGAGATAGAGCGAGCAATCAGTAACCTGTGGCGAGGGAGCTCGCTCCCGCTGGGGCGCGCAGCGGCCCAAAAAATGGG
>NZ_JBSSEP010000019.1:0-143921 GCF_054061835.1 Pseudomonas sp. TE12234
GGCCTGACAGACACCTTTGATGTGACTCGCAGACCGCTATCGCGGGCAAGCCCACAGTTTTTTGGATCGTTCACACAATCAAGTAATGCCTTCGGACTTGTGGGAGCTGGCTTGCCAGCGATGACGGCCTGACTGACACCTTTGATGTCACAGCCGAACCCGACCAACGCTTGAGACGCATCCACCAGCAACGACCGCATAAGCCGACAGCTCTCGTCCGGCCACGTCGAAAAATACGGCAGCCCTGACCGAAGCCCCACCCCGGCCGCCCTGCCCGCGGAATTGGTCGGTCTGTCATCAATAGCCAAGGGGCTGTCGTCAAATGAAAAGCGTCCCCTTTCCGGGGGTTCTTTAATGTCAGCCATAAAAGGAGTTGGCGATTGAGCCCGTCGGGTGCCCACAAGGCAAAACGACCAGACGGGAAAAATTGAAAGCCGGCGCAACGCAATGGTTCAGCGCGTCCGTTTGAGTGCACTGCCAGCCCGCTGGCTGAGTGCCCAACGTACTGCCTTGAACCGACGGATGCGACCGCTGCGCCTGAGTCACGAGTTGCCTGGTACGCCAGGCCGGAGAATAACAATATGAAATTCGTGAAAAAGCTTCTGGCTGCCTCTTTGTTCATGGCGCTGACCATTGATGCAAAGGCCTATGTCTCAAGTCAGCAAGCCGCCGAACTGGGCACCCGCCTCACCCCGGTGGGTGCTGAGAAAGCCGGTAATGCCGATGGTTCGATTCCGCCCTATAGCGGTGGCCTGACCCATGCCCCTTCCGGCTTCAAGACCGGTGACAGCATGCGTCCGGACCCCTACGCCGACGAGAAACCGCTGCTGGTGATCAATGGCAAAAACGTCGACCAGTACAAGGGCATGCTGACTGCCACCACCGTCGCGCTGGCCCGGCGCTACCCCGACTACCGTATCGACGTCTACCCGACCCACCGCACCGCAGCCCTGCCCCAGGCGGTGCTGGACAATAGCCGCAAGAACGCCACCGGCGCCCGTTCCCTCAACGGCGGGATCGCTTTTGAGAATGTATTGCCCGGTGTACCGTTCCCGATCCCGCAGTCGGGCGCCGAAGCGATGTGGAATTTCCTGCTGCGCTTCCAGGGCGTCAACATCCACTCCAAATACGACTCCTGGAGCGTCGACTCGGCGGGAGTAGCAAGCCTGGCGGTCAGCGGCGAGGCATTTGTCTCCTTCCCGATTTACGAGAACATGTCCAAGCCCATCAACAACTCCGACATCTACTACCAGATGAAACTGTCCTATACCGGACCTGCGCGGCGTGCCGGCGAGTCGATCATGCTCAAGAACGCCACCAACCCGCTGCAACGCCCTGGCCGCGCCTGGCAGTACATGCCGGCCCAACGCCGGGTCAAACAGATTTCGATCCTGGCTTATGACACGCCGAATCCCGGTACCGCCCGTGCACTGGAACTGTACGACTGGACACTGGTGGGCAAGCAAGAAATGATCGTGCCCTATAACACCTACAAACTGACCTATGCCCATGACGCCAAGTCGTTGACCACCCCCAACTTCATTGCCCCGGCTTTCGTGCGCTGGGAAAAGCACCGCGTCTACGTCGTCGAGGGCAACCTCAAGCCCGGTGCAAAGCACATCTACCAGAAGCGGCGCTTTTACCTGGATGAAGACACCTGGGCCGCCGTGGCCTCCGATCAGTACGACACCAGTGGCCAGCTTTACCGTGGCTCCTTCGCCTTCCTCAGCCAGAGCTACGACGAGCAAGTCCCGGATGCCACCCCGTTCATGACCTACGATCTGTCGCTCGGCACCTACAACATCAATGGCGTTGTAGGTCCTCACGGCGGGATTCGCTACATCGAGCCGCTATCGACGGCGCAGTGGGTACCCGAGTCCATGGCGGGTGCCGGTATTCGCTAGGGCCGGGTGATCCGCCGCGAAATCGCCGATGACCGAAAAATCCCGGCGATTGCGCTTGAGTCTTCAGGGACGGACGACAGGCTGCGATGGAAACCAGTGCATATGGATTTGCTTGAGCACGCCATTGGCCTCGATGCGCCGGTAGCCTTCGTCATACATCTTCAGCGCCCGCAATCCGTCCGGGTGGGTCAGGCTAAAGCCTATGGTTGCAGCGGACAGCCCACAATTGAAGGCGAACCGGACGACATCTTCGGTACCTGCCTGTCTGGCCTTCTGTTCCTTGGCTTCCAGGTCATTGGTCACGATCAGGGCAGCCGACAAGCGCCGGGCGGCGAGTTTGCGAAGGTTCTGCACATCGGAGTCAGCATTCTCGAACACCACGCCGGCGGATTGCAGCGCGGTGGCCTGTGGCGAATATTCGTAGCCTCTGACGGTGCCCACTACCGTGCCGGGCGGCAAGGTGCAGGGGCTTTTGGGCGACTTCGGCAAGGGGGCGTTGATCGCTTCGAACATGTCATTGTTGACCGTGTAGATGGGCTGCGAGGCCATTTTGATCCTGCCCTCGAATTCGGGCAGCCAACTCATGTTGAAACAGGCCACGCTCGTGCCATTGAGCACCATGTATTTGCAACGGGCATAGGGCACGACTTTGAGCTGCACATCGACCGCCATCTCCTTGAAGGCGGCGACCACCACGTCGTTGGCGTAACCTGTGCCGTCACGCTTCGACCAGGGGGCGGCCGCATCCTCGACCATGATCGTCATCGTCTCGTGCACCTGCGGTGCAGCGACCACACTCGTAGCCAGCAGGTAGAGTGTGCACATCAGCAACATCGGTTCGAACTGCCACATTCTGTGGTTAGTTTTTAGTTGATGCATGTTCCCTCATTGAACCGTCGCCTCCAGTAGCAATAGGTCGACCTATCAAGCAGATACCCAAGAGGAACCAGCCCGTCAGGCTGTGCAGATACCGGGTCGAGATTTTGGCCGGCGCCATGATCGCACAACTGGGCAATGCGCGTGATCTGTCGATTGAAATCTTCGAGTGCGTCGCCCGCCAATGCGTGTCCTCGCTGAGTGTTCGCTGATTGATCTAAATCAGACGATTGACCGGCAAAAAAAACCAATGTGTTGTCTCCAGCTTCCGGTTTTGGAGCCATGTCATGTTGGCGCCTTCATTTTTCTGTTCAGAACGCCAAAAGCCATCTTCAATGTAGTTGGCGACAGAACTGTTCGATGGGCACTTTCCGGACCTTGAGTACGACTATCGGCACCAGGGTCTACGCGTAGGGCAGATCAAGGAGTTTTCGATGGCCGACTCAAGCAAAAAAATGAGCCTCGTGGGGCTTACCACGCTGGTGACAGTGAACATGATGGGCTCGGGCATCATCCTGCTGCCGACGAGCATGGCCCAACTCGGTGCCGTTTCGTTGCTGTCATGGCTGGTCACCGCCGTTGGCTCCATGTCCATCGCCTATTGCTTTTCCCAGTGCGGCATCTACTGCCTGCGCTCAGGCGGGCTGTCGGCCTACACCGAAGAGGCGCATGCCAAATCGGGCTTCTTCCTCTGTTCGTATCTGTACTTTCTCTCCCTGGGCATCGCCAACGTGGCCGTCGCGATCTCGGCGGTGGGTTACATGACATCGTTCGTGCCCTGGCTTGGCAGTGGCGCGATTCCCCTGTTCATCGGCACGGTCGCCCTGCTCTGGATCACCACCATCGCCAACTTCGGCGGCCCCGGCATCACCGGCAGGATCGGTACGATTACCGTGTGGGGTGTCATCATCCCGGTGGCCGGCTTGAGCATCATCGGCTGGTACTGGTTCAAGACCGACGTGCTGGTCGCCGCCTGGAACCCGAACAACCTGCCGATCTCCGAGGCCATCAGTAAAGCCATTCCCCTGACCCTGTGGGCTTTCCTGGGCATGGAGTCGGCGGCCCAGGCTTCCGATGCGGTGGAAGATCCCAAGCGCAACGTACCGCTAGCGTGCCTGTTCGGCACCCTGGGTGCAGCAGTGGTCTACATCCTGTCGACAACGGTGATCCAGGGGATGATACCCAACGCCGAACTGGCCAACTCGTCCGCGCCCTTCGCCCTCGTCTATGCCCACATGTTCAACCCCACGGTCGGCAACATCGTCATGGCGCTGGCCGTGATGGCCTGTGTCGGATCGCTGCTGGGCTGGCAATTCACCCTGGCGCAGACGGCCAAGATGACCGCGGACCAAGGCATGTTCCCGAAATTTTTCAGCAAGGTCACCACCAGGGATGCGCCGATCATCGGCATGCTGGTCTGCGGCGTCTTGCAGACCCTGATGGCGCTGTCGACCATTTCACCCAATGCCAGCGCCCAGTTCGGCAAGCTCGTCAGCCTGGCGGCCGTGACCAACCTCATCCCCTACGTCACAGCCGCCACGGGCCTGCTGGTCATGATGTACAAGGCCAGGGTCAGTGCCGGGATCTATACGCGCAATACCGCGCTCTTACTGATCGCCGTGGCCTATTCGTTGTACGCCCTTTATGCCTGCGGCAAGGATGCGGTATTCGGTGGCCTCATTGTCCTTACCTTCGGCTACCTGCTCTACGGCTTCCTCTCCAAGCGTTTTGTCGCTCCGACTCCCGCCGCTCAGACCAGTACCGGCAATCCTCAGCTGTAACTACCAGGCAACACAGACATTCGAATGCGGGGCGCCAGGATATGAATGTACAACGGATCAAAGCCACCCACTTGCTGCTTGCAAGCCTGCTCGCCGTGGGGCCGGTAGTGGCCGATGCCAGTACCCTTGAACGGGTGCGCACGAGCAACACCTTCACCCTCGGCTACCTGCCGGACCTGGCCCCGTTCAGTGCCCAGGCCGGCGACAAGGCCAGCGGTTATGCGATCGAGCTTTGTCTGAAAATCGCTGACCACGTCAAAGCCGAGTTAGGCTTGCCCGACATGCAGGTGCGTTACCAACCGGTCTCCGTCGACGACGAGATGACGGCCGTCAGCACGGGCAAGGTCGACATCCTCTGTACGCCCACCCCGCCCACGCTGGCGCGACGCAAGCATGTGAGTTACTCGATACCGGTCTACACCGCCGGCCTTTCGGTGGTGGTGCGCAAGGATGCACCCGAGACCCTGCTCAATGTCCTCAACGGCAATGTTGCCCGTACCGGGCCGACCTGGCGTGCGACGGTCAACCATGGGTTATCCGATCAAACCTATGCCACCATCGCCGGCGGAATCACCGAGGCATGGATTCGCCAGCAAATGCGCTTGCTCGGCGTGGTGGCCACCCTGATCACCGCCAAGAACATTGAGGCAGGCGTCAACCTGGTCGCCGAAGGCAAGGCCGATGCCTTCTTCGCCGAACGCATGCTGCTGAGCAACCTCCTGGTCACGCACCCATCCACTGCAAAACTGGTCCTGCTGGATCGGGTTTTCGAGTATTCGCCGACTGCGATGGCAGTGGATCGAGACGATGAAAACTTCCGTTTGCTGGTCGATACCGCTCTCAGCGAAATGTACAAGTCGGGCGAGATCGAACAGGCCTGCAACACCTACCTGGGAGGCATCAGTGACATGGCGAAAAAACTGTTCAAGCTCTACGCGATTCCTTAGAAGCGAGCCGCAAAAATCAGGCGACCCCGTCAGTGGAAGAAATAATCCCGCTCCTCTACCGGCCACGCCTTGATCAAGCTCGGGAACTGCTACGCTGAAACAATATTCTTAGGCACTTTTCAGGAAACCGGCACACGCACTTTCTGTGGGCTGATGGAGCAGTCGCATTACCAGATCCGGTGCCCAAGCGAGTCTGACTTCGTTGAGCAAAGGAGTGGACATGCCTCCCCGCAAAAACAGCTATGCCCACAGCAGGAAAGGACACTCGGAAGACCACTGGGACGAGTTGGTCTTCCACTCGCGCAAGGAGCGTCTGTACGCAGGTGAACAAATACGCGAGCGCGTGCCCCATGCCGATCACGCCGTATGGAAACCGCCGCGCAAAAACCGAGACCCCATCGAACTCCTCGAAATCTCCAATCGCCATCGACTGCCCAATCTGGTGCCGGTGCGTTACGGCCGCATGGTGCGCAGTCCCTTCACATTTCTGCGTGGCTCTGCGGGCTTGATGGCGCATGACCTGGCCACGACCCCGACCACCGGCATTCAGGTGCAGGCCTGCGGCGATTGTCACCTGATGAACTTCGGGTTGTTCGCCACACCTGAGCGCAACCTGATATTCGACATCAACGATTTCGACGAAACCCTGCCCGCCCCCTGGGAGTGGGATGTCAAACGCCTGGCGATCAGTTTTGCCGTGGCCGCTCGGGATAACCGCCTCAGCGATAAAGACGCGCGGGCCATCGCCGTCGAGAGTGTTCGTGCCTACCGCGAACGGCTGCGCAAACTCTCCAGGATGAGTCCATTGGATGTCTGGTATGACCGACTGGATGCCCAATCGATCGTCGATATGGCGCCCAATTCAGAAACCAGGAAATTTCGCGAGCAAATAGTTTCTAAGGCCAGGCTGCGTGTCGGCGATTACCTCTATCCCAAGATCAGCAGCGAAGTCGGTGGACGGCGGCGCCTGATCGATCAACCCCCGGTACTTTTTCATGTGCACGAAAAAGGCTTCATGCAAAACGTGCGCATGGCCCTGCAGGATTATCGATTGTCGCTGCCCCATGAACGGCGCGTGCTTTTCGATCGCTATCGCCTCGAAGATGTTGCCGTCAAGGCCGTCGGGATCGGGAGCGTCGGGACCTATTGTTTCGTCGGTCTGTTCTTTTCCGCGGAAAATCACCCGTTGCTCCTGCAATTCAAGGAAGCCTGTCCCTCGGTGCTGGCGCCCCATGCGGGCAAGAGCGAGTACGAGAATCAGGGCCAGCGCGTCGTCACCGGACAGCGCCTGATGCAGTCGTCCAGCGATATCTTCCTGGGCTGGACACGCGGCCAGAACGGTCGCTACTTCTTTGTCCGTCAGTTGCGTGACATGAAAATGTCAGCGCCCATCGAGAACATATCCACTGCGCGAATGAAGTTGTACGCCGAATTGTGCGGCCTGATCCTGGCCCGTGCCCACGCCAAATCAGGGGATGCCGCGCTCATCAGCGGCTACCTGGGCAAGACGGATTCCTTCGACCAGGCCATCGGCAAATTTGCCCTCGCTTATGCCGATCAGAATGCCAAAGACCACGCCAAGCTGCTGGCCGCAGAGAAATCGGGGCGGATCAATGTGTTGAGAGAAGAAGAGTGATGAAGCCGACTTAAGCGGGGCCGCCGCAAACGCCCGTCGGCTTGCCCGTGAGGATGTCCGGCTTGAGCTTACGTTTGCCTGACAATTTCGACCGAGATCTCACACGCCGCGACTGTTCCCCTGTTCTCAAGCCAGTGAGTGGTGTTCCGGTCTTCGGGCCAACCCACTCCCGGACCATAGTCCGTGGCCATTCCATTGCGATGGTCAGTGATCGTTCCTTGCAATATATAGACGATGCCCGGCCGATCGATATGGTTGTGCACCGGCCCGAACACGCCTCCAGGCTCGATGGTCACCATCCGCATTCTTAGCAGGCGCCCGGCCATGCCCTCGATCTCGGGTCCCAGGTCGATCGTTGCGAGTAACTGCACCGCAACCCCCTTAGTTTCAGGTGCCATCTGTTCGTTGCTCATCATGCGCTCCTCTCTGTATCTGCAGGCCCTAATGAGCAGTAGACACCTTAAAAGGCCTGAGCAGTCGAGAGGCGACCAAGGGTCGATTTCGTCGAGTCGTGAAAGGCGAGGCTTGAATCAAGCCTCGCCCTGAAGCTTACCAGGCAGGTTTGAAGCAATACGCCGCCAGCTTGTTGCCGTCGAGGTCGCGGGCATAAGCCGCATAGGCATTCGGCGCCCAGCCACGAGGACCCGGTGCGCCTTCGTCGGTGCCGCCATTGGCCAGTGCGGCGGCGTGGAACGCATCGATCGCGGCGCGATCCGGCGCTTCAAAGCTGACCGTGACACCGTTGCCCACGCTGGCCGGGGCGCCGTTGGCCGGTTTCAGCACGAAAAAGGACGGTGCGTCCTGGCCCCAGATCGAACCATTGTCGTCCAGGTCGGCGAGGCGCTTCTGGCCCAGGGCGCCGAGTACTTTGTCGTAAAAGTCGCGGGCTTTTTGCAGATCGTTGGTGCCGACGGTGACATGGGTAAAGATGCTCATTGTGATGCTCTCTCTGTTCAAAACATGGTGGGTGGGTAGTGCGTTTGTCGACCGGGCGCCGTCTGTCCAGGACCCTCGCCAGGCCGGTTGAATCAGCGATCGAAATGAATGACGGTGCGGATGCTGCGGCCTTCATGCATCAGGTCGAAGGCCCGGTTGATGTCTTCCAGGCCCATGGTGTGGGTGATGAAGGTCTCCAGCGGGATTTCGCCCGTCCGGGACTTCTCGACATAGCTGGGCAGTTCGCTGCGTCCTTTCACGCCGCCAAACGCCGAACCGCGCCAGACGCGACCGGTCACCAACTGGAACGGACGGGTACTGATTTCCTGACCGGCACCGGCGACGCCGATAATCACCGACTCGCCCCAGCCCTTATGGCAGCACTCAAGCGCGGCACGCATCAGATCGACGTTGCCGATGCATTCGAAGGAGTAATCGACGCCACCCTCGGTCATCTCGACGATCACTTCCTGGATGGGCCTGGCGTGATCCTTGGGGTTGATGAAGTCGGTGGCGCCCAGTTGCCTGGCGATTTCGAATTTGGCCGGGTTGATATCGATGGCGATGATGCGGCCGGCCTTGGCCATGGTGGCGCCGATGATCGCCGCCAGGCCGATGCCACCCAGGCCGAAGATCGCCACGCTGGCGCCCTCTTCCACCTTGGCAGTGTTGAGCACCGCACCGATGCCGGTGGTCACGCCGCAACCGAGCAGGCAGACCTTGTCCAGTGGCGCATCCTTGGGGATTTTCGCCAGGGAGATTTCCGGCAACACGGTGTATTCGGAAAAGGTCGACGTGCCCATGTAGTGAAAAATGGGTTGGCCCTGGTAGGAAAAGCGGCTGGTGCCATCCGGCATCAGGCCTTGGCCTTGCGTGGCCCGGATCTTCTGGCAGAGGTTGGTCTTGCCGGATCTGCAGAATTTGCACTCGCCGCATTCCGGGGTGTACAGCGGGATCACATGATCGCCCACCGCCAGGGAGGTCACACCCTCACCGACGGCTTCGACGATACCGCCGCCTTCATGACCGAGAATCACCGGAAAGAGCCCTTCCGGATCGGCACCGGACAGGGTAAAGGCATCGGTATGGCAGACACCGCTTGCCACGATCCGGACCCGCACTTCCCCCGTCTGTGGGGGTGCCACATCGACTTCGACAATTTGCAGGGGCTGGTTCGCCGCGAAGGCCACAGCCGCTCGTGATTTGATCTTGTTCATAAAATTCCGCACGCAAAAAGAGACCGCCTCTGGCAACAGAAGCGAGAAAACGCAGTAGTGATGGGTGTTGGCAAGAACGTTTTAGGCGCCGGGCATCCTTGCCCTCATTGCCGATTAAAGCGCTGCCTGGATTTTGCTGGCGACGGCTTCATCCACCCAGGCGTGCCACACCTCAGGGTGTTCCTTGAGGAAGATTCTGGCCAGTTTGGGCGACTCGATGCGTTCCTTGGTCATCCTCGCCAGGTTCTGATTCAACAGTTCGATGGGAATATTGACCTTCTCCAACACCGCAACCAGCTCGGGGGCCTGCTCATTGAAGGCTTTGGAAATGCCGACTTTGGTCACCACGTTTTTGTCGACACCCGGCTTTTCTTCCAGCCGTATCGCATCGATCTGTCCCATCAGTGGCGTCGGCGACCAGTAGTAGAACAGCACCGGTTCACCACGCTTGTAGCTGGACAGTACCGCGGCATCCAGGGCAGCACCGGTTCCAGGGCGGAAGTTGATGAAGGTGTTTTCAAGACCGTAGTCTTTCAACATCTCCGTGTTTTCCTGCTCACAGATCCAACCCGCCGGGCAGTTGTAGAAGCGGCCTTTGGACGGTTCTTCCGCGTCACGGAAAACCTCGGGGTATTTGCTCAGGTCGGCGACCGTCTTCAGGTCTGGCGCCCGCGCCGGCTTGTTGCGTTTCGCGTCGCCTTCGACCACATATCGCGGCACGTACCAGCCCTGGACCGCACCGATGATCGGCGAACCAATCGCAACGACCTTGCCGGCCGCCGCCGCCTTTTTCCAGACCTCACTGCGCTCCATCCACTCTTCGCCGAATACCTGGATGTCGTTGCTGGCCAGAGCGGTCTCAAGAATGATGGTATTGCCGACCAACTCGTCGGTTGCACAGCCGTAACCTTCCTTGAGCACAATCTTCATGATGTCGGTGAGCAGCATCCCGCTCTCCCAATTCAAACCGGCAAACTTCACCGGCTTGCCCGAGTCACACCACCCTGCCGCCTGGCTTGAAGCACTGGCAACGAGCACGCCAAGGGTGAGTAACGAGGCCAGCAAATTCTTCCTGTATTTCATGATCAGACGCTCCGAAATTATTATTGGGGGCAGCGAGCTGTTGCGTGCGGCACAAACGGCAAACGAGACCACCGATCGAAGGTGTGCAAGTGCCTGTGCGAACACGTGAAGCGAAGAAGTGAATCGATTGTTTTTATTGTAAGGGGTGCTGAACCTATACCAGCGGCTCTACCGACGTACGTCCGTAGAACAATTTGCGCGCATAGTCGCTGAACTCGACATTGGGCTGATCCACGTAGGCAAATACCGCGTTGAGCCTGAGCCTGTCGCCGACCACCGGCGTCACACGGTGCAGCGAGTAACGACCACGGAACAATGTCAGGGTCCCGGGCACCTGCGGCAGAACTTCTATTTTCTGTGTGGCCGGGTTGTCGAGGAATTGCCCGACCGCGTCATAGCAATCGTCGTTCTCGTTACGCAGCATGCGTACATATTCAAAGTCGCCACCGGCAGTCGCCGCCTGCAGAGACAGCGTCACGCTGAAGTCGGAACGATCAAAGTGCCAGCCAAGCTGTTGCCCCGCCGTAAAGCCCTGCAGGTTAAGTGCGGCCAACGGATCCGCATGGCGATAGAGCACGTCCAGATTCAGTACATCGCGAATGAACGAAAGCACTTCGTCCGACTGGTAAATCTGCCGGATCAGATGGTCTGTCGGGATATCGGCGTAGGCGACCGTATCTTTCTCGGTGTTCATCAACCGCCGCAGTGGATGAGCCGGGTCAACGCTTTCGTCCTGAGGCTTGAAATACACCGTGTGGTTTTCACGGAAATGGAACATGCGCGGGTGCAGCGCCAGGGTCTGATCCGCCAGGGTGCCGACCACATCATCGCGGACAAACCCCGGGAAAATCGCAACGCCTTCCTCGCCGAGCAACGATTGGCTGCGGGTGACCAGTTGCTGATACGCCGGATGGCTTCGATTGGTGATGGGATAACGCTCAAGGTCGACAATATCGCCCAGAGTGACTGCAGGGGTGAAGGCAAGCGTTGTCATGTTTGTTGTTCTCCGGTGGGCTGTTGTTGCTGAAACCAGATTGCACCGGAGCAAAAAACAAGTCACGCTCATTATTTTACGCAAATTTGTGAATTATTTTCAGGTCGCGCCCACCTATGAGACTTACCCTTGATCACCTCGTGATGTTGCAAACCCTGTCGGAAGTCGATTCAGTGACCGCCGTTGCCGAACGCTTATGGCTGACCCCTTCCGCCGTCAGTCACCGTATGCGCGAGGCCGAGCGGCGCATCGGCGTGAGCCTGACGGAACGTTCGGGAGGCAAACTGAGGCTCAGCCCCGCGGGCGTGCGCCTGGAGCGCGCCGCCAGAGACATCATCGCGATTCTCAACGAAGCCGAGTCCGAAGCTCGATCCATGGCCGGCGGTGTCACCGCTTTCGTGCGCATGGGCGTCACCTCCTACGGCCCGTTCCGCTGGATCCCCAAGTTCATCAAGCATTATTCGAACTTGCGCCCGGACATCGAAATCACCCTGGTGACCGTGCCGCGCAACGACGTTTACGCGAGCTTGATGCAGGGCCGGCTGGATGTCTCCATCATTGATGACGGCATGGTGCCCAGCGGTGTCGCCAGGTTGCCGCTGTTTCGCGACGACTTGATTGCGATCATGGCCACCGATCATCCTCTGGCAGGAAGAAAGAATATTTATGCCGAAGACTTCAAGACCTACAACCTGGTGACCTATTCGACCGATCGCGCCAGTGGCTGGGAATATGATCGCTTCTTCGCCCCCGCCAGCATCTTGCCGCGGCGCATGATCACCGTGGAGCTGATCGAAGCCATCGTCGAACTGGTTCGCTCAGGGTACGGAATCAGCATCTTGCAACGGGATTTGGTGACCCCCAGCCTGGAGCGCGGGGAACTGGCCTGGGCCGCCCTGAATGACGGTCTGGACATTGCCTGGAACGCAATTATTCGCCCTTCGGAACAGCAAGACAGCGAGGTCAACAAGATGGTCAAGGAACTTGATACCTGGATCAAACAGGTACAAAACCCCGACACAGCGGCGGCCGTCTCCACACTTGATCTTTAATCGGCCGGCGCCAAAACCGACACTTTTCATCAGCCCCATGTTTGCTGTCCCCTGCGCGACGGGGTGAATCATTAACCGAAGTTGTAGCACTCGGTAACACCCGGCCCCGTCGCGGTGCATTTTCTCAGCGCTTTTTCCATGACCGGCCCTGCTCCACAAGGCCAACGCCGCCATGGCGTACTTTGTGCATCGTGTCGCGATCCACCCCTGCCTGAAGTCACCATGCGCCCCAAGGAACTGAAACTCTGGACCACCGGTGTCGCCCACTTGCTGGACCTGCCCGCCGGGCATGCGCGGCTGTCGGGCCTTAGCCACTGGTTGCGGCAAGTATGCCCGGTCGATCATTTCGTCTTGTTCGTCTACGAAGGCAATCACCGGCCTCTGGCGTTGTTCGACACCTTCTCGGCGGACAAGCGCGGGGTCTATGTCGACGACTATCAGTGCGGGCCGTATTTGCTTGATCCGTTCTACCTGGCCTGTACGCGCGGGCAGGCGCCCGGTTTGTGGCGATTGCGCCAGTTTGCGCCCGACCACTTTTACCTCGGCGAGTATTACCTGACCTACTACCAGCAAACCGGTCTGGCAGAGGAAGTGGCGTTTTTCGTCGACCTCGGGGCCGGTGCGACGGCGGTGCTGTCGTTGATGCGTTCCTCGGCCAGTTGCGCATTCAGCCGTGACGAAATGCAGTTGGTCGAGTGCGCGCAAGCGGTGGTCGAGCAGGTCATCAATGAAGCCTGGCGCCTGCGTCAGGCCCAGCAACCACGACCTGCGCAGGATCTGGACTTCAAGATCCGCGAAGCCTTCGACCAGTTCGGCGCGCACATCCTCACCGGGCGTGAGCAGGAGATTGTGCAATTGCTGTTGCGCGGTCACTCCAGTGCCTCGGTCGCCGAACAACTGAACATCAGCCCGGGCACGGTGAAAATCCATCGCAAGAATATCTACGCCAAGCTCGGCATCGGCAGCCAGTCGGAATTGCTCGGGCTGTTTATCCGCGACCTCACTGGCCAGGAACTGGTCGTCGACGTCTGACACCTGAAAAACGACTCTATCCCCCAAGGGATATATACGCCATAAAACCCTCATTGTCAGTTTGGCCCCCGACGCAATGATTCATCACTGCAAGGGAGCCCGCCTCGTGAACGACAACCCGCCAAGCGATATCGAATTCTGCAATGTGGTCAAACGCTATGGCCAGGTGCAGGCCGTCAATGGTTTGAATTTCGCCGTGCGGCGCGGTTCGTTCCATTCCTTTCTCGGCGGCTCGGGCTGCGGCAAAACCACCACCTTGCGCATGATCGCCGGTTTCGAACAGCCCACCAGCGGTGAAGTGCGCCTGGCGGGCAAGAGCGTGGCCGGCGTGCCGGCCTTCGAGCGGCCGGTGAACATGGTGTTCCAGCATTACGCGCTGTTTCCGCACCTGACCGTGGCGCAGAACATTGCCTATGGCCTGCGCTATCGCACGCCGCGCCCCGACAAAAAACAACAGCTGCGCATGGCCGATGAAGCCCTGGAAATGGTGCGCCTCAGCGGCTTCGGCCAGCGCAAGCCGAGTGAGCTTTCAGGCGGTCAACAACAGCGCGTGGCCCTGGCCCGGGCGCTGGTCAACAAGCCCACCGTGTTGCTGCTCGACGAGCCACTGGCGGCGCTTGACCGCAAGCTGCGCAAGGAGATGCAGTCGGAATTGCTGCGCCTGCAACGCGAAGTGGGCATCACCTTCGTGCTGGTCACTCACGACCAGGAAGAAGCCCTGTCCATGAGCGACAGCATCAGCGTGATGCACAACGGCTCGATCATCCAGACCGCCACCCCGGAACAGCTGTATGAGGCACCGGCCAGCCGCTACGTGGCTGACTTCATCGGCGAGTCCAACCTGTTCAACGGCACCGTCCGCCATCTGAACGGCAGCTCGGTGGTTCTGCGCACCGAGCAGGGTCTGGAACTGTCCAGCCCGCTGACGCCCACCGGCAAGGCGCTGAGCGCGAACGCTGAAGGCTGCATCGCCGTGCGTCCGGAACTGATCAGCATCGCCGGTGCCAGCGCCGACATGGTGCGGGAAGTGACCCTGCACGGCTGTGTGGAGGACCGCATTTATCTGGGCAACACCACCGAATACCGCGTACGCACCCAGGCCTTCGGCGTGGTTTGTGTGCGCGTGCCGCGCCAGCAGGACCACGGCGCCAATGCATTCGAACACGGCGCGGCAGTGCGCGTCGGCTGGGATCACGCCAATGGCCTGGCCATGGCGTTGTAAGTCGTCGATTCGTTTCATCAACCGGATGGGGAGCGTGCTATGGACCAGAAGACCTTTATCAAAACCCTGCGCAGCTGGCAGAACGGCTCGATCAGTCGCCGCGACTTTCTTGGCCGCACCGGCCTCGGAATCGCCGCGGCGGTGGTCGCCACCCACATGCCCGGCCTGCTGACCTCCACGGCCGAGGCCGCCGAGCAAGGCAAGCTCGGGGATCGCCTGTCGCTGGCGACCTGGCCGAACTACCACAGTCAGGAAAACCTCGACGCGTTCGCCAAGACCACGGGGGCACGGGTGTCGATGAGCGTGTTCGGCTCCAACGAAGAAATGCTCGCCAAGTTGCAGGCCGGCGGCAGTGGCTGGGACGTGCTGGTGCCGACCAACTACACCATCAGCACCTACGTCGGCCTGGGTCTGATCGAACCGCTGGACCTGTCGCGCATTCCCAATTTCGATGCCTCGGCGTTCCAGCAGAAGTTCATGGCCCAGGGCACGGTCGACGGCAAGGTTTATGCGGTGCCGAAGAACTGGGGCACCACCGGCATGCTCTACGACACCGGCAAGCTGAAGAACGGCCCGACCAGCTGGAAAGAATTCTGGGCCGCCGCCCAAGGCCCCGCCAGCGGCCGCACCATGGTCCATGACTATCAATTGACCGCCATCGGCAACGCCCTGAAAAGCTTCGGCTACAGCTTCAACTCCCTGGACCCGAAAGAACTGGCCGATGCCGAAAAACTGCTGATCGAAGTCAAGCCACACCTGTTCGCCATCAACTCCGACATCCAGCCGTCGATGCGCAGCGGCGATGCCTGGCTGGCCATGTCGTGGACCGGTGACGCCTCGCAGCTGCATCGCGACAACGCGCAGATGCAGTTCGAGCTGGGCAAGGAAGGCGGTGAGCTGTGGAGCGACTTCTTCGCCATTCCGAAAAACTCGGAGCACAAGGACGCCGCCTACGCCTTCATCAACTACCTGCTCGACCCGCAGCACAACAAGCTCGAAGTGCTGAGCCACGGCTACCCGAGCGGTGACAAGCGGGTCGATGCGCTGCTGCCGACGGCCATGCTCAATGATCCGATCATGTACCCGGCCGCCGAAGCCCTCAGCCCACTGGAATTCGGGGCGGCAGCAACGCTCACCAGCCCGGCCCGCGCCGAACTGATGGCCCGTTTCAAATCCGCCTGATCACTTGCCATGGCCAACGAGGAGTCGCCCATGAATGCCGCCGCCCACCCGCAAACGGTGCAGCCAGGCAGTACCCTGTCAGTCGAGGTGCGCCCACGGCACAACCTCGGCCGGCGGATCACCCTGCTGATGCTCTTGCCTTCGACCCTGTGGTTCCTGCTGCTGTTACTGATGCCGCTGGTGATCATCCTGGTCTTCAGTTTCGGCGAGCGCAGCGCCGTGGGCGGGTATGCCGGGGGCTTCACACTGGCCAACTACCTGAACCTCGGTTCGCGGGCGGCGGCGTTCGGCAACACGCTGGTGTTGGCGCCACTGGGCACCCTGGTGTGCCTGGTGGCGGCCTACCCGCTGGCGTACTTCCTCGCCGTCAAGGTCAGCAAAAACCGTTCGCTGTTGCTGACGCTGGTGATCGTACCGTTCTGGACCAGTTTCCTGATCCGCACCTACGCGTGGATTTTCATCCTCAGCGGCAAGGGCATTCCGGCGTTGCTGGCCAGCCTTGGCCTGGAAGATGTGCGCCTGATCAACACGCCCTGGGCCGTGCTGATCGGCATTGTCTACGGCTACCTGCCGCTGATGGTGTTCCCGATCTACGTCAGCCTGGAAAAACTCGACAAGCGCCTGCTCGAGGCCTCGGCGGACCTGGGCGCCAGTGCCTTCGAAAGCTTTCGCAGGATCACCCTGCCCCTCTCTGCGCCGGGGATCATCACCGGGGTGATGCTGGTGTTTATCCTGCTGATGGGCGAGTTCCTGATCCCGGCCATTCTCGGTGGCGGCAAGGTGTTCTTCGTCGGCAACGCGCTGGTCGACCTGTTCCTGCAGTCGCGCAACTGGCCATTCGGCAGCGCGCTGGCAATGACCCTGGTGGCGATGATGTTGCTGATCATCGGCCTGTATTTGAAGCTCGTGGCGCGCTACGGCGGCCGCCCTGCCGACGGAGGCCTGTGACATGTGGCTGCGCAGCTATTCGACTTCGCTGTACCTGTTTCTCTACGCGCCGATTGCCCTGATCATCCTGTTCAGTTTCAACGCCGGGCGCAGCGGCCTGGCCTTCGAGTGCTGCTCGGTGCAATGGTTTGGCCGCGCCTTCGACAACCCGTTCATCATGGAAGCCCTCGGTCACAGCGCCTTCATTGCCCTGTGCTCGGCGGTGCTGGCGACGCTGTTCGGCACCCTCGCGGTGTTCGGTCTGCAGCGTGCCGGACGCAAGGTTCGCCTGCTGTTCGATGCCCTGACCTACTGCGCGATCATCGTCCCGGGCATCGTCATCGGCATCTCCACACTGATCGCCTTCATCAGCCTGTTCGACCTGATCAACCCGCTGCTGGCAAGCTGGATGCCCAGCGTGCCACGGTTGAACATGGGCTTCTTCACTGTGATCGCCGCGCACTCGCTGTTCACCATGGCACTGGTCATGGTGATCGTGCGCAGCCGTGTCGACTCTCTGGACAAGGCGCTGCTGGAAGCCTCCGCCGACCTGTACGCCCCGCCCATGCAAACCTTCTGGCGGGTGACCCTGCCGCAGATCAGCCCCGCGATCATGGCCGGGTTCCTGCTGGCGTTCACCTTCAGCTTCGACGACTTCATCATCGCCTTCTTCGTCGCCGGTTCCGAGACGACGTTGCCGATCTACATTTTCTCTTCCATCCGCCGCGGCGTGACCCCGGAGATCAACGCGATCTCGACGGTGATCATCTGTCTGTCCCTGGCACTGTTATTCACTTCCCGCTCTCTGCAAAACCGCCAGACCGGCGTCCAGGAGTCGCACCATGCGTGATCAGCTATACATCAACGGCGAGTGGGTCAGCCCGGACCTGGGCGGCTATCTGGAGGTCGTCGATCCGGCCACCGAGCAAACATTCCACCGCGTGGCGGCCGGCACTGAAGAAGACGTCGACCACGCCGTGCGCGCGGCCAGGCGCGCCTTCGACAATGGCTGGAGCCAAACCAGCGGTGCCGAGCGAGCGCAGTGGCTGGAAGCCCTGGCCGATGAACTGGAAAGTGGCCAGTCAGCGCTGGCGGAACTGGAGGTGCGCGACAACGGTAAGCCGTTGCCCGAAGCGCAGTGGGACATCGGCGATGCGATTGGCTGTTTTCGCTATTACGCCGGCCTGGCCCGCGAACTGGACGAACAGCAGGACCAGCCGCTGGCATTGCCGGACGCCCGTTTTCGCTGCCGTATCCGCCATGAACCGATTGGCGTGGCCGGGCAGATCATCCCGTGGAACTACCCGCTGCTGATGGCCGCCTGGAAAGTGGCTCCGGCCCTGGCGGCGGGGGCCACGTTGGTGTTGAAGCCGTCCGAGCTGACGCCATTGACGGCGCTGGAACTGGCCGCCGCCGCCGACCGCATCGGCCTGCCAGCGGGTGTCCTGAACGTGGTCACCGGGCTCGGCGCCGAGGCTGGCAGTCCGCTGACCGAGCACCCCGGCGTGGACAAACTGGCCTTCACCGGCAGCGTGCCCACCGGGGCGAAAATCATGTCGGCGGCGGCCCGCGACATCAAGAACATCAGCCTCGAACTGGGCGGCAAGTCAGCGTTCATTGTCTTCGACGACGCGGATGTCGAAGCCGCCGTGGAGTGGATTCTGTTCGGGATCTTCTGGAACCAGGGCCAGGTGTGCAGCGCCACCTCGCGGCTTTTGGTGCAGGACAGCATCGCCCCGAGGTTGATCGAACGCCTGGTCGAAGCAACCCGCAAGATCACCATCGGCCCCGGTCTTGAGCCCGGCGTGCTGCTGGGGCCACTGGTCAGCCAGGGCCAGTACGACAAGGTGCTCGGCTTTGTCGATCAGGGTCTGGCCAGTGGCGCGCGCCTGCTCACCGGAGGCCGGCGGCCGGCGCATTTGCCAGAGGGTTACTTCATCGAGCCGGCGATCTTCGACGAACCGGGACACAGCAGCATCCTCTGGCGCGAGGAAGTCTTCGGCCCGGTGCTGTGCATCAAGCGTTTCAACACCGAAGACCAAGCCGTGCAAATGGCCAACGCCAGCCGCTTCGGCCTCGCCGCCGCAGTGATGAGCACCGACTTGCAACGCAGCGCACGGGTCGCCAACCAGTTACGCGCCGGGATTGTCTGGGTCAACTGCTCGCAACCGACCTTCGTCGAAGCGCCCTGGGGCGGCATGAAACACAGCGGGATCGGCCGTGAGCTCGGGCAATGGGGGCTGCACAATTATCTGGAGGTCAAACAGATCACCGAGTACGTCAGTGAGCAACCCTGGGGCTGGTACCTGAAGTAAACAGGCCAGGTACTTCGCGAGCAGACTCAGCCCCACAGTTTGATCTTCAGCGGCCTCAAAGACCGAGCCCGGCTACGGTCTTTGGGGGAGCTGGCTTGCCAGCGAAGGCGTCGGCACATCCACCATCAATGCTGACAGGGCCGACGCCATCGCGAGCAGGCTCGCTCCCTTAAGGGATTGGCGGTATACGCAGAGGCCAGGTCCGCCAAACAACCTGTGGGAGCTGGCTTGCCAGCGATGACGTCGGCACATCCACCCTCAATGCTGACAGGGGCGACGCCATCGCGAGCTGACTCGCACAGTTTGATCTTCAGCGACCTCAATTCATCACTCACGCAAACAGACCCTGCATAAAACGTTCGGCGTTTCCCTGACGAGTTCGTCCATCAATTCCCGCGCATTGTCGTGACGAATCAGCGCGACGGATTGCCCGGCAGACAACGAACCGAAATCCTCGCGGCCCTGCCCGACCGCCAGCTTCGCGAGGCTGCCCATGAACCAGGCCTGGACAGGATAAGGCGCGATGTGCGAGTCGCCGTGATTGATCTCGCGGGTCATCCGGTTCGTCAGGCTTCTGGCCAGGCGACCGGTGAAAGCTTTGGTCAAGGTCGTCGATCCCGCATAAATACGGACGCAGCAACGCGCCTGCCTGGCGAGCATCAGCGGGACTTGGCGCTGACTCCTGCGCATTGGACATCCAAAGGTTGATCGCAAAGGGTTTGCTCGTGGCCTGACGGATCTGCCGCACCACTTCAATCATCTGGTGCGGCTCCAGTGATTGCATGCCAAACGAACCCAAGCCGCCGGCATTGGAGACACTACTGACCAGTTCCACGGATGAAGGACCGCCACCGGGCGCTTCCACCGCGCCCGGCAACATGAACATGCACCTCGAGGAACAACACCTGGTCATGCAAAGCGCGTTCGCCTAGGGAGTGTTCGCGTCCCCTCTTATCGCCATACCGGCATCGAGAGGGGACCTCCTGCTTGTCGCCATCGGTGATCAACGCGTAAGTTGAGTGGACTGAATGCCCCATCAGGCGGGAGTTGATCAATGCGCATTGCCTTGCTGTCCGACGTTCACCTCTCCGTCAACGCCATACCGTTCCCCCAGGTGGAGGCCGATATCGTGGTCCTCGCCGGGGATATCGCCCGTCCGGCAGCGGCGATCGAATGGGCCAGATCCTGCCCTGCTCCGATCGTTTACGTGGCAGGCAACCATGAGTTTTATGGCAGCGATCTGGTCTCCACCTACGAGCACTTGAACCGATTGACCTACGGCACAAGGATTCACGTGCTGGAACGCTCGGAATATGTCCACGAAGGCGTGCGGTTCCTGGGTTGTACCCTGTGGTCCGACTATCGGTTGTTCGACAAGCCGGAGGATCGGGCACAGGGTATCGAGATGGCGACGAAGCTCATCCGCGACTTCAGCCACATCAAGGTATCCCCCGACTTCCCGGATCTGTTCACGCCCGCCATCTCCCAGCTGGTGTTCCTGCAGACGGTCGCCTGGCTGGAGGAATGCTTCAGCCGCGACAGCCACCTCACCACAGTGGTGGTGTCGCATTTCGCCCCGACACGGTCGAGCATCAGCCCGGCGTTTGCCAATTCGCCGATCAACTCGAGTTTTGTCTCGGATCTAGAAGCGCGGATCAAGGTCTGGCAGCCGGCGCTCTGGCTCCATGGCCATACCCATGGGAGCTTCGATTATCGGGTGGGCAACACCCGGGTCATTTGCAATGCCCGTGGCTATGCAAAGGGCGGCATCAATGAAAACCCGGATTTTGATGAGGCCTGCGTGATTGAATTGAATGGCTTGCAGGACATGTAGGCCACGCAATACCTGTAGGGGCCAGCCTGCTGGCGATGGTCTCAAGTGCGCCGCGGTTAACCAGGTTACACGCGTTACCGTTGACGACCATCGCTGCGATGCGGCGACCCGACGAGCCAGCTCCCACAGGGCGCTATCACATGGACAAAGCCGTCACATTGGCCCGCGCCATGTGCAGTTTTTTGTAGCTGTCGATCAGCTTCAAGTGGCGGTCGAGCCCTTCGAGTTTCATGCTCGTAGGCGTCAAGCCGTAGAAGCGCACGCTGCCGTCCACCGAGCCGATCGCCGCGTCCATCCGTTCGTTGCCAAACATCCGGCGGAAGTTGACCTCGTAATCGCCAAGCTCCAGGTCGTCGTCCAGTTCCACCTCCAGCACCACGTTGATGGCCTGATAAAACAGCCCTCGCTCGACGGTGTTGTCGTTGTACTGCAGGAAGGCCTCCACCAGATCCTTGGCCTGGTCGAATTTCTTCAGGGCGAGATAAATCAGCAGCTTCAGTTCCAGGATCGTCAACTGACCCCAGGCGGTATTGTCGTCAAACTCGACGCCGATCAACGTGGTGATGTCGGTGTAGTCGTCCAGCTCACTGTCTTCCAGGCGCTTGGCCAGCGTTCGCAGGCCGACTTTGCTCAGGTTATGCAGGTTCAGGATGTCGGCGCGGAACAACAGCGCTTTGTTGGTGTTGTCCCAGATCAGATCGTCGACCGGGTAGATTTCCGAATAATCCGGTACCAGGATGCGGCAGGCGGTAGCACCGATGTGCTCATACACCGCCATGTACACTTCCTTGCCCATGTCTTCGAGAATGCCGAACAAGGTCGCGGCTTCCTCGGCATTGGAGTTTTCACCCTGGCCGGAGAAATCCCACTCGACAAACTCGAAATCCGCCTTGGCACTGAAGAAGCGCCACGACACCACACCGCTGGAATCGATGAAGTGTTCGACAAAGTTGTTCGGCTCGGTCACCGCTTGACCTTCAAAGGTCGGCTGGGGCAGATCGTTCAGGCCTTCGAAACTGCGGCCCTGGAGCAATTCCGTCAGACTGCGCTCCAGCGCCACCTCCAGGCTTGGGTGGGCACCGAACGAGGCAAACACGCCGCCGGTACGCGGGTTCATCAGGGTGACGCACATCACCGGGAACTCCCCGCCCAGCGACGCATCTTTCACCAACACCGGGAAGCCCTGGGCTTCCAGGCCCTGAATCCCGGCCAGGATGCCAGGGTATTTCGCCAGCACTTCTTGCGGCACATCAGGCAGTGCGAGCTCACCTTCGAGAATTTCGCGTTTTACTGCGCGCTCGAAGATTTCCGACAAGCATTGCACCTGAGCTTCGGCCAGCGTGTTACCGGCACTCATGCCGTTACTCAGGAACAGGTTTTCGATCAGGTTGGACGGGAAATACACCACCTCGCCATCCGACTGGCGCACAAAGGGCAGCGAGCAGATGCCACGCTGCGTGTTGCCGGAGTTGGTGTCATACAGATGCGAGCCAAGCAACTCGCCATCCGGGTTGTAAATCTCCAGACAGTATTCGTCGAGGATCTCCGGCGGCAGCGCATCTTTCGGGCCGGGCTTGAACCAGCGCTCATCCGGGTAGTGCACAAACGCCGCGTTGGCGATGTCTTCTCCCCAGAACTGATCGTTGTAGAAGAAATTGCAGTTGAGGCGTTCGATGAATTCGCCCAACGCCGACGCCAGCGCACTTTCCTTGGTCGCGCCCTTGCCATTGGTAAAGCACATCGGCGAGTGCGCATCACGGATATGCAGCGACCACACGTTGGGAACGATGTTGCGCCACGAAGCGATTTCGATCTTCATGCCCAACTCGGCCAGGATGCCCGACATGTTGGCGATGGTCTGCTCCAGCGGCAGGTCCTTGCCGGCAATATAGGTGCCGGCCTGCTCGGCTGAACCGGGCATCAGCAATGCCTGGGCATCGGCATCGAGGTTTTCCACTTCCTCGATCACAAACTCCGGCCCGGTTTGCACCACTTTCTTCACCGTGCAACGGTCGATGGAACGCAGAATGCCCAGGCGGTCCTTGGCGGAAATGTCCGCCGGCAACTCGACCTGAATCTTGAAAATCTGGTTGTAGCGGTTTTCCGGATCGACAATGTTGTTCTGTGAGAGACGAATGTTGTCGGTGGGAATGTTGCGGGTTTCGCAGTACAACTTCACAAAGTAAGCCGCACACAACGCCGACGAAGCCAGAAAGTAATCGAACGGACCCGGTGCCGAACCGTCGCCCTTGTAGCGAATGGGCTGATCGGCCACCACCGTGAAGTCATCGAACTTGGCTTCAAGTCGAAGGTTGTCGAGAAAATTGACCTTGATTTCCATGTGCGATTACCAGAATAACGAGCTAAACAATTTGGCCGCCATTATCCGGCTTTTCAGCGGGAAGTCTTGTGCTTCTGTCTGTTGTCTTTAACTTGCAGTGGCGGGTTTCGGCCAGACGGCACCGGCATCGCATCAAGGACCGGGAGTACCGTATGCTGCCGGCTGAAGCGGTTACGACCGACCGGCACAGCCGTCCTGTCGGGAGGCTTACGGTCGGAAATCCAGTGATCACAGGCAACCCTCCATGGAGTGCAATTCGTGAGCAAAGCGTCCTATGTTCCCCCCAAGGTCTGGAAACACACCGCCCCGTCTGGGGGCCAGTTCGCCAGCATCAACCGCCCGACGGCCGGGCCCACCCATGACAAGACGCTGCCGACAGGCAAGCATCCGTTGCAGCTTTACTCGCTGGCGACGCCCAATGGCGTGAAGGTGACCATCCTGCTGGAGGAGCTGCTGGCGCTCGGGCACACCGGCGCCGAGTACGATGCCTGGCTGATCCGCATCAACGAGGGTGAGCAGTTTTCCAGCGGTTTTGTCGAGATCAACCCGAATTCGAAGATCCCGGCGTTGCTGGACCGCAGCGTGGAGCCGCCGATCCGTGTCTTTGAATCCGGTTCGATCCTGCTGTACCTGGCGGAAAAATTCGCCGCCTTCCTGCCCACCGATCCCGCCGGGCGCACCGAAACCCTGAACTGGCTGTTCTGGCAAATGGGCGCGGCACCTTACCTCGGCGGCGGCTTCGGCCATTTCTATGCCTATGCGCCGGAGAAGCTCGAATACCCGATCAACCGCTTTACGATGGAAACCAAGCGTCAGCTGGATGTGCTCGACCGCCGCCTGGGCGAAAGCCCCTACCTGGCCGGCGAGCACTACACCATCGCCGACATCGCGGTCTGGCCCTGGTACGGCCAGTTGGTGCGCAACAACGTGTACTCCGCCGCCGAATTTCTGAACGCGCAGCAATACACCCATGTGCAGCGCTGGGCCGAGGAAATCGCCAAACGGCCAGCGGTCATTCGTGGCCAGCGAGTCAATCGGACGTGGGGGGATGAAGCAAGCCAGGTGCCCGAGCGGCATCAGGCGCAGGATCTGGACTGACGAGAGTGTTACGCCCTGCCCCTGGCGACATGACGAACGGCCGCGCGCGGCAATGAACAACGTATCAGCAGAGACAAGGATGTCTCGCCCAACCCCGCCAAGGTCGCTGTCGGTGATACTGGTCCGTGAATTCAACCAGTCGCTGCAACACCCTCTAAACTGAAGGGAGCGCGGTCACACACGCCTCTGGCCAATTTGCAGGTGAACCCCCATGACTGGAATAACCGCACGCCGATGTGCGTCATGTGCCCTGCTCTCCCTGCTGGCCATCAACCTTGCGTTGACCGGGTGTGCGGGCAAAGCAGGCACCTCTCGCCATGCCACTTCAAGCACGGGTTCAAACTGCTACGCCAAAGCCCTGCCCACGGCCGGCGAGGGCGGCCTGGCCTGGGGCGACACCTTGAACATGGCTCGCCAGAAATCCATGGACAATTGCATTCGCTATGCCAGCCACTCCGGCGGCACGCCGAACACCTGCCAAGTGGTGTTGGCCGAGTGCAGGCACTGACCACACTCCCTCAAGTCGCGCCGGTCATAACGCGCCAGACAACGAACCGTTATTGGGCAGCGCAGCCCCGCTCTTCGTTGACTGTCACTTTTAATGGTTTCCTTTCCAATAACTGATCGCGAAAAAAAAAAGCGACTATCGTTGTAAGTGTCGGTCACCCAGACCTGAAGCGTACTGATGGAGTTCTTATGAAAAGGACCATTCTTACTGCTGTTGTCACTTCTCTTATTGCCGCAACCACCCCCAACATCTCCAGTGCCGCCCCGCCTACAGATCCGATATTTTCCTTTGGCTTACTGGGAAGCTACAGCGTTCTCGAATTCGACGGGCAGAAAAGCTCGAGCACCGAACACATGCCCGAAGGAGGATTGTTTCTCAACTATGGCAACAAGATGACCGCTCAGACCGGCTTTGTTTATCTGGCAGAAATCACTGGCCAGTACTCTGAAAAGCAGAATCAGAAAGTGAAGGATGGTCAGGTGGACCTGGATCTTGGCTGGCGCACGGCACTGGATGCGCACAACTTTTTAGACGTCTTGCTGGGCGCGGGATACAAGTGGAACCGGTTCAATCCGGACTCCAAAAAGTACGACATCGATCTCACCAGCCGCACTTCCTTCGCTAAAGCCGCGGCGGGTTACAACCATCAGTTCAGCACCGCAACCCTGCGTCTTGAGGCAGGGGTTCGACGGCTGATAAACGGTGATTCGCAACTCAAACTCCATGGCGTCAGCAGCGAGACGCTGGACTTGAAAGACAACACCAATCCTTATGTCGAGCTGAGCCTCCTGTTTAATCAACAAGGAACGATTCCGCTCATGGCATCCCTTTACTACAACCGCTTCAATTACGACCTGGACGGTCGATTTGCGGTGACCGATCTCGACAAACAGACCCGGGATGAGTACGGCATAAAAATTGGCGTGGCCTTTTAATGCGGTTATCAATTTTTCAGGATCGACAACCGTTGATGTTTGTTCCAGCAGCTGTGATGGGTAGCGCTTCAGTCAAGCCATCGCCAAGGCTTGACGATAGTCAGGCTGCAGGGTGCGCGGTTCAACACACCCTCGGCGGTGCTGCCGATGAAACGGTCGATCCCGCCTTCGTAGAGCGTGCCCAGCACGACCATGTCGAAGGCGTTTTGTCGGGCGAACCGCGTAATCACCTGATGAGGAATGCCCGTCAGCAGGTGGCGGCGCCTTTCGCCAATGCCATAACGTTCGGCAAGCACATCAAAAGCTTCTTCCTGAGCATCGTTGAGCGCGTCTCGCAAACTGTCTTCCAGACTCATTGTCGGCACGCTTCTCACGGCATCGCCCAGCACTGACCAGTGGCTCACGTTGAGCAAATGCAGGGCGGCGCCACAGGAAGCGGCCAGGGTCGAGGCGAAGTCGAGGATCCGGTCATTCAAGCCTTGGGTCAGGTCTTCGAGATGGGACAGGTCGACAGTCGCGAGAATTTTCAGCGGCTTTGGATGGTTGCCGTCGGTCACCAGGTGCAGATTCGCGGGGCAGTCACGCAGCAATAGCGAGTCCAGTGGACGATGAAACACGCGGTTAAGCGCAGGCACATGGTGAACGTCCTTGATCACCAGATCCGGACGGAAGTCATTCACGTACTCAAGCACATGCGCCAGGCTGGCCGGGGCCCACACCACTTCCGTAGTGACTTGCGAGCCCGTGCAGCGCTGTAGCCGGGCTTGCTGCTCCAGCCACTGCCGATGCACCTGCAGATAGCCCTCCCGGGCCTGGTACATCGCGTCATGATCAAACAAGCCGGCCACCGCCAGCGTCTGAACATAATTGAACGCGACGATGTGCAACAGCGCACCGGTTGCACTGGCCAAGGCGTTCGCCCGATCAAACGCCGGGGTGCGGCTCATTTCGTTGGGTGCTATCAACAGGATACGTTTGAGTTTCAGCATGACATACCTCGTCCTGGAAGCGCGTTATCTGCCTGGTCACAAGCCCTTGATCCATTGGGCTTCATTCAACCGCCCGTGACTTGGAGTCCCCTTCCCCGCCGTCCCGGCGCTGCGGACATTCATCTCATCGGCAGTCCGTTGCGCAGCTCGCCTCTAACGCAGGAACAGCATCGGACGATGGTTCGAGTATCCGGCGCTGGCTTGTGAGGATTCTGATATAGGTCAACCAAGTGCCCTCTGGTTATTGAGCACAATGGCGCTGGCTCACAGAGGCGTTGTTGATATAGCTCAAGGCCGCCGTATTGCGCTGGCGTAAAAACAATCGAGGATTACCCCTGCTGCGAGAGGTTCGCCATGCTGGCCGTCACGCTGATCAATACACTGGTGGTCGTCCTTGCCGTAGTGATCCACTACGAATGCCTGTTGCGCCTGAACGACTGGCTGCCACGCCTCAAGCTCTGGAGCCGGTTCAGGATTGTCGTCGGCGTATTCGGCGCCCTGATGGCCCACGCCGTTGAAGTCTGGTGCTTCGCGCTGGTCTATTACCTGATGGCTCGCGCCGGTGAATGGGGAAGCCTGATCGGCAACTTCGACGGTTCGTTCATGGACTGCGTTTATTTTTCCTTCACCACGTACACCACCATTGGCTTTGGCGATATTTCCCCCGTGGGCAACTTGAAGTATTTGACCGGATTGCAGGCACTCACCGGCCTGGTGTTGATTTCCTGGACCGCGTCATTTCTGTTCCTTGAAATGCAGAAATACTGGAAGAGCAAATAGCACTCGGGTCGGCAGCGTTAAAGCAGCTGCATCTCAACATCGTAAAATTGACAGGAAAACTTGTACAAAACAGTCCATTCGTCGACTAACCCGCAGTCACTTGCACCTGTCACCGACTCGTTAACTTGCAGGCACTACTCTGAATGTTCAGACAGAGGACCGGATGAAATGCCTGAAGCCCCCCCCTATCAAGCTCATCAACTGAAAACGGCCTGCTCCAGTTGCAGCGTTGTCGAGTTGTGCCTGCCCATTGGTTTGACGGGCTCGGAAGTCGAACGTCTCGATACGCTGATTGCGCAACGTTTCAAGGTCAAAAAAGGCGCAGCCCTCTACCGTGCCGGTGACCCCTTGCGTTCGCTGTACGCGGTGCGCATCGGTTCCTTCAAGACCAGCGTGCTCTCGGTCGATGGCCGGGAACAGGTCACCGGATTCCAGATGCCCGGCGAGATGCTTGGTCTGGACGCGATCAGCACCGACTTGCATGCCTGCAACGCGATCGCGCTGGAGGACAGCGAAGTCTGCCCCATCCATTTCGCGCATCTCGAGAAACTGGCCGGGGAACTGCCGTCGCTGCAGCACAACCTGAACAAAATCCTCAGCCGGGAAATCGTGCGTGATCACGACATGCTGATGGTTCTCGGCAACATGAACTCGGATGAGCGCCTGGCGGCCTTTCTGCTGAACCTGTCGCAACGCTTGAGTATGCGAGGTTTCTCGCCCAGGAACTTCGTCCTGAAAATGCGCCGCGAGGAAATCGGCTCCTACCTGGGGTTGCGGCTGGAAACCATCTGCCGAGGCATCGCCCATCTGCGTGATCAGGGCCTGGCGGAAATCAACGGGCGCGAGGTCAGGATTCAAAACCTGGATGGACTCAAACAACTGGTCGTGGGCTGTCATCGCCCGCTGCAATAGCACCGCACACCGGGAAAGTCATCATGCGCGCCATGGTTCTGCATACGCCCGGCCAGCCGCTGCAACGGGAAGAGCGCCCGATTCCGACCCCCGCTGCATGCCAGCTGTTAATCAAAGTGCTGGCGTGCGGCGTGTGCCGCACCGATCTGCACCTGGTCGATGGCGAATTGCCGCAAGCGGTGTTGCCCCGGGTCCCGGGCCATGAAATCGTCGGTGAAGTGGTGGCGCTGGGCCCGGACGTCGCACCCGAGTGGATCGGCCAGCGAGTGGGCGTGCCCTGGCTGGGCTGGACATGCGGTGAATGCGACTTCTGCCGCGCGGGCCAGGAGAACCTTTGCGACCAGGCCCGCTTCACCGGTTGTCATCTGGACGGCGGCTACGCCGAATACACCGTGGCCGACCAGCGCTTCTGCTTCCCCATCCCGAAGGCGCTCTCCGACACCCAGGCCGCCCCGCTCCTGTGTGCCGGGCTGATCGGCTTTCGGGCCTTGCAGATGGCCAGGGGCGCCCGGCACCTGGGCCTTTATGGCTTCGGCGCCGCCGCCCACCTGGCCATTCAAGTGGCGCGCGGGCGCGGGCAGCAGGTGTATGCCTTCACTCGCCCGGACGACAGCAGTGGCCAGGCCTATGCACGATCGCTGGGCGCCGAGTGGGCCGGTCCTTCAGACCAGCCTCCCCCGCATTTGCTCGATGCCAGCCTGATTTTCGCTCCCGTCGGTGCGCTGGTGCCCATGGCACTGTCCGTCACCACCAAGGGTGGCTGCGTGATATGCGCCGGCATTCACATGAGCGACATTCCGGCGTTCCCCTATCGGTTGTTGTGGGGCGAACGCAGCATTCGCTCGGTGGCCAACCTGACCCGCGAGGACGGCCTGGCGTTCTTCAAGGAATTGCAGCACACGCCGGTGCACAGTGATGTCACCTGTTTTGCCCTGGACGATGCCAATCAGGCACTGGCGTTCCTCAGGGCCGGTCAATTCAATGGCGCCATCGTGCTTACGCCTTGACTGACTGCCTGACCGCCAGAATGCTGCCCGGCACCGAATACAGGGCGCGCTCGGTGTTGCTGCCGATCAGCCGGTCGATTCCCACTCGATGCACCGTCCCCATGACGACCACATCGACCAGGTACTCCTCGACAAACTCGCTGATCACCGGCACCGGCAGGCCCATCACGAAATGCCGCCGTTCGGGCGGGATACCGTAGCGATCCGCCAGGGTGACAAAGGCCAGGTGCAGGGATTCGCGCAACTCCTCGACGAAATCCACGCCCCAGCCACCACTGACCAGCGGCGCATCGCCATTGAAGGCCGGCGTCAGGTCATAGGCGTAAAGCAGGTGCAGTGGCGCGTCGCACGCCAGGGCCAGTGCATGGGCGGTTTGAATGATCGTGTCGTTCAGGCCATTGATTTGCGTGGAAGGATCGAATGGGTCCACTGCTGCCAGCACCCGGTGCGGCAACCCGTAACGGATCTGATTGACCAGGTGCACAGGGACCGGGCAATCGCGCAGCAGGTGACAATCGAGCGGTGTGATGAACACTCGCTTGAGTACCGGTTCCAGGCTGACATCCTTGATTAACATGTCCGGCTTGAGCTCCTCGACGGCCCTCAAGATGTCTGGCAACGGATGGGTGGTGAAGACCACTTCGACCGTCGCTTCCAGGCCCTGGCCACTGAGCCGCTCGACTTCGTCGGCTATCCAGCGGCGCACCCGGCGCAAATAGCGCTGATAGCTGGCATCGTCGACTTTCTCTTCCCACAAATGGACCACCGGCGCCGGTTCGACAAAGGCCCGGACATCCAGCGCGGCGCCGCTCGCCTTGGCCAACGCCACGGCGCGCAACAAGGCGGGAGACGAATGCAGGGTTTGGTCGGCGATCAGCAGCAAACGTTGATATTGACCCATCACACACCTCGGCTCGACACCGGTCGCAATACGCCGGCACAGTCCAAGACTGCTCGTTGTCGCCTGCCTGTGCTTGATCTACATCAGACACCGATCAAAGAAGGCCTGCCGACACAAGTCTCTGATCCAGATCAGTTCCACACACCATCAGCGGCGTACAAAGGAATCAACCGCTTGGTTCGCCACGGCGCGCCAATCTCGCCAACCCGCTGGAGGATCCCACCATGCTTACGGTCAAAGACCACAATGATCGGGCGGCGGCCGCCTACGCCGCAGTCACTGGAAAATACTGGATCGAAGCCCTCAAGGACGGGCGCCACGTGCTGATCCGGCCGCTGGCGGAAAAGGACCGCGACCGTGAATACGAATTTATCAAACGCTTGTCGCCCGAGTCCCGACACATGCGTTTTCTTGCGCAGGTCAACGAGCCCGGGGCCGCCATGCTTGATCAACTGATGGACACCGATAACAAGCATCGCGTGGCGTACATCGCCATGGTCCACGACAACGGTAAATTGATCGAGATCGGCGTCAGCCGCTATTGCGCCACGGGCGAACATGAATGCGAATGCGCGGTAACCGTCGCCGATGAATGGACGCACCTGGGCCTGGGGACCTTACTGATGGAACACCTGATCAAGGCCGCGCGCAGGAACGGATATCACCAGATGTATTCGGTGGACAGTGCCAGCAATACGCCGATGCGCGACCTGGCCAAGGCACTGGGTTTCGAGACGCAAAATGATCCTGATGACAGCCGTCAGGTCATTCATCGTCTTCACCTGTAAAAAAATCGCCCCGTGATGGACCGGCCAACAGTTCATCACGGGGCGATTCAATGTTCGGGATTCACTCAACCGCACAGACAGCCCGGCTACCCTGGGTCGATGCAGTGAATGTCTTGTGCCCGGTGGTACTGGGCCAGACATGCGGCGCATCGATGCGGGCCTTCAGTTGGGCGACGAACGCCTGCGCCTCTTCCAGGCTGTTGAAATTCACTTCCAGGGCGTCCAGTTGCACAGCCCAGCCGCGGTTTACCGGCTTTTCGGACACTTCAATGATCATGGTCTCCTCCGTCAATCTTGAGCGCGTCCGGCGTGCCATCAAGGTGCCGTTACCACCTTCATGACGCCGTCCCGCTGCATTTGGCTTGCTCCCAAGACTGCGCCGCCGGGAGGGGTTAAAGATTGATCAGGGTCAACTTTTGCTCTATGGAAACCGTGGCGGACCGACCGGGCGTCGGACAGCCTTTTCGCGCCGCGCAAGCGTTTGACAAAGATCAACCCGGGCCTCGGGACCACGCGCAGGATAAGCACAAGGCTTCACCGTACAAGCGCACCACCGCCGGTGAGGGCACAGGGTTCTGCTCGTCCGCTTGGGAGATTTGTCATGTCTGAACAATCACGTTTCATGCTGGTCGTTTCACCCCTGATGGAAAACAGTCCTGCTTTCGACCGGGCGGCAGCATTGGCCAAGGCTTCGGACGCGGCACTGCACATCGTGGCCTTCGATTACCTGGAAGGCCTGGCGACCGCCGGCATGGTCAACGAACAGGCGCGGGAGCAAATGCGCATCGGCTATGTCGAGCGCCATCGCCAATGGCTCGAAGACCAGGCCCGCCCCCTGCGCAAGATCGGGGTGCACGTCACCACCGAAGTGGTCTGGGTCGAAAAACCCTTGCAGGAAATCCTTGTTCACCTCAAGGAGCAACCCATGGCGGCCTTGATCAAGGCCCTGCATCACGAATCGCGGCTGTCACGCCTGCTGTTCACGCCCCTAGATGTCCACCTGCTGCGCGAGTGCCCGGTGCCTTTGCATTTTGTCAGTCATATGCTTCATGCATTGCCACGCAAGATTGTCGCGGCGGTCGACCCTTTCCACCGCGATGGCCAATACAAGGATTTCAACGACCGGATTCTGCGCGAGGCAGCAAAACTGGCGAGCACCTGCAATGCCCAGCTCGATGTGATTTATGCCCACGACCTGTCCACCATCAGCGCGGATGAACTGGGTTTTGCCGATGGCTCGGGGTTCTTCTCTTCACGCAAGGCCAAGACCCTGTACGACGCGCAAGGCGAAGCCTTCCGCGAGCTGAGCGAACGCAACGGCATCCCGCCAGAGAATCAACACATGATCATGGGGAACCCGGCGAAGGTGCTTGCCAGCTTCGCCGATGCCTATGACATCGACGTGATCGTCATGGGCCGAGTGGGTCACCATGGCCTCGGCCGGTTGATCGGCAGCACGGTGGAAGAGCTTCTGTACAAAATGCCTTGCAGCGTGTGGGTGATTTCACCCGAAGAACTGGCTGACTGAAAAACCGATCCCTCTGTCGATCCCGGCCTGTCCGAATGCAGGGGCCGGGAACGCCAGTCTTGGCGCGCACCCGCGCGGTTCGGCAATACGCCTTTTCGGCCATCATCGACGTTACGCGCTGGATCTTGTCCGTACGTGCGTCTGTACTCAGGCTCGACACATACGTATATTCGTATATTCATATTTACATATAGGCGTGACATTCCATGAGCCTGTCTCCCCCTGCTGTCTTCAAGTGCCTGGGCGATGAGACCCGCGCCCGGATCATGCTGATGCTGTGCGCCGAGGGTGAGCTGTGCGTGTGTGAACTCATCTGGGCCCTGGATGACAGTCAGCCCAAGGTGTCCCGCCATCTCGCGCAGTTGCGCGCCTGCGGCCTGCTTGAGGATCGCCGCCAGGGCCAGTGGGTTTACTACCGCCTGCACCCGCAATTGCCTCAGTGGGTTCAGGACGTTCTCCAAGTGACCCTCAAGGCCAATCCGGCCTGGGCCGGGCGCGACACCGAGCGACTCGCTTCCATGGAAGGCCGGCCGGTTCGCCAGGCCTGCTGCTGAACCTAACCGCAAAGGCCCCGTGACTGAGCGTCCACGCCTGGGAGAAATAATGAAAGTCCTGTTCATGTGTACCGCCAATAGCTGCCGCAGCGTGCTCAGCGAAGGCCTGTTCAATCACCTGGCTCCGGACGGGATGACGGCCGTGAGCGCCGGAAGCTTCCCGAGCGGGCGCCTTAACCCACGCGCGGTGAGCACCTTGCAAGGTCTGGGCGTGGACACCTCGGCGCTCTACAGCAAAGACTCTTCCAGCTTCACCGACAGTCCGCCCGACATCGTGATCACGGTCTGCGACAAGGCCGCCGGCGAGCCCTGCCCGGTGTACTTCGGGCCATCGGTCAAGAGCCATTGGGGCCTGGCCGACCCCTCTGAAGTAGAAGGCAGCGACGAACAAATCCAGGCCGCATTTGACGCGACGGTCGCGCAAATCCGCCGTCGCTTTGCCGCCTTCTTCGCCCTCGATTTCGACACCCTCGCCCCAACGGAACTCAAGCCGGCGCTGGACCGCATCGGAGAAATGCAATGAACGAATACCTCCCGCAAACCCCGGACGACTTTCCCAGTCTGGACCTGTCGCTGTTCGACACACCGAGCGCCGCGAAGCTAGCACAGCACGAGCAACCCGGGCACAGGCCACGCATCCTGCTGCTGTACGGATCGACCCGCGAACGCTCCTTCAGCCGCTTGCTGACGCAAGAGGCGGCACGCATCCTGACACTCATGGGCGCAGAGACCATCATCTTCAATCCCTCCGGCCTGCCGCTGCCCGACGATGCGCCCTCCGATCATCCCAAGGTGCAGGAGTTGCGCGACTTGATGACGTGGTCGGAAGGCCAGGTGTGGTGCTCGCCGGAGCGCCATGGCGCGATGTCGGCGGTGTTCAAGGCACAGATTGACTGGGTGCCGCTGGCAATGGGCGCCATTCGTCCGACTCAGGGCAAAACCCTGGCCGTCATGCAGGTCTCTGGCGGCTCGCAATCCTTCAACGTGGTCAACCAGTTGCGCGTGCTGGGGCGCTGGATGCGGATGTTCACCATTCCCAATCAATCCTCCGTGCCCAAGGCCTTTCTGGAGTTCGACGCAGACAACCGCATGAAACCGTCGGCGCTGTATGACCGGGTGGTAGATGTCATGGAGGAACTGATGAAGTTCACCCTGCTGCTGCGCAATCGCCCGGAGCTGGTCGATCGCTACTCGGAGCGCAAGGAGTCGGCACAAGAACTGACTCAGCGAGTGAATCAGCGGGCCATTTGATCGCGCAGCGGCCTGCTTGCTGCCCTGAAGGAGCAAGCCAGTCCGCTGCCGGTTCAGGGGCAATGGCAAGGTTCGCGGGACAAACGAAGCCTCTCGTCGCCTCCCTGGCATGGCGCGCGCGCTTTCCAATCCGCTGACATGCTTTTCACGAAACGCTCACATCAGCGAGCGCAAATTGAGTTCACAAAAGGATTTGACCCCAAAAAGAGAGCCCGCCCCCCAGCGGGCTTTTTTGTTTTTCCCCCGCCCTGCGTCTACGCTTTCCACTGGCTGGAATGGCGTCGCGCCACGTTCGGCCGCAACTCATGACAAATCAGATTAAAAGTCAAATGCAACTCATTGTTATATATTAGTTTTATGCAGTTTATTGACTCAATTTTTGCGACTGACTGCCGATGGCCTGTCTACAGGAACCAAGGAGTCATCGGAATGAGAAATAATCAGCCGGTCACGCAACGCGAGATCCCCCTCGCGCCTCAGCAAAAACTGATCTCGACGACCAATGTTCGCGGGGTCATCACCTACTGCAATGACGCCTTCGTCGAAATCAGTGGCTTTGATCGAGCCGACCTGATCGGCGCGCCGCAGAACATCGTCCGCCACCCCGATGTGCCCCCCGCCGTCTTCGCTCACATGTGGGGCACTATCAAGCAAGGCCAGCCCTGGATGGGGATCGTCAAGAACCGCTCCAGAAATGGCGATCACTATTGGGTTAACGCGTACGTCACGCCCATTTTCGAGGGCAACGAAGTGACCGGCTTCGAGTCGGTCAGGGTCAAACCCACAGCGGATCAGATCCGTCGCGCCGAAGCCTTGTACAAGCGCATCAGCCAGGGCAAACCGGCCATCGCACACCGGGACACCTGGCAACCGCTGCTAGTGGATTACCTGCCGTTCCTGGCCATGGGACTGGCGAGCACCCTGGGCGGCCTGTTCTTCAGTGCACCCGTGGCGATTGCGCTGACCGCAGGCCTGGCCGTGCCCATCAGCCTGCTCGCCGCACACCGGCACAAGCAAGGAGCACAGCGTCTGTTGCAGATGGTTGAGCCGTCGACCTCCGATGCCTTGATCGCCCAGATGTACAGCGGCGAGCGTGGGCTCCAGGCGCGCCTGGAAACCGCTTTCGTCAGCCAGACGGCTCGCCTGAAGACCTGTCTGACGCGCCTGCAGGATTCAGCCGAGCAACTCAGTGCGCTGGCCGGACAATCCGACCTGCTGGCCACTGACAGCTCAAGGGGCCTCGACCGCCAACGTGTCGAAACCGAGCAGGTGTCGACCGCGATCAACCAGATGGCCGCGACCACCCAGGAAGTCGCCAGCCACGTCCAGCGCACGGCCGATGCCACCCAACAAGCCAACTTGCTGACCAGCCGCGGCCGCGAAGTCGCCAGGGACACCCGCGAAGCCATCGAACGCCTTTCCGCTGTCGTCGGCGAAACCGGGCAGACCGTGGCGCAACTGGCCAGGGACAGCAACGAAATCGGCACCGTGGTCGACGTGATCAAAGGCATTGCCGACCAGACCAACCTGCTGGCACTCAACGCCGCCATCGAAGCGGCACGGGCCGGCGACATGGGCCGGGGCTTCGCGGTCGTGGCCGATGAGGTGCGCCAGCTGGCACAGCGCACCTCGCAATCGACAACCCAGATCCATGACCTGATCACCAAGCTCCAGACCTCGTCCAACAATGCCGTGCAGATCATGGAGTCCGGTCACCGGCAGGCCGAGGAAGGCGTGGCCAGGGTGCTTGAGGCCGACCAGGCCCTGGTCGGAATCAGCGAAGCGGTCGCCCATATCACCGACATGGCCAGCCAGATTGCCGCCGCCACGGAAGAACAATCGGCCGTCGCCGAAGAGATCAGTCGCAACATCAGCACCATCGCCCAATTGGCCGATCAGACCTCGGGGCAAGCGCATCAATCGACGGACCTGAGCAAGGAACTGACCCGGACCGCGTCCACCCAATACTCACTGGTCGAGCGCTTCAATCGATAACCGGCTTCATCCGGATCGATCCTCGTCACTGGCCCGGCAACTGTCGGATCGGTGACGCAGGATCATCGTCCCCACCACTTCACTCCATGACAAAAGACAGGGCCGCCAACCGCAATCATCCGGCGCCACAGGCCTCTTACCATCCGGGTTCTTCATCCAAAAACAAGAGAAGAACCATGGCCGCCATCCTCCCGAAACAGGGCAACAGCAACGACTTTTCGGTCACCGCCGTTGCCGACACACACCGCATGAGTAAACGCTCGCTGACGATGGCCTGGTGGGGCATTTGCAGCGCGATGTTCTGGCTTGTCGTTTCTGCCACGCTGGCAATGACCTTCGGCACTCAAAACGCGATCGTCGGCCTGCTGTTGTCGGTCGTCACCTACGCGGCCATCAACGGCGTGATTTCGCGCTATGCGATCAAGACCGGACTGTCAGTCGCGCTGTTTTCGCGGGTGCTGTTCGGGCGCAAGGGCGCAGTCCTCGCCACCTTGATCTTCTTCGCCACCGCGACCTATTACAGCGTGTTTGAAGGCTCGGTGATTGCCATTGCGATCCACCAGTATGTGCCCTCGCTGTCGATCAATCAGGCGTACCTGTTGGTGGTGCTGTACAGCGTGCCGTTGATTGTCGGCAGCGTGCAAAACTGGATGGACAAGCTCAACGGCGTACTGCTGCCCTTCTATCTGATCGGTCTGGTCGCGCTGGTGGGGGTGACCATCGGGCAATACGGCTACAGCGCGGCCTGGTTGCAAATGGGCCCGGCGAGCGGTCCGGTAGTGAACGGCTGGTGGGACTGCTTCTGCTATTTCATGGGCGTGTGGATCCTGATGATGTACACCTGGGACTACGCACGTTTCGGCCGCAAGGAAGACGCCACCTACCATGGCCGCTTCAACTTCGGCCTGCCCTTCTACACCTTTACCTTTTTGATCAATGGCCTGGTCGGGATCTTCCTCACCGGGACCATTCCCACCCCCGGTGGCCTGAGCGAGGTGTCGGTGGTGATGGCGATCATCGAGCTGATGGGGATCTGGGGCCTGATCTTCGTCTGGGTCAGCCAGACGCGCATCAACTCGGCAAATTTCTACCTCGCGGCCACCAACATGCAGGCCTTCTTTGGCGGCATCGGTCTGGCGAAAGTGCCTTACATCGCCTGGACGATTGCCGTCGGGGCTCTGGTTTACACACTGATGCGCCTGAACGTTTTCGACTACATCCTGCAGGCCCTGTCGTACCAGAGCATCTTCGTGGTGGCCTGGGTGGCGATCGCCCTGGCGCACATTTTCTCGCCACGCTACAGCCAGCTGTTCCAGGAGCGGATCGAATACCAGGTGGACCGGGTCAGCGCCTTCAATCCCTGCGGTCTCGGGGCGTGGTTTCTTGCCGCCGCCCTGGGCATTGCGCTGCTCAATTATGGCCCTCCGACACTGGCTACCTGGTCGGCCCCCGTGACCTTCATCAGTGCCTTCAGTACTTACTGGTTATTGCTCAACAACGCCCGGCGCAGCTGGTTCGTGCGCGCCAGTTGTGGCTGATCCCTACGTTCACTGATAACCATCTTCAGGCGAACACAAACCAACCAACAGTGCACAGGCAATCAATTTCCAGTGCACTTTGCGCCAAGCCGACCACCGGTTCGAGCGCGTAGTTTGATGTCGTGGGTTAGACATTCGTCCTGACCTTCACCTGGATAACAACAAGATTTCTGGTGACCCATGAGTACAGTAGATCCGATCACCCTGGCCGTCGTGCGAGGCGCGCTGGAAACCGCGCAGCGCGAAATGACCATCACCCTTGAGAAAACCGGTCGTTCGAGCGTTTTCAACCTGGCTCACGACTATTCGAACGCACTGTTCGACCACCTTCCGGAAATGATCCTGCAAGGCCAGGACATCCCGATTCACCTCGGTTCGCTGATTCCGGCGATGAAATGCGTCGCCGGTTTCTTCGGTGACGAGGTCGAAGAAGGCGATGTGATCTACCACAACGATCCCGCCTACATGGGCAGCCACATCCTCGACTGCTGCATGTACAAACCGGTGTTCTACCAGGGCGAGCTGGTGTTCTGGGCCGTCTGCAAAGGTCATCTGACCGACATCGGCGGCCCGGTGCCCGCCGGCTACAACCCCGACGCCAGGGAAATCTACGCCGAAGGCTTGCGCATCCCGCCGGTGAAACTGTGGTCGCGGGGCAAGCGCCGCGAGGACGTAATCAACCTGCTGCTGACCAACATGCGCGCCCGTGCCTATCAGGAAGGCGATCTCAATGCCCAATACGGCGCCTGCAACGTCGGCGAACGGCACTTGCTCGAACTGCTCGATCGCTACGGCGTGGAGCAGGTGCGCGCGTGCATCGCCGAGTTGAAAGACATGGCGGACCGGCACATGCGTGCCTTGCTGCGTGATGTGCCGGACGGCTTTTACACCGGCACCACAGTTCTGGAAGACTCGGGCCATGGGCTGGGTGAATTGTCGATCACCGCGCAGGTGGAGATTCGCGGCGACGAGGCGCACATCCTCATCGAAAGCCCGCCCCAGGTGCCCTACTTCATCAACTCGTACGCCGGCAACTCGGTGTCCGGGGTTTACCTGGGGCTGATGATGTTCGCTCAGGTGCCGCCGCCCTACAACGAAGGGTTGTACCGCTGCGTGTCCGTTGATCTGGGCCCACCGGGCACCCTGTGCAACGCCCGGGAACCGGCGCCCCACGTCAACAGCACCACCACGCCGATGGAAACCCTGGCCGATGCGGTGCGCCAGGCCCTGGAGCAAGCCGCGCCCGACCGTGTGACCGCCTCCTGGGGCCACGCCAGCGGGATCAACATCGCCGGCCACGACCCGCGCAATGGCAACGACGAGTACGTGACCATGGTGCTCGCTTCGATCATCTCCGGTGCCGGTGCGAACAAGGCCATGGACGGTTGGCCGGCGTGCGGTCCGCTGTGCTGTTTCGGCGCACTGATGTCCGGTGACATCGAGTTGCTGGAGTACGCCTACCCGATCCTCATCCATCGCTACAGCCTGATGACCGACAGCGGCGGTGCCGGCGAATTTCGCGGTGGCTCGGGCACGCGCATCGAAATCGAACCGCTGAACCATGCGATGACGGTGGTGGGCTTTGGCGAGGGTCGGCAACTGCCGACGTCGGGTGCTGCGGGCGCGAACAACGTCCTGCTCGAACCGAAATTGGGGCGGCTGATCCACCGCAAGGCCGACGGTGAGGAACAGTCCTTCATCTACAACGCGCAACTCACCGCGCAGCCGGGCGAACGGGTGATCAACGTCAACCCCGGCGGCGGTGGCTACGGCAATCCGCTGCGCCGCCCGGTGGCCAGCGTGGTCAACGATGTGCGCAACGGCCTGGTGTCCCGCGACGGCGCCCGTCTGGAATACGGCGTGGTGATCGACAGCAACGGCCAGGTCGATGACGCCGCGACCAGCGCCTGCCGTGCGGCGAACTAATCGAGCCCGGCCCCTTTGAGCAATCTGGAATCCCTCATCATGAGCAAGCAACAATATCGTCTGGGCATCGACGCCGGCGGCACCTTCACCGACTTCATCCTCGCCGACCGCGGCGGCAACGTGCAGCTGTTCAAGGCGCCCTCCACGCCCCAGGACGGCACCATCGCCATCCGCAACGGCCTGGCGCAGATCGCCGACGCCATCGGCCGTACGCCGGCCGAGATCATTGGCGATTGTGACCTGTGCATCAACGGCACCACCGTGGCCCTCAACGCACTGATCGAAAAGACCGGAGTGAAGGTTGGCCTGCTGTGCACCGACGGCCATGAAGACAGCCTGGAAATCCGCCTGGGCCACAAGGAAGACGGGCATCGCTACGACGCCAGCTACCCGCCAGCGTTCATGCTGGTGCCGCGCCACCTGCGCCGGCCCATCGGCGGGCGAATGCTCAGCGATGGCAGCGAACACGCCGCGCTCGATGAAGACGCGATTCGCCAGGCCATCGAGTATTTCCGCGAACAAGACGTGAAAGCGGTAGCCATTTCCTTCGTCTGGTCAGTGCGCAACCCGGACCATGAATTGCGCGCCGCCGCAATGGTGCGCGCGGCATTGCCGGGGGTATTCGTCTGCACCGGCAGCGAAGTGTTCCCGCAGATCCGCGAATACACCCGCACCTCGACCGCGGTGGTCAACGCCTACCTGAGCCCGGTCATGGGCCGCTACATCGAACGGATCGACGCGCTGTTCGAAGAGCTTGGCGCGCAACAACCAACGCGCTACTTCCAGTCCAACGGCGGCCTGGCGCCGGGCGTGGTGATGCGAGAGCGTGCGGTGAATGCCATCAACTCCGGCCCGGCCTCCGCGCCGCAAGCGGGGTTGTGTGTCGCGCAGCCATTCGGCATCGATAACGTGATCACCGTGGACATGGGTGGCACGTCGTTCGACATCACCCTGAGCAAATCCGGGCGCACCAACTTCAGCAAGGACACCGATTTCCTGCGCTATCGCATCGGTGTGCCAATGATCCAAGTGGAAACCCTCGGCGCCGGTGGTGGCTCGATTGCCTACCTCGATGACTTCGGCATGCTCCAGGTCGGCCCGCGCAGTGCGGGTGCCAACCCCGGACCGGTGTGCTACGGCAAGGGCGGCACCGAGCCCACCGTGACCGACGCCAACCTCGCCCTGGGCTACCTGGCCGACGGCGCGCTGTTGGGCGGCAGTATCCGCCTCAATCGCAAGGCGGCCATCGACGCGATCCGCAGCAAAATCGCCGAGCCTTTGGGCATCAGCGTCGAACGTGCGGCCATCGGCATCATCACTCTGGTCAATCTGAACATGGTCAGCGGCATTCGCCGGGTCTCGGTAGAGCGCGGTTACGACCCGCGGGACTTCGCCCTGATTGGCGCCGGCGGTGCGGCGGGCATGCACGTCATGCGTCTGGCCGAGGAAATCGGCAGCCAGGTGGTGCTGATTCCGAAAGTGGCTTCGGGGCTGTGCGCTTACGGTCAGATTCTCTCCGACATCCGATACGACCAGTTGGCCACCCTGCCGATGCGCCTGGACGACGATCTGGTTGACCTGCCGTTACTCAATCAGACGCTGCGCGACCTGCGCGAGCGCGGCATGACCGACCTGCGAGACGATGGTTTCGGCGCCGACGACAACGTGGAGTGCCTGTATAACCTGGAGATCCGCTACCTCGGCCAGATTCACGAATGCAGCGTCGAGCTGACCTGCGATCAGCTGGATCCGTCGAGTCTGGTGGCCTTACGGGAAGCGTTTCATACGCGGCACAAAGCGCTGTTTTCCTACAGTGAGCCTGAAAGTCCCGCCGAGCTGGTCAACCTCGAATGCTCGGTGATTGCGCGCCTGCAACGCCCACCGATGCCGGAGTTGCCGCCGCCCGGCGAAAACGTCGCGCCCCAGGCAAGCGGCTACCGCCCGATGCTGTTCAGCGCCCAGTCGAGCTGGCAGGAAACCCCGGTGTACAACGGCGATCGCCTGCAATCGGGGCAAACCGTGCAAGGCCCTTGTGTGATCGAGGAGACGACCACCAACATCGTCGTCCCCCCGGGCTGGCAGGCGACGCTGGCACCCTCGGCCACCTACCGGCTGACACCTGGTGATTGACCGCCCGTAAGCATTGGCAAATGATGGCAAACCAGCGGTGCCGAGGGTTCGTTACCTCGGCACCGTCCTCATAATAAAAAGATACGAGGGCCGCCATGGCGTACAAACTTTCCACCCGTTCCTGGCCCGACAGTCAACGCCAGCCGCTCTGGTCCGAGGCCATCGGCAACGCTTATTTCCCTTTGTCGCTGGAGTTCGCCCCCAGCAGCACCTTCAGTGGCAGCCTGCAGATCTGGGAAACCGGCAGCACCCCGCTGACCCTGTCACGCTTGCGCTCCAGTCAGCTGGGCTATTCACGCAGCAAAGCCCAGGTCAGTGAAGATCGCGAAGCCTGCTACCTGGTCACCGTACCGCGTCGCAGCGAAGTGCATTTCGAACAGGACGGCCGCGCCCTGCATTGCCAGCCCGGTGGGTTTATCTTCGAACGGGGCGATGCGCCCTACCGCTTTCATTACGCCAGCGACAACGACCTCTGGGTGTTCAAACTCCCCGAGCGCGCGTTGCATGGGCAACTGCGCGGGGCCGAGCGCTACACCCGCTTCTGCTTCGATGCCAAGCGCGCACTCGGGCGAATCTTCGTCGATCAACTGGCGATGTGCGCCGCCCGCTTCGACGAATGCGACGAACCCGCCCGCCACATGCTGCTGGAGCAGGCACTTTCAACCTTGTTAATGGCCTTGCGCGACGATGAGCGAGTGCTCAACAGTGAAAGTTCGAACCTGGCGGCCATGCATTTGCAACGCATCGAGCAATACGTCGAGAAGCAGCTGGGCAACCCGGACCTGGCGCCACAAGTCATCGCGGATGCTTGCGGCCTGTCCGTGCGCTACTTGCACAAACTCTTCAACAGCACGCCCTACAGCCTCGGGGAATGGATTCGTCTGCGCCGTCTAGAAGCGGTCAACCGAGGCCTGCACGACCCCAATTGCCACCTGTCGATCGGTGAACTGGCCATGCGTTGGGGATTCAGTGATCAGGCGCAATTCACCCGAAGCTTCCGCCAGCACTTCGGCTGCACCGCCAGGGAAGTGCGCAGCGGTGCCGCGCGGACGCCGGGTGCATCGACGTCGAATGTCTGAGCCGGGATTCAAATCCCGGCCTGTGTCATTCAAGGATCGACCTGCCCCATCAGTTCAGCCACCGATTCCTGGCGATTAGCGTAGCGCTGCGCCAGGACCGCACACACCATCAGTTGAATCTGATGGAACAACATCAGCGGCAGGATCAACACACCAATGGTGCTGCCGGCGAACAGCACCTGAGCCATTGGCACCCCGGTGGCCAGGCTCTTTTTCGAGCCGCAGAAGAGAATGGTGATGCGGTCTTCCTGATTGAAGCCAAAGGCCTTGCCCAGCACGGTTGACGCGGCCAGTACCAGCCCCAGCACCACGCAGCAGGCGACCACCAACCCGGCCAGGTCCCGCAAAGGAATCTGGTGCCAGATGCCTTCGTTTACCGCTTCACTGAACGCCCCGTAGACCACCAGCAGAATCGAGCCCTGATCGACGAACTTCAACCAGCTCTTGTTGCGCCCGACCCAGGCACCGATCCAGCGTCGTGCGATCTGTCCGGCAACGAACGGCAGCAACAGTTGCACGCTGATCTTCACGATCGCATCGACGGTCGAGCCACCGTCGCCGTGCACGTTCAACAGCAGCGTCACCAGCAGCGGCGTGAGGAATATCCCGAACAGGCTGGACGCCGCCGCGCTGCAAATCGCCGCCGGAATGTTGCCGCGTGCCAGGGAAGTAAAGGCAATCGCCGACTGCACCGTGGCCGGCAGCGCGCAGAGGTAGAGCATGCCCATGTACAGGTCGTCACCGATCAACGGCGACAGGACAGGCTTGAGCGCCAGGCCGAGCAGCGGAAACAGCACGAAGGTCAGGCCGAACACCAGCAAATGCAAGCGCCAGTGACCGGCACCGGCGATGATCGATTCGCGGGACAATTTGGCGCCATGCAGGAAAAACAGCAGGGCAATGGCGATATTGGTCAACCAGCCAAAGCCCACCGCCACCTGGCCACTGGCAGGCAGCAAGCTGGCGAGCAGGACCACGCCGACCAGGGTCAGGGTGAAGTTGTCGGGTAAAAAGCGCGGGCGCGTCATCAGGATCATCCGGTTTTGCCAGGAAGGTATCGGCGACTCTAACCCGCTGATGGATTACCGACTAACGCTAACAAGCCAGCCTGTGTCGGCTAAAGGACATGCCACTAGTCTGGGCGGGGTTATTTCAGGTGTGTCGCCGCCCGACGGCGCGATGCACCAGGAAACGGCGCCCGATCACTGACCGGGCGCCGCTTCATGCTCTACATGCCTTTTTTTGCTTATGAAGCGTTCATGGTTTTGTGGGTATCGATCAGGTGCTGCACCACACTCGGATCGGCCAGGGTGGAGATGTCCCCCAATCCCTCGTATTCGGCCGCCGCAATCTTGCGCAGGATCCGCCGCATGATCTTGCCCGAACGGGTTTTCGGCAGACCCGGCGCCCATTGGATGACGTCCGGCGAGGCAATCGGACCGATCTCTTTACGCACCCAGTTCTTCAGTTCAACCAGCAGTTTGTCGTCCGCCTCTTCGCCGCGATTGATCGTGACGTAGACATAAATCCCCTGCCCCTTGATGTCGTGCGGCACACCAACCACCGCCGCCTCGGCGACTTTCGGGTGGGCGACCATGGCGCTTTCGATCTCGGCGGTGCCCATGCGGTGGCCGGAGACGTTGAGTACGTCGTCCACGCGACCGGTGATCCAGTAGTAACCGTCGGCATCGCGACGGGCACCGTCACCGGTGAAGTACATGCCACGGAAGGTCTTGAAGTAGGTGTCGACGAAGCGGTCGTGATCGCCGTACAGCGTACGTGCCTGGCCTGGCCACGAATCGAGGATCACCAGGTTGCCCTCGGCCTCGCCTTCGATGATGTTGCCCAGGTTGTCCACCAGCGCCGGCACCACGCCGAAGAACGGACGGGCCGCCGAACCCGGCTTGAGGGCGTGGGCGCCCGGCAGCGGGCTCATCATGTTGCCGCCGGTTTCGGTCTGCCACCAGGTGTCGACGATCGGGCAGCGCGACTTGCCGACGTTCTTGTAGTACCAGTCCCAGGCTTCCGGGTTGATCGGCTCGCCGACCGAACCGAGCAGGCGCAGGCTGCTGCCGTCGGCGCCTTCCACGGCGGCGGTGCCCGAGGCCATCATCGCGCGAATGGCGGTCGGGGCGGTGTAGAGGATGTTGACCTTGTGCTTGTCGACGATCTTCGCCACCCGGGTGATGTCCGGGTAGTTCGGCACGCCTTCGAACAGCAGCGTGGTCGCGCCGTTGGCCAGCGGGCCGTAGACGATATAGGAGTGACCGGTGACCCAGCCGACGTCGGCGGTGCACCAGTAGACCTCGCCCGGGCGGTAGTCGAACACGCGCTCGTGGGTCATGGCCGCGTACAACAGGTAGCCGCCGGTGGTGTGCTGCACACCCTTGGGCTTGCCGGTGGAGCCGGAGGTGTAGAGGATGAACAGCGCTTCTTCGGCGCCCATTTCCTTCGGCGCGCACACGGTGCCCGCCACTTTCATCAGGTCTTCGTACCAGATGTCGCGGTGCTGGTTCCACTTGATGTTGCCGCCGGTGCGCTGGCACACGATGACTTTCTGGATGCTGCTGGTTTCCGGGTTGGTCAGCGCGTCGTCGACGTTGGCCTTGAGCGGGATCTTCTTGCCGGCACGAATGCCTTCGTCGGCGGTGATCACCACTTTCGACTTGCAGTCGATGATGCGCCCGGCCAGGGCTTCGGGCGAGAAACCGCCAAACACCACCGAGTGAATCGCGCCGATCCGGGTGCAGGCCAGCATGGCGACCACGGCTTCGGGGATCATCGGCATGTAGATCGTCACCACGTCGCTGCGGTGCACGTCCTGGCCGCGCAGGGCGTTGGCGAATTTGCACACTTGTTCGTGCAGTTCGCGGTAGGTGATGTGGCGGCTTTCCGCCGGGTCATCGCCTTCCCAGATGATCGCGACTTGATCGCCGCGCTCGGCCAGATGACGGTCGAGGCAGTTGTAGGAAACGTTGAGGGTGCCGTCGGCGAACCATTTGATGTCGACATGGTGATCGTCGAAGGACGTCTGCTTCACCGTGGTGAACGGCTTGATCCAGTCGAGGCGCTTGGCTTGCTCGCGCCAGAAGCCGTCGGGGTTGACGACCGACTGCTGGTACATGGCCTTGTAGGTCGCCTCATCGGTCAGCGTGTTGGCCAGAACCTCGGGACGAACGGGATACAGGGAAGCCGCACTCATCTTTCTTACCTCGGTGGAATAGTTGTTTTTGTGGTCTGTCGCAGGGTTGCAACCCAAGCATTCGGGCGATGGCAAAACTCAAATCCGGAAACGACCGAGCAGCTCGTCTTGCTGGCCGACGTGGTCCACCATCGCTGAGCATTGGCGAACCTGTTTGTCCGCATTGCCGGAGACTTCAATACTGATATCGCGGATGTTCGTGGTGTTGCGATTGATTTCCTCGGTCGTGACGCTTTGCTCTTCAGCCGCCGCGGCAATCTGCAGGTTCATGTCATTGATGCGATAGATGGCCGCGCGTATGCGTTCGAGGGTGTCATTGGCTGCATCGGCATCCCCGGCAGTCTTGCTGGCCGTGTCGCGGCTCTGCTGCATTCGCACCTGGGCGTGCCTTACGCCCGTCTGCAACTGGTCGATCATCTCGCGTATTTCCTGGGTCGATTGCTGGGTTCGCGAGGCCAGTGAGCGCACCTCATCAGCCACCACCGCAAACCCGCGTCCCGATTCGCCGGCCCGTGCCGCCTCGATGGCCGCATTGAGTGCGAGAAGGTTGGTCTGGTCGGCGATGCTGGTGATGACCGCGACAATGGACCCAATGCTTTGACTGAGCGTGGACAACTCATTGATCGCATGACCCGTGGCGTCCATCTCTTCGGCCAGACGCTTGATGGCCCCCGTAGACCTGGAAACCAGAGCGACCCCGCCTGCTGTTTCTTCGTTAGCCGCGATGGCCGCTTCGGCAGCGGTTTGCGCGTTACGCGCGACATCTTCGGCGGTCGAGGCCATCTCGGTCATGGCGGTGGCCAATTGATCCAGTTCTTGCAGTTGAACTTGCACGCGATTGGCGGCCTGATCGGCTTCGCAGGACGTCGCGGCAGTGCTCTCACGAACGTGTCGCGAGCTGTTTTTCACATCGCCGATGAGCGCTTTCAGGTTCTGCAGGAACTGGTTGAACTCCCCGGCGACCAGCGCAATTTCATCATCGCCAACCACGGGCAGTTGACGGGTCAGGTCACCCTCGCCGCGATTGATGTCTGCCAACGAATCCTTGAGTTGATCCAGAGGCCGCAGCAGCTGCCTTACCAACAGGCCCAACACCAACAGGCTAAGCAGCACGCCCAGGCCTGTACCGATAACGGCACGCCAACTCAGGGTATGGGCCGCAGCCATGACGATGTCCTGATCCAGTACCACACCGATGTACCAATCCATGCCCTTGAGATCGGACAGCGGAATGAAGGACACCAGCAGCGACTTTCCATCGCTGCTGACCTCCTGAAGCTGACTGTCGAGGGGCAGGACGTTGCCTGCGAAAAGCTGGCTATAGGGCTTGCCGTTCAGTTCCGCGTTCGGGTGCGAAATGATGTTGCCACTTTTACTGAGCAGGAACGCGTAACCGGCCCCGCCGAAATCCAGGGTATTGATGGCGTCGGCAACCGTAGTCAGGCGAATGTCACCGCCAAACACCCCGAGCAATTGCCCCGCGTCGCTGATCCGCGCGACAGCCGAGATCAGGATTTCACCTGTGGTGGAATCCTTGTAGGGTTCGGTTAAAACGGCTTGGCTACTGGACTTTCCAGTCGCGTACCAAGGGCGGATGCGACCGTCATAATCAGGTTTTGGATTCCAGGCCGCCGTGTTCTTGATGGGTTTGCCATCCGCCTCCAGGGCACCGAACACCAGCTTGAATTCGTCTTTCAGAATGGGCGAATCGATGATTCGTTGGGTCGTTTGCACACTGTACTGGCGGTCGATCGCCTGGGACGCCAGATCCATCAGACGCAGTTTGCCGTTCAGCCAGTTTTCGATCTGACGTGCCACCGCATTACTCGATTCCGAAATGCTCGCCTCGACCTGGTGACGCAAAATCGTACGTATCTGCCTGACTTGAACCAGCGATAGAAGGCTTGTCGTCACCAACAGCACACAGGCAGCCACAAGGCTCACCTTGTAACGGATTTTCATCGAAGACTCCAAAGGATCGATCAAGGCCAACAGCGCAAGTACCGGAGCATCCAGCCCTGGCGGATGCCTTCGCTGCATCGCAGCGAAGGACTCACCTCATTTCAAGAGGGGTTAGAAGAAGCCCAGCGGATTGATGTCGTAGCTCACCAGCAGGTTTTTGGTCTGCTGGTAATGGTCGAGCATCATCTTGTGGGTTTCGCGGCCGACGCCGGATTTCTTGTAACCACCGAACGCGGCATGGGCCGGGTACAGGTGGTAGCAGTTGGTCCACACGCGACCGGCCTGGATGCCGCGTCCCATGCGGTAGGCGCGGTTGATGTCGCGGGTCCAGAGGCCGGCCCCCAGGCCGAACTCGGTGTCGTTGGCGATGGCCAGGGCTTCGGCCTCATCCTTGAAGGTGGTGACGCCCACCACGGGCCCGAAGATTTCTTCCTGGAACACCCGCATCTTGTTATGGCCTTTGAGCAGGGTCGGTTGAATGTAGTAGCCGCTGGCGAGGCCACCCTCCAGCTTCTCCGCCGCGCCGCCGGTAAGGACTTGCGCACCTTCCTGCTGGGCGATTTCCAGGTACGAAAGTATCTTGTCGAACTGCTGCTCGGACGCCTGGGCGCCGACCATGGTGTCGGTGTCCAGTGGGTCGCCGCGTTTGATTTGCGCCACCTTCTTCATCACCACCTGCATGAATTCGTCGTAGATCGACTCTTGTACCAGCGCGCGGGACGGACAGGTGCAGACTTCGCCCTGGTTGAAGAACGCCAGGACCAGGCCTTCGGCGGCCTTTTCGATGAAGCTTGGTTCGGCCTGCATGATGTCTTCGAAGAAGATGTTCGGCGACTTGCCGCCCAGTTCCACGGTGCTTGGGATGATGTTTTCGGCGGCGCATTTCATGATGTGCGAGCCGACCGGGGTCGAGCCGGTGAACGCAATCTTGGCGATGCGTTTGCTGGTGGCCAGGGCTTCGCCGGCTTCGCGGCCAAAACCTTGCACCACGTTGAGCACGCCCGGTGGCAGCAGGTCGCCAATCAGCTCGACCAGCACGGTGATGCCCAGCGGGGTTTGTTCGGCAGGCTTGAGCACCACGCAGTTGCCGGCGGCCAGGGCCGGGGCGAGTTTCCAGGCGGCCATCAGGATCGGGAAGTTCCACGGGATGATCTGACCGACCACGCCCAGCGGTTCATGGATGTGATAGGCCACGGTGTTGCCGTCGATTTCGGCAGCGCTGCCCTCCTGGGCGCGCAGGCAACCGGCGAAGTAGCGGAAGTGGTCGGCGGCCAGGGGGATGTCGGCATTGAGGGTTTCGCGGATGGCCTTGCCGTTGTCCCAGGTTTCGGTGAGTGCCAGGGCTTCCAGGTTCTGTTCGATCCGGTCAGCGATTTTCAACAGGATCAGTGAGCGCGCCTGCACCGAGGTGGCGCCCCACCCGGCTGCAGCGGCATGGGCGGCGTCCAGCGCCTTGTCGATATCCTCGGCCGAGGAACGCGGGAATTCGGCGATGACCTGGCCGTTGACCGGCGAGGTCGTGGTGAAGTACTGACCATTGACCGGCGCGACGAACTCGCCGCCGATGAAGTTACCGTAACGAGGCTTGAACGACACGACAGCACCGGGGGTGCCAGGTTGGGCGTATATCATGATGGGTCTCACTTGTTGTTATCAGTTGGCTGCTCATGTGCGCCGCTATAACCGGCCGCGTGGCGGCGACCGGTCACAGTCAGGTGCGATCAGAACGTTTGTGGCGACTCGCCACGCGCCAGGCGCGCGTTGATGTCTTCAACCACCCAGGGAAGGTCGGTGATGGTGTCGATGAAGTAATGCGGGCGTGAGCCTTCGAACATCGCGATGATGCGTGCGCGCTCGGTGGCCAGCTTGTCCGATGGCAACGCCACGAACTCGTCGTAGGTCAGTCCCAGGGCATTGCCGGAGCAGGTCAACGCGACCGTCCACATCCCTGCGCTGCGGCCTTCGAGGATGCCCGGCCAGGTGTCATCGACCTTGACGCAGGCCGCGACGTCATCAATGCCCAGGGCGATGACGTTGGCCAATGCCTGCGCAGGATGCGGGCGCCCGTTGGGCACTTCATCGGTGGCCACGACGTGATCGGTCACGTAGCCATTTTCCCGGGCCAGCTCCACGACCTTTTCCATCACCACGGCCGGATAACCCGAGCAGGAACCGATCTTCAGGCCCTCGTGGCGCAAGATCTCGATGGCTTCCAGCGCACCCGGAATCAGCGCCGAGTGCAAGGCGATCTTCTCGATTTGCAGCGGCATGAATCGCTCGTACAGGGCCGTCACGTCATCATCGGTCGGCAGGCGGCCGAAGGCGGTATGGAAACGCTCGGCAATCTGCGGCTCATTACACAGCGTGCGGATGTGATCCCACTTGCCCATGCCCATCGGGCCCCGCGCTTCTTCCAGGGAAACCTTCACGCCGAACTCGGCAAAGGCTTCAACGAAAATCTGGGTGGGTGCGAAGGAGCCGAAGTCAACGACGGTACCGGCCCAGTCGAGTACGACGGCTTGCAGCTTGGTAGGTTTCTTGTAGTTCATGGCGATGTCTCCAGTAGGTGGAACATTGAAAATGAGGCGCTGGAATCAAGCCTTGGCGCCGACGACCGCCGGTTGCCCGACCGATTGAAAGCTGTCCAGGACTTCCAGGGTTTTCGGGCGGCTGTTCCAGAACGGAATCAGCATCACGCTGGCCACCAGCGCCGCGCCGGTGAACACCAGGAACACCGTGATGGTGTCGAAATAACCCGGCAGCAGACCGCCGAGAATGGCGCCCACCGAGCCACAACCGTTGACGAAGCCGGCCGCGGAAGCCGCACCGTCCTTGCTGCCGAAATCGATCGCCGCCGAGCCGCTGATCATCGAGTCGGGCCCATAAAGCGTCATGCCCATCATGAACAGCAGGCCGACCACCATGTACAGGCTGCCGCTTTGCATCGAAGGCACGAACAGCGCCAGGCACACCGTGAGCAGCGCGAGACTGATGACACAGGCCGGCATGCGACGGGCGCCGAACAGTTTGTCCGAGGCATAACCAATGAGGATCGGACCGACCAGACCGGCCAACTCAAAGGCTGTTGGCACGATGGCGGAGGCCACTTTGCCGATCGCTGGCATGCGATCGTAGATAATCACCGGTCCCCAGAGCAGGATGGCGTAGCGCGCGGGTTTAAGCAGGAAGTAAGCAACGCCCAGCACCAGCACCGTACGGTTCTTCACTGCACTGCGAAGCCCTGCCAGAAGGCTTTCACGGGGCACGTCGGCACCGCTGTCAGGCACGATTTCAACGGGCGGCAAACCGACGTCTTGTGGCGTGTTGCGTTGCAGCAGGAAGAACAGCACGGCCACGACCATGACTACGGCAGCGCTGCTGATGAACGCCATACGCCAGTCGTGGGAGTATGAATAGGCCCACCAGCCTGCAAAGGGCGTTGCGACCAGGCCACCGAATGCGTAGCAAGTCGACCAGTAGCCCAGCACGCGACCACGTTCAGTGGTGGTGAAGAAGCTGCCGATATTCTTGCAAAGGCCTGACCATCCGGTGGACTGGGCAAGACCCTGGATCAGGGTGCAGGTGACGAAGATCGGGATGGTGGCGTAGGTCCCCATGACCAGGGCCGCCAGGGCCGATATCACCAGGCCGCCGCAGACGACGACCCGTGGACCGAAGCGGTCGGAGAAGTTGCCCCAGAGGAACTGCCCCACGGCATAAGCCGCCAGGTACAGCGCATCGAGGTTGGCCATGGTGGCCTTTTCCAGCATGAAAGTCGGGTCTTCGCCGATGCCGAGCTTGGCGACGGAAAAGGCTTTACGCGTGAAGTAGAAGGCGGCGTAGGCCACCCAGGTAATGAGGAAAATCTGTACACGCCAGCGCTGGATTGATTTCCAGCCGCTCGCTGAAGCGCCTGTGATGTTGTTCATGGTCTTCTGATCCCGTATGGGTTGCCGTACAGCGCAAAAAGTTGTTTTTGTTTTTGTTTTGGGTGCCGCAACCCGTCCCGGCGAACTGCTTGAAGGGCAGCAGGCGAGGTTCAGGGTTGGTGGCTTCTGGCTTCAGACGTCAGATTATGGGTAGGCGATATCGCTGGCTCCTGCTCGGCACTGCCGGCTGTGAATGACCAGATCCATGGAAAAAAGAGGTCGCCGTAAAGAAGGTGCGATCCCAACACCCGCCCCGACACACCCAGAGTGGCGGCGACCCGAAAGGGGGAAGTGGGTTAAGCCGCTTCCAGTTCCACGCCCATCGCGAGAAGGCTGTCAGCGATGGCGCGCAGGAGCTGGTGGACGATGTGTTCATCGACCTGACCGATGCAGCCGATGCGGAAACTGTCAGCCACGGTCAACTTGCCTGGGTAGATGATGAATTGACGCGCTTTCAACTCTTCGTAGAAGCGCTTGAATTCAAAGTTGACATGCTCCGGGCTGAAGAAGGTGGTGATGATCGGCGACAGCCAGCGATCTTCCAGCAAGGTCTTGAAGCCCAGCTTGCGCATCCCGGCGACCAGCACGTCGCGGTTGCGGGTGTAGCGTGCGAGACGACCCTGCACGCCACCTTCGGCCTGGTGTTGCTCCAGGGCTTTGTGAAAGGCAACGACACTGTGGGTCGGTGGGGTGAAACGCCATTGACCGGTACGCTCCATGTAGACCCATTGCTCGTAGAGATCGAGGCTCAGCGAATTGGCGCGGCCTTTGGCGGCCTCCAGCACAGCGCGGCGGATGATCACGAAGCCGAAGCCGGGAATGCCCTCGATGCACTTGTTCGCCGAGGACACCAGCACGTCAAAGCGTATGTCGTCGACGCTCAGGGGGACTGCGCCAAACGAACTCATCGCATCAATGATCAGACTCTTGCCATGCGCTTCGACCACTTCAGCGATTTCGCGCAGGGGATTGAGGATGCCGGAGCTGGTTTCGCAATGGACGATGAACACGTTGGTGACGTCGGGGTTGGCATTGAGCAGTGCATCCACTTCTTCTGGCTGCGGCGGCAGATAATCGCCCTTGTCCAGGGTGATGTAGTCGCGCCCCAGGTACTCAAGCGTCTTGGTCGCCCGTTGGCCGTAAGCACCATTCATCAACACCAGGGCTTTACCGTCACGGGGAATGGCGCTCGCCAGGGCAGCCTCTACCGAATAACTGCCGCTGCCCTGTAAAGGCACGCAGGCGAAACTGTCGTCCTCGACGCCAGCCATGCTCAGCAGTTGCTTGCGAACTTGCGCCGTGAGCGTATTGAAGGCGCCATCCCATGAGCCCCAGTCCCGGAGCATGGCTTCTTTGGTGGCCTTTGAAGTGGTCAGGGGGCCTGGTGTCAGCAGGTAGGGTTCACCCAAAGCCGGAACGGCCAATGGTTGATGTTGGGAGGGAAATTCGGCTTTGGTCATGATCTTCTCCTGCGTTGTTTTTGTAAGGGAATGATTCATGAGCCAATGAAAACAACTTCCAACAAATAATCAAAATCGATTTGTTGTATTTCAAATATAAGTTGAGCTTATTTGTAAAAATTTGTATTGATTATCAATGGGTTGGATTTTTTATGAGTGCCGTTTTGGCCAAAACATCGTTCGATTTGGTCAGGCGGAGAGTGGTGATGAAAGGCGGCGCGATCGTGCCGCCTGATGGGCTGCCCGGTCTGTAAGCATTGCGCTCACAGCCAAGATCCAATGGAAGACAGCTGCTGTCTTCCATTGACTGGATGGCTAGATACCGATGGCCGGGTATTCATCGCTGCGATCAGGCCAGGCCGACAACACTTGGAAGCCATCGTCGGTGACCGCCACCATGTGCTCCCACTGGGCCGATAGCGAGTAATCCTTGGTGATCACCGTCCAGCCGTCCGCCAGGGTTTTCACATGGCGCTTTCCGGCGTTCAGCATTGGCTCGATGGTGAAAATCATCCCGGCCTTCAACTTCAGCCCCTGGCCCGGATAGCCGTAATGCAGGACTTGCGGTTCATCGTGGTAGACCTTGCCGATACCGTGCCCGCAGTATTCACGAACAACACTGAAGCCATCCTTTTCCGCGACCGCCTGAATCGCATGCCCGATATCGCCCAGCGTTGCCCCGGGGCGCACGACTCGAATGCCGGCGCACATGGCTTCGTAGGTGGTCTTGACCAAGCGTCGAGCCTGCGCGCTGGGCTCGCCGACGAAGTACATGCGGCTGGTGTCGCCATACCAATCGTCCTTGATGACCGCGATGTCGATATTGACGATGTCGCCATCCTTCAACGGCTTGTTCGAAGGGATGCCGTGGCAAACCACTTCGTTGACGGAGGCGCACACGGTTTTCGGGAAGCCGTGATAGCCGACATTGCCCGGTATGGCCTGTTGCACGTTGACGATGTAGTCGTGGCAGATCCGATCGAGTTCGTCGGTGGTCACTCCCGCTTTCACATGGGGGGTAATCATGGCCAGAACCTCGGCGGCCAGCGCACCTGCAGCGCGTGACTTGGCGATGTCGGCGGGCGTGTTGATCTTGACGTTCGCCTTCATGGCTTGGCTCCGCAGGCTGCAAGGGATGGCGAGCCTTGCGAGATATCCGCCAGCGCACAGAGTTGTTGCAAATTCAGGCCGCCGGCCAGTTCGGCACGAATCAGCAGGCGCGAGATTTCGCTGTGGTCAAGATTTGGATGTAACTCCGAGAGCATTCCGATGCGCATCCAGTGCTCGGCTTGAGCATTGATCGAGCGACTCAGCGCATTGCTGGCGACGCGCAAGTTCTCGTGCATGTCTTCTGAAATTTTTACGATACCCATGATATTCACTATATGAAATGCATATGGATCGTATATTAATCGCTTTGCGCCTGAATTCAAATGGCCGCCATGACATGCAAACGCCCCGGTCAAGGGGCGCCATGACCGATGTGTCGGTCCGCTTTGGGTCATTTCATTGAGCCAGTTAAATCGAAAGAACGAACCGACATTCGTCCCCGGCCTGGTCGTCAGGCCCTGATTGATCAGGCAAGAACCCGCAGCGATCCAGGACTTTTCGGGAGCCCAGGTTCTCTTCGTACACATAAGCAATCAACTGGTTGAGATCCCAACGCACCTTTGCTTGCTCGATCAGATGCCTCAGCGCCAGGGTCGCCAGCCCCTTTCCGCAGGCCTGTTGATCGATCCGGTAGCCTACCTGGGCAGAACGCTGCGACAAGTCGATGCATTTCAAATTGGCCCGGCCCACGATGCATTCGCTGGAATCCTCGATCACAAACGGGTGCCAGGCGCCCATAGCAAAGTCGGACAAATAGCTCTCGATGTGCTCGGCGACGCCTTGCAATGAATAAAACGAAGGGTCACGCGCATCAATTTGAGATTCGAACCAGGCACGGTTGCGCATTTCAAATGCCAGCAATGCCTCAGTGTCCGTACTTTTCAGCTCGCGAACGGTGAATGATTTCCTCAAGCCCTTCTCCTGTGCCCCAGGCCGAAAGCGCACAAGAATGCCCAGCGCCTCCAGACTTGAGAGCGGTCGTTTTGCGGTTGATCCCTATGCGCCAGGCACACCCCGAGGGGATGCCTGCCGACCGTCGCCCACCTTCACGCAAAGCCCCCGACCAAGTCAACGCCCTGCCCTCTCCCGCATGAGCACCCGTAACAGCATGCAGCGAGCCTGATCGCCTCAATGACCTTTGACTTTCCTGATACGAAGCACGATCAACGCAAGGATGCCGATTGCCAGCGGTGTCATGGCCAGCATGGCCTCGCGCGGCGCCACGGCGACACCGAGCAGGTGCAGCCCCGAGTAGCCCAACTTGAGCAGATTCAGCAAGTAGTAGGTAATGGCGATGATCGACAGGCCTTCCACGGCGCGCTGGATCTTGATCTGCGCATCGGCTCGGGCGTTGAGGCTTTTGAGAATTTCCGAATTCTGTTCTTCCATTTCGACCTGGACCCGTGCCTGAAGCAGATCACCCAGGTTGGCCACGCTTTCGGCCAAGTGCTCCAAGCGCTGTTCAGTGGCGGTGCAGTACCTGACGGTGGGTTTGAAGCGGCGATCGATAAACACACCAAGACGCTGGCAGTCGCCGACGTGAGTTTCGCGCAACTCACCCAGGCGCTCGAACACCAGTTGCGCATAGGCCTGCGTGGCGCTGAAGCGGTGACGGGTCTTCGCGGTACTGCTGACCACTTGCGCCGACAGGTTGGAAATATCCGCCAGCAGCGCCTTTGCGTTACTGCCATGGGGATCGGCGTTGCGCTCCGAGAGCGTGACCAAGGTCTTGTCGAACACATCGAGCTGCGCGCTCAGGGTCTTGGCCATGGTCAGGGATAACGAGGCCATCATCCGGTAGGTCTCGATTTCGAGCAGGCGTCGAATCATTCGGCCCTGGCGGTACGCGTTGAGACGCCGGTTGACGAACAATAGACGGTTGTCGCCGTCCTCGCTGATACGAAAATCGCTCCACACCACCGCATCGCCACCGCCCACGCAGGAACCGCAAGGGTCCTTGAAGCCATAGCGGGACAGGTCCAGCCCGGCTTCACCCCGCACCACGATCTGCACCGAGTTGATCAGCGCCGGCAAATGCGCTTCGACCTTGCACGCCAACAACTCGGGCAAGGTTGTCCAAGTCAGGTCATCGCGGGAGGAAGTGACCACCAGGGTCAGGGTGAAGAACTCAGCATGGCGCTCCCATTTCAGCGCGTGGCCTTCGAGCCGGGTAATGCCCTGGGCGGCATTCAGGTCGAGGGCGTCAAGGCAGCAGCTTTGCAGGAAGGCATTGCACGCCTGTTCGTTGCCGAGGAAGGCCAGATGAAATACATGGGCCGGTTCATCGAAATACAGTGACGGGCGCGCGTGCAGTTCGTTGTGCAGGCTTTGTCGTAACGGGTGCATGTGGTGTGGCCATGTTGGAGTTGTTTTTGGCGCGTACGATCAATGCGTACCAGAAGCACGGCATCATCGACTGCTGTTGTGAGTGGGACTGGCCGAAGAACCCATGAGTCACGCCAATGACAATCAACCCGGCCACCGGAACTGAATGAAGCCCCCAAAGGTTGCAGCCAACCTTTGGGGGGCAGCCCATCAAGCCGTCAGGTACGCCCTACCGAACCCGAGACCGGCAGATTGCCCAGCAAGTTGAGCCCGGTGCTCTTGACGAACGCGTCATAGTCCATCGGCCGCTCGATACGGGTTTCGGCATTGGGCAGCACGTAGGCCCAGGCACGTTTGGACGATGCGTCATAAACCAGCTTGAACAGGCGGGTCGGTACCCACACCTTGTTGTCGCCGACGGTGGCATGGCCTGAATCAAACAGCGGGCCGGTAAAGACATAGACATCACCATTGGCTCGCTGGGCGAACTTTCTGACATCAGACTCGACCTTGCTCCAGATCTTGCGATTGTTGGTGGGGTCTTGCGGCACCATGTTCGACAGCGCGAAGGACTGCGCCATTGCATTGGGGGTCGGTGCATCGGCGGCCGGGGATTGGTGGCCTCGGTCCACCGCCGGATGCTGGCTACGGTAGTCGCTCAACTCGGCCCGCCCGCTCTTGGGAATGCGTGGGTCCGGATAGAACTGATTGGTGCGCTCCTCCCCTTTGGCGTCCTGCAGCTGCGCGGCGTTAAGGCGCTCGACCACGATCAGCGGCGTCTTGCTGGTTTGCGAGTACAGCACCGCAAAGTTGTCGGAGCACAGGGCCAGGGGTTTCATCGTTGCCGACACAGTGGCCATGCTGAGCGGTTTCGCCGCCGGGAACAGATCGGCGCAGCCGTCAAACGATGCCTGCTTCTGCTTGTTGGAATAAAGGTCCAGGGCCGCGGCCTGGCTGATCGACCCCGAGCGCGACGTCGATTCCTGATGCTGGGTGGGCAGCTTGATGAAATCCATCAGACCGCGGGCTTGTGCCCCGGACGAGAGCAAAACAAGGGCCGACAGCCCAACTGCAATTTTGCGTAGGTACATGCGTTAAATCTTCGATGTGGATGGAGGGGCAAACGAACGCGAGTCCCGATTCACGGAACCCGGTGAAGGCGGTGCGGATTATATGGCGGCGAGCATGTTTTCACTGTCCTTGATCAAAATACCGAGGCGAACGCGGTCGGCGTCGAGCCATGCGACCGATGAGGATCGGTGCGGGCTTTATTGACCATGGCAAATCATATTAGTGCCGGGCCCACACACTGGCTCTCAGCGTTTTGGGTGGTTTCAAGGTGGGCGGTCAGGGTCGAGAGTGCAGGCCGTGTTGTAGCGCGTCCTCCACTGACGGAACTCAATCAACCTGAGGGAGCGAGCTTGCTCGCGATAGCGGCGCGTCAGTCGACAAAGAGACTGAATCAATGGCCCCCTATCGTCGGAGCGCCGCCCGGAACAAGCTCGCGCCTGGTGGGACAAGTGGCGTGCCGTTGCAATCAGGTCAGGAGTGCCTTGAGGTCGTTGTACAGGGCCTCGGGAATCTGCACCCCCTGCACCACACTGCGCGCTCGCGCCGCATAACGGCGCTGCGACGGCAAACGCGCGCCCTGCCCTTCAATGCCCTGAAACAACCCTTCGGCCCTGGCCAGATGCTCCTGCGTCGAGTCGCCCAGAAAGCGTCGGGGATCCAGTGCGATGATGAGTTCGCCATGGTACGGCGAAGACTTGCTGCCAGCGTCGTAAGCCAGCGATTCGGCGCTGGTCAGGTCACCGATCAACGGCCCGGCGATCAACTCGACCATGGCCGCCAGCGCCGAGCCCTTGTGCCCGCCAAACGTCAGCATCGCGCCGCTGTCGAGCACCACGTTGGCGTCGGTTGTCGGCTGGCCCTGCGCGTCCACGCCCCAGCCTTCGGGGATCGCCTCGCCGGCGCGGCGGTGCAGTTCGATGTCGCCACGGGCGATGGCGCTGGTGGCAAAGTCGAACACAAAAGGATCCTGTCCCCCACGCGGCCAGCCAAAGGCAATGGGATTGGTGCCGAACACCGGCAGGCGCCCCCCGGCCGGCGCTACCCAGGCATGGCTCGGGTTGCACGCCAGCGCGACCAGCCCCTCTGCGGTCAGTTGCTCGATCTCCACCCATAGTGCGGAAAAATGCACGCAGTGGTTGATCGCCAGAGCGGCAATGCCGTTGGCTCGGGTTTTCTGCGCGAGCAACGGCAACCCCGCCTGGAACGCCAATTGCGAGAAGCCACCCCCGGCATCCACCCGCACGATCGACGGCGCCTGGTCGATCACCTGCGGCTCGGCCGTGGCCGACACCTTGCCGGCCCGCAGGGAATTCACACACCCCAGAACCCGGTACAAGCCATGGGAGGCGCAGCCATCTCGCTCGCCGGCGACCACCGTCGCCGCCACCGCTTGCGCATGGGCCAGATTAAAACCGTTGTGCAACAGGATCGATTCGGCCAGCTCTCGGGCTTCGATCAGGCTCAGTTGAATCATGGTCATCTCCTTGAACAGACCGCTCAGGATGGTCTGTTCAAGACTGGCTGGCTTGATGGCTTTGGCCGCGGAGGATGACGAAATCGGCACAGCGCTGTTGCGCAAAATCGCGGGTATCGAAGCGCCGATTCGACAGGCTCGTTCGCGCTGATTCAGGAACGGGTTTTATTTGACGAGGCGCTTTTCCTTCGATGGCCGGTAACCGAAGTAGGCGCTGTAGCACTTGCTGAAATGGCTGGGTGAAACGAACCCGCAGGCCACCAGCACATCGACCTGGGACAACTCGGTGTGCTGCAACAGCCGCCGCGCTTCCGTGATACGCAGCTCCATGTAGTAGCGTTGCGGCGTCGTGCCCAGTTGCTCGCGGAACAAACGCTCCAGCTGCCGCCGCGAACGCCCCGCGTAGACCGCCAGTTGTTCCAGCTCCAGCGGCTCTTCGAGGTTGGCATCCATCAACTTGACCACCTCGCGCAATGGCGCGCTGACACAGATGTTCTCAGTGGGCTTGATGCGTCGGTAACGAGACTCCTCGAACGCCAGGATGTCCTCGATGCCCTCGACGAGCGCCTTGTCGTGCAGGCCTTTGATCCAGTCCAGCGCCATGTGGAACGCCCCGGAAGGACTGGACGCGGTGAGCCGGTCCCGATCGATGATATAGGGCTCACTGCTGACCTGCGTGGCCTTGCAGAACTCCGCGAGCGCCGGGCGATGCTCGGGGTGAATGGCGCAGCGGTAACCCTCGAGCAAACCGGCCTTGCCCAGGAACCATGCACCGTTCCACAAGCCAGCCAGACTGACGCCCTGCTCCGATGCGGTCCTGAGCAGGGTGACAAACCCGTCACTGGCCTTCAGTTCCGTCCGATAGCCACCGCAAATGACCAGCAGGTCCAGCGCTTTGATCTCTGCACAGTCGAGCCGGGCATCGGGCCGGATCACCAACCCCAGATCGCTGACCACTTCGCCGTCGTTCAGGCCAAAGGTTCGCGAAGCAAAAGCCCCCGGGCGCAACAGATTGGCCGTGACAAAGGTATCCAGCGCCTGGGTAAACGCAGGCAACGAGAAATGTTCAAGCAACAGGAATCCTGTTCGAACCGTTCGCAGGTCGCCTGTGTGCTCATTGAGATAGCGAAGGTTCTTGCCCTTCATGCCGCCGCTGAATTGCCGTCGTTCGATCAATGCCCGACCCACTCCGTAATCTGTTGGTGAAACGCAATGCCAGGCAGTTGGGACTAGGGTGCCACCTCGTCCATCACATCTTGCGCCCAACTGATGGCGGCCACGACAGTAGGGAAACCGATCGTGCTGGTCAATGCGATCAGCGCGTGGCGGATTTCCTCCTGCGTTGCCCCCGCTTGCGCGGCCCGCCGGGCATGACTGTGAACGGCGCCTTCGGAATGGATGGCCGCCGCGGCGCCAAGCTGGATCAACTGGACCGCTTTCTCCTCCAGCGGCCCCGCCTCACGCACGGCCGCACCCAACGCCTCCACGGCGTCCAGGTACTGCGGGTATTGCTGTTTGAGGTGACGGTAGGTGTTGTGCTCGTTCTTCTTTGCCATTTCTTTTCTCCTCGCGAACCCGCGCCGGCCTGCACCGATGGGCCTGTTCCCGGCAGTGTTCAAGCCAATTTATAAGGCTTTGATCAGCGAAACTTGCGAAAAGCGACAGTAGGCTAAGCTTAGTGCAGCTTATTGCTCACGATGCTCGCATCTGCAGGTTCTGGGTTTTTCTGGAGAGCGTCTGCAACAGCTAACTCAGACAGGCCCAACACCATTTGCGCAGGACTTGCCGTGATGACCGAGCCTCTCCTCAGCTTTGATGAACTCAAGCGTGCTGCCGCCTCTGGCGAAATCGATACCGTCCTGGTGTGCATGGTCGACATGCAGGGGCGACTGGTCGGCAAGCGCTTTCAGGTCGAGTTTTTCATCGACAGCGGCCATGAAGAAACCCACTGCTGCAATTACCTGCTGGCCGACGACATCGACATGGAACCGGTGCCCGGTTATGCCGCCGCCAGCTGGAGCAAAGGCTACGGCGACTTTGTGCTCAAGCCTGACATGCGCACCCTGCGCAAGGTGCCTTGGCTTGAGTGCACGGCACTGGTGCTCTGCGATGTGCTTGACCATCACCATCGACGGGACCTGCCGCACAGCCCCCGGGCGATCCTGAAAAAGCAGGTCGAGCGTCTGCGTGAGCGCGGCTACACCGGCATGTTCGCCTCGGAGCTGGAGTTCTACCTGTTCGACGAAAGTTACGAAGCCATCCACAAGCGCAACTACCACAAGCCGAAAACCGCGGGTCACTACATCGAGGACTACAACATCCTGCAGACCACCCGCGAAGAGCCGGTGCTGCGGGCAATTCGCAAGCACCTGCAGGCGTCCGGCATTCCCGTGGAAAACTCCAAGGGCGAATGGGGACCGGGACAGGAAGAAATCAACATCCGTTACGCCGATGCCATGACCATGGCCGACCATCACGTCATCATCAAGCATGCCTGCAAGGAGATCGCGCAACTGCAAGGCAAGGCGATTACATTCATGGCCAAGTGGCGCTATGACGCCGCCGGTTCCAGCAGCCACATCCACAATTCGCTGTGGGACAAGAACGCCAGAAAACCTCTTTTTTACGACGCCAAGGCCGAGTTCGGCATGTCGAAACTGATGCGTTCCTGGGTGGCCGGGCAGCTCAAATACGCCAACGACATCACCTGTTTTCTCGCGCCCTACATCAACTCCTACAAGCGCTTTCAGGCCGGCACCTTCGCCCCGACCCGAGCGGTGTGGAGCCGCGACAACCGCACCGCCGGCTTTCGCCTGTGCGCCGAGGGCAGCAAATCCATCCGCATCGAATGCCGCATTGGCGGCGCCGACCTTAATCCCTACCTGGCCTTCGCCGCGTTGATCGCTGCCGGGCTGGCGGGGATCGACGAGAAACTCGACCTCGCCCCACCCTTCGAGGGTGATGCCTATCTCGACGAGCAACTGCCCGAAGTCTCCAAGACCTTGCGCGAGGCCAGTACCGCCCTCCAGGGTTCGAGCATGTTGCGCGAAGCCTTCGGTGATGAAGTGGTCGACCACTACGTGCACACCGCCGAATGGGAACAGAAAGAGTACGACCGGCGGGTGACCGATTGGGAATTGCAGCGCGGCTTCGAGCGCTATTGAGACCGACATGTCTTCGACTATTCAGCTTATTTCGCCGGTGGATGGCCGGGTTTACGCCGAGCGCCAATATGCCGAGGCGACACAGATCGAACAGGCCTTGGCGGCGGCCAAGATCGCCCAGGCGCAATGGAAACGCCGGCCACTGAGCGAGCGCGCGGCTTTTTGCAGCGCGGCGGTGGACGCGATGCTGGCCATGAAAGACGAAATCGTCCCGGAGCTGGCATGGCAAATGGGCCGTCCGGTGCGTTTTGGCGCGGGCGAGCTGCGGGGTTTTGAGGAACGCGCGCGTTACATGATCGCCATAGCGCCGCAGGCCCTGGCAGCGGTTGAACCCACGCCCATCGCCGGTTTTCGCCGGCTGATCAAACGTGAACCGCTGGGCACGGTGCTGGTGATTGCTCCGTGGAATTACCCCTACCTGACCGCCGTCAACACGATTATCCCGGCGTTGATGGCCGGCAACGCGGTGATCCTCAAACACGCTTCACAAACCCTGCTGGTGGGCGAACGGTTTGCCGCCGCCATGCATCGCGCCCAACTGCCGCGCGGTTTGTTCCAGAACCTGTTGCTCGACCATGACCAGACCGCCGCGATCATTGCCGGCGGACAGGTACAACAGGTCAATTTCACCGGGTCGGTGGACGCTGGCCGGGCCATGGAAAGCGCGGCCACGGGACGTTTCCTCGGCATGGGCCTCGAACTCGGCGGTAAAGACCCGGCCTACGTGCGGGCCGACGCCCACCTCGAACATGCGGTAGAAAACCTGGTGGACGGCAGCTTCTTCAATTCCGGGCAAAGCTGCTGCGCCGTCGAACGCATTTATGTCGATCAAAAAATCTATCTGCCCTTTATCGAGCGCTTCGCCAACCTGACCCGTCAGTACGTGCTGGGCAATCCACTGGACCCGGCCACCACGCTCGGGCCGCTGGTGACGCCTGGCGCGGCGGTCTTCGTGCGCGCCCAGATCGCCGAGGCCCTGGCCCAGGGCGCCAAGACGCTGATCGATCCGAAGGCCTTTCCCGTCGATGTGCCGGGCAGTGCTTATCTGGCGCCGCAGGTGCTGGTCGATGTCACCCATCACATGTCCGTCATGCGCGATGAAAGCTTCGGTCCGGTGGTCGGCATCATGCCGGTGAGCGGCGACGACGAGGCGCTCGCCTTGATCAACGACAGCGAGTTCGGGCTCAGCGCCTCCATTTGGACCCAGGACCTCGCCGCCGCCGAACGCCTGGGCGACGAGATCGACACCGGCACTCTGTTCATGAATCGCTGCGATTACCTGGACCCGGCCCTGGCCTGGACCGGCGTGAAGAACAGCGGGCGCGGCGTGACCTTGTCGCGGCTGGGCTATGAACACCTGACCCGTGCCAAATCCTTCCATCTGCGCCACGAGATCTGAACCATGAGCCTGACCGGAAACTGGAATTACCCCACGAGCATTCGCTTCGGTGTCGGCCGCATCACCGAGCTGGCCGAGGTCTGTCGCAGCCAGGGGATCCAGCGACCGTTACTGGTCACCGACAGTGGCCTGGCACGGGCCCCGATCACCACGGCGGCCCTCGATGCTCTGCGCGCCGCCGGTCTGGGCGTGGCGCTGTTCTGCGACCTCAAGCCCAACCCGGTCGAAGCCAACCTGGCCGGCGGACTCGACGCCTGGCGCGCCGGCCAACACGACGGGGTGATCGCCTTCGGCGGCGGCAGCGGCCTGGACATGGGCAAGCTCATTGCGTTCATGAGCGGCCAGACCCGCCCGGTCTGGGATTTCGAAGACATCGGCGACTACTGGACCCGCGCCGATGAAAGCCGCATCGCCCCGGTCATCGCGGTGCCGACCACGGCGGGCACGGGCTCTGAAGTGGGCCGTGCGGCGGTGATCATCGACGAGGCGAGCCACACCAAACGCATCATCTTCCACCCGAAAATGATGCCCCGCGTGGTCATCAGCGACCCGGCCCTGACCGTCGGCATGCCGGCCAAAGTCACTGCCGGCACGGGCATGGATGCCTTGGCGCACTGCCTGGAGGCGTACTGTGCGCCGGGATTCCACCCCATGGCCGATGGCATTGCGGTCGAAGGCATGCGCCTGGTGACCAACGCACTGGTGCGGGCGGTGCACACCCCTTCGGACCTCGACGCGCGCGGGCAAATGCTCGCGGCCGCGGCGATGGGAGCCACCGCCTTCCAGAAAGGCCTGGGCGGCATGCACGCCCTCGCCCATCCGATTGGTGCGTTGTACGACACCCACCACGGCATGACCAACGCCACCCTGATGCCCTACGTGCTGAAATTCAATCGCCCGGCCATTGAAGAACGCATCACCCGCCTGGCCGCTTATTTGCGCTTGCCCTCCCCGGGCTTCGACAGTTTTCTGGCCTTCGTCCTCAAATTGCGCAAGGACATCGGCGTGCCCCACACCCTGTTTGAACTGGGGGTGGACGACAAACAGGCCGGCCTGATCGCGGACATGGCCGTTGTCGATCCGTCGGCCGGCGGCAACCCGTTGCCGATCACCCGGGCCGGCGCGGCGGAAATTTTCGACGCGGCGTTCCACGGCCGTCTGCTGTAGGAGCGCAATGCTGTTCAGTTAAGGACGAATACTGCATCTGTGGCGAGCGAGCTTGCTCGCGTTGGGGCGCGAAGCGCCCCCAAAAATGGGACTGCTGTGCAGTCCAGCGGGAGCAAGCTCCCTCGCCACAGGTTTTTGATTGCTCGCTCTATCTCTTAACTGAACAGTATTGCCTGTAGGAGCGGGCCTTGACCGAACGACCATCGCTCTGTACGTTCGCCCTCCTCTCGTTCCGATTCGTCTACCCTCACAAAGCGCCCGGCAGCAATTGGCTGGTAACGGGCGCATCGTCATTTTTCCGTAAATGCACCGGAGAACCTCCATGCTCAAGCGTACCCTGGCATTGGCCGTCGGCTTGACCCTGTCTGTTTGCACCCTGCTGACCCACGCCGCCGACACCTTGAAAGTCAGCGCGATTCCTGATGAAGCTCCGACCGAACTGCTGCGCAAGTTCAAGCCACTGGGCGCCTACCTGGAGCGGCAGCTGGGGATGAAGGTCGAGTTCGTGCCGGTCAGCGACTATCCGGCGGTGGTCGAGGCGCTGGCCACCGACCGCATCGATCTGGCCTGGCTCGGAGGCTTCACATTCGTGCAGGCACGCCTAAAAACCGGCAACGCCATCCCATTGGTACAGCGTGAGCAGGACGCCCAGTTCACCAGCAAATTCATCACCGCCGACCCGGCCGTCAAATCCCTGGCCGATCTCAAGGGCAAAAGCTTTGCCTTCGGTTCGGTGTCCTCGACCTCGGGCAGCCTGATGCCGCGCTATTTCATGCTCAAGGATGGCATCAAGCCGGAAACCTATTTCAGTCGCGTCGGCTACTCCGGCGCCCATGACGCCACGGTGGCCTGGGTCCAGGCCGGCAAGGTCGACGCCGGGGTGTTGAACGCCAGCGTCTGGGAAAAACTGGTGGCGGCCGGCAAGGTCGACACCACCAAGGTCAAGGTGTTTGCCACCACCCCGGCCTACTTCGACTACAACTGGACCGTGCGCGGAACCCTGGATCCGGCCCTCGCGGCGAAGATCAAGGCCGCCTTCCTCGCCCTCGATCCGGCCAAACCGGCGGACAAGGAGATTCTGGACCTGCAAGCCGCCAGCCGCTTCATCGAAACCAACCCCGAGAACTACAAGGGTATCGAGGAAGCCGCGCGCGCCGCCGACCTGCTCAAATGACATTGCACTTGAATGGCGTCAGCCTCACCCACAGTAACGGTGTCCATGCGTTGCAGGGCCTGGACCTGCACATCGGCACCAACGAACAGGTGGCCATCATCGGCCCGTCCGGTGCCGGCAAGTCGAGCCTGCTCAACCTGCTGGCCACCGCCCTGCGACCCAGCAGCGGTGAACTGCAGGTGCTGGGCGAGCGGGCCTGGCAGCTGTCTGCCCGGCAGCGTCAGCGCCTGCGCGCGCGGATCGGCCTGGTGCATCAGGCGCCACCGCTGCCGCCCCGCCAACGCGTGGTCACGGCGGTGCTGGCCGGGAAGATCGGTCAGTGGGGGCTGGGCAAAAGCCTGCTGAACCTGGTGCATCCGCTGGACATTCCGGGCGCTCGCGCGGCGTTGACCCGATTGGACCTGAGCGACAAGTTGTTCGCGCAGTGCCAGCAATTGTCCGGTGGTCAGTTGCAGCGCGTGGGCATTGCCCGCGTGCTGTATCAAGCGCCCGAGGTGCTGCTGGCCGATGAGCCGGTGTCAGCCATGGACCCGGTGCTGGCCGAGCACACGCTGTCGGTCCTTTGCCGCCACGCCCGCGAACACAACGTCATCCTGGTCGCCAGCCTGCATGCGGTGGAACTGGCGTTGGCGCATTTTTCGCGGATCATCGGCTTGCGCGACGGACAGATTCTGTTCGACCTGCCGGCCAGCCAGGTCGACCGCGACCTGCTCGACAAGCTCTACGCCAACGAGCAACTGCAATTCTCCCCGGTTGCTCCGCCGCCCTTGAGCGTCCAGATACCCCGATGCTGACGCGAGACAACCGCGACCCCGCCGCCCTGCCCCGTCTGCTGCTCAGCCTGCTGGCGATTGCCCTGTTGTGGCCAGGCATCCATTTCAGCGAGCTGGACCTGAGCGTGCTGCTGGCCGGTGACAGTCAAAGCGAGATAGGCCGTTTCGTCTCCGCCTTCTGGCCTCCGGCCCACGGCGAAGAATTCCTTCAACTGTTGGTGCAAGCGACCTTGCAGACACTGGCGATCGCCACGGCGGGCATGGCTCTGGCGTTGTTGCTGGCCGTCCCCGCCAGCCTGCTGGCCAGCCGGGCGCTGTCGTTGTCGGCGGCGTCCCGTGCCGGACGAGCGGGTCCCTGGGCACAACTGCTGCGCTGGCCGGTGCGCGGGTTATTGATCTTCCTGCGCAGCGTGCCGGAAATCGTCTGGGCCCTGCTCTTCGTGCGTGCGGTCGGCCTCGGTCCGACGGCCGGAGTGCTGGCCATCGCCATCACCTACAGCGGCATGTTGGGCAAGGTCTATGCAGAGATTTTCGAGTCGGTCGACCAGCGCCCGACCCACGCATTGCTGCAAGCGGGCAGTGGCCGGCTCGCAGCATTTGCCTACGGGATCTTGCCCAATGTCGCGGCAGAGCTGCTGTCGTACACGGTGTATCGCTGGGAATGCGCGATTCGCGCCTCCGTGGTGATGGGGTTCGTCGGGGCCGGTGGCCTGGGCCAGCAGATGGACCTGTCGCTGCGCATGTTCGCCAGCGGTGAAGTCGCCAGCCTGTTGCTGACGTTCCTCGTGCTGGTCCTGCTCGCCGATCAACTCAGCCGCCTGCTGCGCTGGAGGCTGGCATGAATCGCCTGATCAATCTGGTGCTGCTGCTTGGCATCGGCGTCGCCATCGTCGCTTCATTCAGCTACCTGGGCATCGACCTTGGCGAATTGGGCGCCAGCGGCAACCTGAAACAGATGGGCGCCTATGCGCAGCGATTTCTCAGCCCTGACCTGAGCGCGGGTCATCTGCAAGCCATCGGCCGTGGCGCCCTGGAAACCATCGCCATGTCGGCCTTGGGTACCCTGCTCGCGGCGGTGTTCGGCCTGCTGTTGGCACTGCCCGCCGCCGGGCGTTTCGGCTGGCCATTCAAAAGCGCTTCGCGCCTGCTGCTCAATGCCCTGCGCGCGGTGCCGGAACTGGTATGGGCGGCACTGATGGTGCTGGCCGCCGGGCTCGGCCCCAACGCCGGGACCCTGGCGTTGGCGCTGCACACCACCGGCGTGCTCGGCCGCCTGTTCGCCGAAGCCCTGGAAAACACCCCTCCGCAACCGGCCGAAGCGATTCGCCTGCAAGGCGGCAACGCGTTGTGGGCGTTCTGTTACGGCACCCTGCCCAACCTGCTGCCGCAACTGCTGGCTTACGTCCTGTACCGCTGGGAGAACAACATCCGCATGGCCAGTGTGCTGGGGTTCGTCGGTGCGGGCGGCCTGGGTCAAATGCTGTATGTCAGCCTCAGCCTGTTCCAGGAAGCGCAAGCCAGCACGGTGATTCTGGCCATGCTGTTGCTGGTGTTCGCCGTCGATTCGCTGAGCAGCTGGAGCCGCCAACGCTGGGTCAAGGCCTGAGTTCAGGCTTCGCTTATTTTGCTGACGCTGGTGATGTGCCGGTTCCAGACCATCTCGTAATGGGCGGTCTGGATAATCGATAGCACCGGCCTGGGGGTCATCAGCGCCCAGCAGTGACTGCCGGGCATCCGCACGGAGTGGTAGCGAAGGCCCGGACAGCCCGCGTCCTTGATGGCCCTGCCAAAGCGATGGGAATCGGTGTAGTCGTCCGGCGCATACAGCGGATCGGTCATCGGGATGGATGTTGCGTCTTTCATCGCCGCATCGACGAAAGAGCAGGACAAGCCACGAAATACAAAGCGCTCGTAGTTGAGGTGGTGCACCTTCGACCAGTACAGGCTCTGGTGATGCTGCACTTCGGCCAACGCCGCGTCGATGGAATCGGCCAGGTACAACACGCCAAAACGGCCATCGCTGAAGCGCGAGCCCGCCGGATTCACATGGGTAAAGGGCGCTGTCGCGTAGGAACAGCCAGGGATGCCGAACGGTATTTCCGCCCTGGGTATCAACTCAAGGTGGCCCACTTCGTTTTTCAGCCGCGGATTGGTCAGTGCCTGGATCTGGTACAGCACGTCAAACTCATCGGCGTCGGCGACGTCATCGAATATCGCAATCGGCGGAAACTTCGAATTGACCAGCCGCCAGGCTTGCAGTTGTTGGCCAGCAAACGCCGGCAACTGCTCCACCCTCACCATTGCGCGCCCCGCAACGCATCGATCCGCCGAAACGTCTCGTACAGCGAAATCATGTCGCCCTGGGACATCACATCGAGCGGGGTCCGGCCATTGAAGAACTCGTTATCGTTGGCCATCGCCGGGAAGCCGTAGACGTTTTCCGGGTTATCAAAGATCAGTCGCAACGCGGCGTGGATGTTGAGCACAAAACTGATGCGCTGCATCTGGTCGGCATCCAGCGCCACCGACCAATCCGGGTCACGCTGTTTGGCGCGAGTGTAGGTACTGCGGGAAATACGCAGGATGCGGCAGGCCTGCTCGCTGGACGCGGCCCATTTTTCCAGGATGCCGACAGCGGCCCGCAAACCGGTCACGCACTGGCTTTTGTCGAATCCCTGGGTCTGCACGGCGACGGACATGTCCGATACTCTTCTTGACTCTACAGACTCAAAAATAGTCTTTATACGCCCATAGATCAATGTCGTATTGACCAGTGGCAGCCATTGAAACCCGATCGGCTTCGACTGCCGTCAAGGGCTACTCGGCCACCGCGACCTGGTTGCGCCCACGGGCCTTGGCGCGGTACAGGGCTTTATCGGCGTTGCACATCAAGCTGTGCAAATCATTATCGCCGGGCGCCATGGCCGCGACACCGACACTGGCCGTTATGCAGTGAACCGGGCCGGTCATCAGTCCGGAAATGGACTGGATGAGGTCCTCGGCAATGGCCTGGGCGGTCTCGATGGAGGTATTGGGCAGCAAGACCGCGAACTCCTCCCCGCCCAATCGACCGTGGACGTCGCTCTCGCGAAAGGATTGACCGATCACCACGCCCATTTGCCGCAGGACCTGGTCGCCGATCTGATGCCCGTAGGTGTCGTTGATGTGTTTGAAGTGATCCATGTCCAGCATCACCGCGCAAAGCGGCAACTGGTAGTTTCGGCAATGGCTGTAGAGATGCTGGGCATGTTCGAAAAAAGCCCGCCGGTTTTTCAGGCCGGTGAGTTCATCAGTTTGCGCCGCGCGCGTGGAAATGCTGTGGGCCAGTTCCATTTCCCGGGTCAGCCGAAAGGCGGTTTCCACCGCATTGGCCAGGCTGCTGGTGGCCCTGAACACGAATGAGGCGAACACCATGACCGCCACGGCCACCCCGGTTTGCAGGGTTGACGGCTGGAACAGCAGCCACAGGGTGCAAGGCATCAGCACCAGGGAAATCGACACCACCGTCATGTAGCGGTAGGCCGAGTAGCAGGACACCGCACTGACCGACATACCGACGGTAAACAGCATGACCAGCACTTGGGCCAACAGGTCGTCCCTGGGCATGACCGCCAGGGCTCCAGCGCCCCAGATGCTGGCGGACAATATCAGCGTCAGCCAGTACCTGCGTTCCCAGCGCTGCGGCGTGCGCTGCGCTGGCGGGCTGTGAAAATAGACTGCGAACATCAGCAGGCGTAATAACGTCGCCCCCGTCAGCAGGGCTATCCACCAGAAAACCACGTTGTGATCAAACCGCTCCCAACACAGCCAGCACAACATGATCACGGCCAGAAAACTGCCGAAAACCGCTGAAACCGATTGGCGAAACAGCTGATGCAATCGATCCGTTTGCACCTGCTGTGCAATGTAGCGATCCTGCTCGTGCCGAAAACCAAGGCCGTCCATTCATTCCGCCTGATCGTGATGCCGTAACGAACAACTATTGTGGCACATTGCCCGGCGGCGCCTGCAACAGTCTGTGAAGGGCTGAGAGATTGCGCCTATCACCTGCCAATACTGCGACTATTAGCTGACTCGCCAACGGGCGACTAGCATTAGCTTCTGCCGGTGCACTCTGGCCGGCCGAGACCTGTATCGAGACAAGAATGAGTCAGAAACCGACCAGGCGTACCGTGGGTGATCTGTTGGCACATCGACTGCCGCTGTCATGAATCCCCGCGTAGCCCCGACGATCCGTTGATCGACCTGCCGGGCCCGCCGCCTGAGTCATTGATTTCACTTGCCGTTTTCCCGCCCGCACCGGGCCGGATGGCGGCATGGACACGACCGAGGGTAGCGCACACATGGCAACTGAATCGAAATGCCCGTTCAATCATGCCGCCGGCGGTGGCACAACGAACCGCGACTGGTGGCCCAACCAACTGAACCTGAGGATCCTGCACCAGCACTCGCCCCTGTCCGACCCTATGGGCGAGGGTTTCAACTATGCCGAGGCCTTCAAGAGCCTGGACTTTGTGGCGCTCAAGCATGACTTGAACGCGCTGATGACGGACTCGCAGGACTGGTGGCCGGCCGACTTCGGCCACTATGGCCCCCTGTTCATTCGCATGGCCTGGCACGCCGCCGGTACTTACCGCACCGGTGACGGTCGAGGCGGCGCCGGCTCCGGCCAGCAGCGCTTTGCCCCACTCAACAGCTGGCCGGACAACGTCAGCCTGGACAAGGCGCGCCGGCTGCTCTGGCCGATCAAGCAAAAATATGGCCGCAATATTTCCTGGGCCGATCTGATCGTACTGACTGGCAACGTCGCCCTGGAATCCATGGGCTTCAAGACCTTCGGTTTTTCCGGCGGCCGTGCGGACGTCTGGGAACCGGATGAAGACGTCTACTGGGGCTCGGAAAACAAATGGCTGGGCGGCGACACGCGCTACGGCAAAGATGACAACAAGCCGGTACAAGCACCCGGCGATGTGCCACTCGTCGCAGAACCGGGAAAAAACGAAGCCAGCCGTACCGAGGACGGGCGTCATCTGGAGAATCCCCTCGCCGCCGTGCAAATGGGCCTGATCTACGTCAACCCGGAAGGCCCGGAAGGCCAACCGGACCCGGTCGCTTCAGCGCTGGACATCCGTGAAACCTTTGGCCGCATGGCCATGAATGACGAAGAAACCGTGGCGCTGATCGCGGGCGGCCACGCCTTCGGCAAAACCCACGGCGCCGGCCCTGCCGACAACGTCGGGCCCGAGCCCGAAGCGGCCGGCCTGGAGCAACAGGGCCTGGGCTGGAAAAACAGCTTCGGCACCGGCAAAGGGGCCGACACCATCACCAGCGGCCTGGAAGTCACCTGGACCACCACCCCGACGAAATGGAGCAATAACTACCTGGAGAACCTGTTCGGCTTCGAGTGGGAACTGACCAAGAGTCCCGCTGGCGCGCATCAGTGGAAACCGAAAAACGGCGCGGGGGCCGGCATCATTCCCGATGCCCATGACCCGTCCAAGCGGCGTGATCCGACCATGCTCACCTCGGACCTGGCCCTGCGCTTCGATCCGATCTACGAACCGATTGCCCGTCGCTTCCTGGCCAATCCCGACCAGTTGGCCGACGCCTTCGCCCGCGCCTGGTACAAGCTGATCCACCGCGACATGGGGCCGCTTTCGCGCTACCTCGGCCCGGAAATGCCGGACGAAGAGCTGCTCTGGCAAGACCCGATCCCAGCGCTCGACCATGAATTGATCAACGACGGCGACATCGCCGCGCTCAAGAGCAAGGTGCTGGCCTCGGGCTTGACCGTGTCAGAGCTGGTCTCCACGGCCTGGGCGGCGGCTTCTACCTTCCGCGGCTCCGACAAACGCGGCGGTGCCAACGGCGGGCGCCTGCGCCTGGAGCCACAGAAGTCCTGGCAGGCCAATCAGCCGGAACAACTGGCGAAGGTGCTGGCGAAACTCGAAAGCATCCAGAAGGAGTTCAACACCGGTGGCAAGAAAGTGTCGCTGGCCGACCTGATCGTGCTGGCCGGCGGTGCCGGTGTCGAACAAGCCGCGCGAACCGCCGGGCACAACGTCACGGTGCCTTTCAGGCCGGGGCGCATGGACGCCAGCCAGGAACAGACCGATGTCGAGTCGTTCGGCTTCCTCGAACCGATTGCCGACGGTTTCCGTAACTTTCTCAAGACCCGCTACCGCGTACCGGCCGAGCAGTTGCTGATCGACAAGGCGCAACTGCTGACCCTCACTGCACCGGAAATGACCGCGCTGATCGGTGGCCTGCGCGTGCTCAACACCAACGTCGGAAAAACCGCCCACGGCGTCTTCACTACGCGGCCGGAAGCGCTGACCAACGACTTCTTCACCCACCTGCTGGACATGGGGGTGGAATGGAAACCGGTCTCGGAGGCCAATGAGGAGTTCGAAGGTCGCGACCGCAAGACCGGCCAGCCAAAGTGGACCGCCACTCGTGTCGATCTGGTATTTGGTTCCAACGCGCAGCTGCGGGCGCTGGCAGAGGTCTATGCCACCGCCGGGGCGCAAGAGAAGTTCGTCCATGACTTCGTGGCGGCGTGGACCAAGGTGATGAACCTGGATCGCTTCGACCTGAAGTGAAACGCAGGTAGAGGATGGGTTGCTTCGGCCCGTGCCGCAGTGGCCCGTCGCTTGAACAGGGGCGGCGCAATGCCGCCCCTGCCGTTTTGACTCTCGCGTGATCTGGGGGCTCTACTCACGCGGATCGATCTGATCCAGCACCCGGCCAGGGTTTCGGCCGTGGCCTTGGGGTCGACGCTGAACAGGGTGCAGGGTGTGCGCGGCGTGGCCTTGATGTCGGCCATCGAGGGGACGTGAAGGTCGAGGGTAAACATGCGTTGCCTCGATTCTCTCCTTGAACCTGGCAGCGTCGCCAAGTCGTCATCCAAAGGTCAAAAATGGATTTCAGCGGTCTTGAGGCCCAAGTCTCGAAGCTCGGCAATCAAGTCATCCAGATGTCCGAAAGACTCGACCTCTTCATTGTCATCAACCAAAAAATAACTCCTCCCGGCGTCCTTTTTGAAGAACACAATCCACTCCTTGGGATTGGTCGGGTTTGCGATCAAATGGGTATCAAAGGTCACGCCTTCGGCGTGCTTGCTTTTCACATCTTTGCGATTCATGTCTGTCACCACGCTACGCGCTTTCTCAAAATTCTCTATATGCAGTGTATGCCCGCTCAGTTCCGTCCGAGCTTTACAGGCAACATCTCCAGCCGTACGAAGCAGTGGTTCCAAGGTATTTAAATTATCACTGCATGTTAATATTATGCACATGCATGCACTGAGGAGCTAGCCGTGATTGCGATAGGTGAGGCATGGAAGGCGGGGTTGTTGGGTCGAAAGCACTGGCTGCGCAATCTGGTGTCTGGCGTGATCGTCGGGATCGTGGCGCTCCCCTTGGCCATGGCGTTTGCCATTGCATCTGGCGTCAAGCCTGAGCAAGGCATCTACACCGCAATCATTGGCGGTTTGCTGGTTTCGCTCTTTGGGGGGAGCCGCTTACAGATTGCAGGGCCAACAGGTGCGTTCATCGTGATTCTGGCGGGCGTCACGGCCAAGCATGGGGTTGACGGCCTGCAAATCGCTACGATGATGGCGGGCGCCATGCTGTTATTGCTCGGGGTCGCCCGGCTTGGTGCAATCATCAAGTTTATCCCCGATCCAGTGATCGTCGGATTTACCGCCGGCATCGGCGTGATCATCTGGGTCGGGCAGTGGAGAGACTTTTTCGGCTTACCGACGATCAGTGGAGAGCACTTCCATGAAAAGCTCTGGCATTTGCTACAGGCGCTCCCGGATCTTCATATCGCCACCACCCTGCTGGCTGCACTCAGTCTTTTCCTGGTAATCACCGCGGCCAAAATTCCCGGTCTCAAACGGGTGCCTGGCCCGCTGGTCGCAATGACGGTAGCTACGGCGATACAGTCAACCTTTCATTTCGAGGGGGTAGCCACGATTGGCAGCGCATTTGGCGGCATACCTCAAGGTCTTCCAGCGTTTGGCCTGCCTGAAATCACGCTGTCTCGGGTCATCGATTTGATTGGTCCGGCTTTCACTATCGCCATGCTTGGAGCAATCGAATCGCTTCTGTCTGCAATGGTGGCCGATGGCATGGCGGGCACCAAGCATGACTCCAATCAGGAGCTGATCGGTCAGGGAGTGGCTAATCTGGTCACGCCACTGTTTGGCGGCTTCGCCGCTACCGGAGCCATTGCCCGCACTGCAACCAATATCCGTAACGGCGGCACAAGCCCGCTGGCCGGCATTACGCACGCGATCACCTTGGTGCTTATTATTCTGTTTCTGGCACCTTTAGCCTCGAACATCCCACTGTGCGCCCTGGCCGCCATTCTATTCGTGGTGGCGTACAACATGAGCGAGTTGAGACACTTCAAGCGCATGGTCCAGCGAGCCCCGCGCGCAGACGTGTCGATTCTGCTCATCACCTTCAGCCTCACAGTGTTCAGTGACTTGGTTATCGCCGTGAATATCGGTGTCATTCTTGCCATGTTGCAGTTCATGCGTCGCATGGCTTCATCCGTGGAGGTGCAACAGGTCGTCGAGCACGAGCTTGAAGTAGAGCTGAGAGCCAATGGCCATGCACACTTGCCGCCGGGGATACTGATTTATACGATTGAAGGGCCACTGTTCTTTGGCGCGGCCGAGACTTTCGAGCGTGTCCTGGCACAGACCCATACAGACCCACGTCTGCTGATCATCCGCCTGAAACGCGTACCGTTTATGGATATCACGGGCCTGCAAGTGCTGGAGGAGGTCATTCAGCAGCTGCACAAGCGCAATATCGTGGTAAAGCTCTGCGAAGCGAATAAGAAGGTGCTCAGCAAGCTAGACAGGGTGGGTATCCTGCAAGAAATTGGCCCGGAGCATTACCACGCCGACTTCAACACCGCACTGGCCAAAGCTGTCAGTCACGTAGAAGGTACATCGACCCTCTAGAGACTAACGGCCAGTGTTGGCTCATGACTTGGTGCTGACGGCATGCTTGCTCTTGGTCGTATAGCTGGCGCCGTGAGTGGCCAGATAGTCACGAATCAGTTGCCGGACAACCTGCGAAGACGTCAGGTCTTGTGCTGCACAGAGTTCCTCGAACGCTTTTTTCTTGACGGGATCTATGAGCACCGTGAGGCGCGCAGTCTTGCTTTCCATGGGGTATTCAATCGCTCAAATCGCGGGATGTTAATCAAATTGTAATTGCCTTGTTCTGTGCTGTCACGGTACTGGCTGCCTGTTGCCTGGCACCTCGACGTTACTCACAAGAAAAAACTGGTTCTCAGGGTCGTTTGCTGCCCTTTGCGAGACGCAGAAAACGACCCACCTTCCAGATGATCGACCAACTGATCGACCATCACATCGACCGAGGCCAGCGTCTCGACCAGGTACACCATCAGGGTTTCGGCCGTGGCCTCGGGGTCGACGCTGAACAGGGTGCAGGGTGTGCGCGGTATGGCCTTGATGTCGGCCATCGAGGGGACGTGAAGGTCGAGGGCGGGTTCGTCCGGGGAAATCGGAGCGGTGTCCGGGGGGTTGGGCGAAGGCTTGATCATGTGCAGTCTCCAAAACGTGGAGCCGTCACCGAACGCCGCTAAACGAGGGGTGGCAGCTGTGCGCAGGTTAGCAGACCGGGGACCGAGCAGCCCCGAGGCGCACAAGTCGGCGGATTCTGGCGCAACCGTAGGCCCCCGATATGCGGTCGCGATTGACCATCCATCCCCTTGTTCGCCCGTCTATCCGTTTACTGATATGGATCAGATTCTCCACCCTGCCGGCTCCTATGCTCAAATTGACCCCTCGGTGTCGAGATGAACTCAAATGAACAAATCAAGCCTGATCGGCCGATGTGTGTTGGCAGGCATCATCCTGCTGGCGACCAGTCTCGCCTTGCCGACCAATGCCGAGTCCCATGGCGGTGGACATGGCGGTCACGGCGGGGATGCCGGATGGTGGGGTCTGGGCATTGGTTTGGGCCTGGGCTGGGAAGCCGCGCACGTCTTCAACCCGTATTACTACCCCGCCTATCCGGTTTATTACTATCCGGCCCCGCCGGTGTACTACTACCAGGCCAGCCCAGCTCCAGTGATGGTTGCCCCACCTCCCGGGACTACGGCTTCAGCGCCAACCGCCCCTCCTCCCGCCGCCAATTGGTACTACTGCGATTCCGCCCGAGGCTACTACCCGAATGTGCGCCAGTGCCCCGAAGGGTGGCGCATGATTCCGGCAGTGCCGCCTGGGCCGATACGCTGATTGATCCGTTAAGCGGGTGTGCATGGGTCCCATCGAACCCTCTGCATGGCTGATCAATAAGTCGCTGATGGTCACCGACACCCAAGTCCCGCTGTTGCGAGCGTGACAGCGGGACTGAAGCGCCGGCATCGCTAGACGCCCTGCCCCTGTTGGAGAAAGACCGTGCTAAAAACCGCCATCGCCTCAACAGTGCTCTGGGCGCTTGCCGCAAACCTTCACGCTCAGCCCGTGGAGCATTCGGACGCCGACACACAACGGCAAGCCGAGGTGGCGGGGCGCAGCCAGGATGTCATGCCGTTCAGCCTCGCAGCGACAACCCATGTCTTCACCAAGACCGCTGAAGGCGGCATTCAGCAAGTGGTCGCCAAGCAGCCCGGAGATGCTGCCCAAGTGCAGTTGATTCGCCAGCATCTCCAGGCAATTCACGAGCGTTTTCTCAAGGGCGACTTTTCAGGCCCGGCGCACATCCATGGCCAGGACATGCCGGGCCTGGCTGACTTGAAAGCCGCCAAGCCTGGACAGATTGCGATCGAGTACACAGACATCGAAGGCGGCGCCCAATTGCTCTTCAAGACCTCGGATCCAGCCTTGATAACGGCGCTTCACCAGTGGTTTGACGCCCAGCTTTCCGACCATGGCAAGGACGCGATGGAGGGCGATATACATCATGGCGAGATGATGAACAGGTGAGGAATGGATGGCGGGTAGCAATTGGCCAGGAGCGTTCACAGCAGACCCTAATCGGCTAATTTCAGCCAATGCTGACCGCCAGCTTCGGTCCGGCTGCCCCCCTTCTTAACGGATGATGCCAACCGCTAGACAGAAGTCGCCATTCAATCACGAGCAATCTTGTCATTTGCCAAGGCTTGGGGCAGGGTCAATACCACTGAGATTTTCTGCCAAAGGAGTTACTCCATGTCAAAGCTATATCCCAGTATCGATCCCGAGGGGCTGGTCGAGTACTCAGTGGTCTACACCGACCGCTCGCTCAACCACATGTCGCAGTCATTTCAAGGCGTGATGAAGAACATTTCCAGGACCCTGAAACAGGTCTACAACGCCCAGGCTGTTGCGGTGGTCCCGGGCAGCGGCACGTTCGGCATGGAAGCGGTGGCGCGACAGTTTGCCACCGGCCAGCAATGCCTGGTGATACGCAATGGCTGGTTCAGTTATCGCTGGAGCCAGATCCTTGAGATGGGCAACATCCCGGCGGCCACCACGGTGCTGAAAGCCCGACCGGTCGACACGGGTCGCCAGGCTGCCTATGCCCCACCCCCTCTGGACGAAGTGCTCGCAGCCATTGAGGCGCAGAAGCCGCAGATTGTCTTCGCCCCCCACGTTGAAACCTCATCAGGGATCATGCTGCCCGACGACTACCTGCGAGCCGTCGGCGACGCCGTGCATGCGGTGGGTGGCCTGTTCGTGCTGGACTGCATCGCCTCAGGCACGATTTGGGTTGATATGCACAAATGCGCAGTCGACCTGCTGATCAGCGCACCGCAGAAAGGCTGGAGCGCCTCCCCTTGCTGCGCCCTGGTGATGTTCAGTGCTTTGGCCCTCGAGCGCATCGAACAGACGCAAAGCAGCAGCTTCGCCTGCGACCTGAAAAAGTGGCTTCAGATCATGCAGGCCTACGAACAGGGCGGACATGCCTACCATGCGACCATGCCCAGCGATTCCCTCGCGCGGTTCAACGAAGTGATGAAAGAGACGCAAGCCTACGGTTTCGACAAAGTCCGCGGCGAACAACAGGCGCTGGGCGATCGGGTGCGCGCCATGTTGACTGGTAAAGGCATCAAAAGCGTGGCCGCAGCCGGCTTTCAGGCCCCTGGTGTAGTGGTGAGCTACACCGACGATGCCGACATCAAGAACGGCAAGAAATTTGCCGACCACGGCCTGCAGATCGCCGCCGGAGTGCCGTTGCAATGCGACGAGCCAGCCGACTTCCAGACTTTCCGTATCGGTCTGTTCGGACTCGAAAAGCTGCGCAATATCGAGCGCACGGTCAGCATCCTCGGGCAGGCACTGGACGAGGTGATGGTTAACTAGAGGAAAAAGGGGACAGATTTATTATCTGGAAGATAAATCTATCCCCTTTTTTCTGTGACCGGACGGTTGTGCTGTTTGGGAGAGAAGTAGCGCGTGAACTGATGGAGGCCGTCGAACACGCCGCGAATCGCACCGCGTCTCATCATGTCAGAAGGCAGACCGGACTCCTTGATATTCGCCGCGTACCCCGGCTTCAGCAAATCGCGGGCCTTTTCCAGGACTTCGCCGTCCAGTGTGGCGAACGTGTTGAAGCAGAAGAGCGGTCCATCGCGCACCGCATCAGAACCAGCCTACTCGGGTTCAGCAAGATTCGAAGAGAAGTCCTTGCCCGGCAACTCCTTGGCGATCGCCGCCTTCTTTTCCGAACTTGCGTTCGTGAAGGATAAAAGCCACTTCTGCCACATTGCTCGCAAGTGTGCTGGGACCCTGTGCTCGGGCAGTTGCACCGGCATTATCTAAACCGACGTGATCAGTACCCACCTCGTAGAGCATCAACCCACGGGCCAGCACGGTCCCGCGCAGATTTATTTTCATGTTGTATATCCTGGGTGTTATCTGATGGATGACAACCTTCGGGAGATGCATTACTTATCCCCAGACCCAATGCAGCTTTTGGGCCTGGTTGCGCTTGATGGCTATTCCTCTTCGATCAGTGCCTCCAAATGCCCGGCCCTGACCGCCCGGGCCAAAGTCCTGTGATCTTTCACCGTCTGCCTGGCATAGGCTACGGCGAAGTCCCCCAGCGCCTTATCGAAAACGTCGCCCTTGCCCAGATACCCGGAAATGGTTGCTGCATCCCCTGATTTGGCATGTGCCCTGGCCAGGGTCTCGCCGCACAATCCGGCGTAGCGTTTGATTTGCGACAGGGTTACGCCTTCGACCGGTACCGAGAACTTCATGTCGCGCAGTTGCCGTACGAAAAAATCGCGTCCAGCGCGTCCACGCGCCCAGCCCAGGAAGATATCGCTGGAGGACTGCATCAGCCGTTGCCCCATGACAATCCGCTCGCCCTGGTTCTTGTAGATGCTCTTGCCCGCGTAAGGCGCCAGCACCGAGCGGCTGGACTCCTTGATCTGCAGAATCAGCGGGTGGTTTTCTTCGGAAAACATCAGGGCGATGAAGCAGCGCGTGCCAACACTGCCGATCCCCACCACTTTCAGTGCGGCGTCCACCAGTCGATAACGGTCCAGCAGCACACGACGCTCGTCTGAAAGCGTCCCACGGTATACATCCAGGCCCTCCTGGATCTTCTCCATGAATTTTGGATCATCCAAGTGCATGAGTACTGGCGGCTGGTCGACGATGCGTTGTTGCCCGGCAACACTGCCGACGATTTTCGGGAAGATGTTTTCGACCACGCGTTCACGGGCTCTATCGGCGGCCTCTTGACGCAACTTCTTTGTCTTTGGATCGGGAGCGGTATCAATCAACGATTGCATATCCATCCGCGAGTACCAGACTTCCAGCGGGTTCATCTTCGAGTATTTGCGCAGGTTCTCCCGATAGCTCCGAACACAGGCAATAGCGCCCTCGCGAGCCTCCTCGTCGCCGTACCGGTTATCCATAGCGACCAGAGCGAAGCTCCCGGCAAGTCGCTTGACGTCCCATTCCCAGGGAGCCGGGAGGGTTTCATCGAAGTCATTGAGGTCAAAGATCAGATTGCGCTCCGGGGAGGCGAACAAGCCGAAATTCAGCAGATGGCAATCGCCACAGGCCTGCACCTGGACGCCGATGTTCGGTGTACTGGACAAGTCATAAGCCATCAGCGCCGCCGAGCCGCGGTAAAACGTGAAAGGGCTTCGCAGCATGCGCCCGTAGCGAATGGGTACCAGCTCCTGAAGGCGCTCCTTGTTGGACGCCTGCAGTATGGCGATGACGTCGCGGCCCTTGCCGGGCGACTTCCAGATCCCGTGGCTTTCCCGTGGCACTTTTTCGCGTAGCAGGCGACCGGCTTCGATGCGCTCTTCGCGGGAGCGGAACTCCCGGGTCTGTTTCGCCTTATGGACTTTCTTGCGGGAGGTTTTCTTGTCGGAGGTCATGACTCTTTTGTCACCCCTGCACTGTATTCGAGATGTGGAATTTGCTGACTCGTCATTGCACCAACAGCATCTTTTTTTAAAAGTTAGAACAGTTTCGTGTGAGCTTGTTGATCTGCATCAGCGCCCCATGATTTTCATGCTTTCGGCCCGTAGATCATGGCGCCTCTGGCCAATGCACCGGCGTTGGCCCGATCTGTTCAAGTTCATCCTGCCGGGGCGCCGCTGAGGAAAAGGAACGCCATCCCGAGGGATATATAGACTGCCAGTAACTGCACGCCCTTGAACCAGTCAGAGCGACCATCGTCGGCGACCTCGCTGGTGATCAATACCGCCAGCAGCACCGCCAGCACGAGGCCGGGCCGGAAGGCCAGGTCCATGGCAACCGGACCGATGAACAGACTGGCCAATACAAGCGTCGGGGCGACGAACAGCGCCACCTGCACGCTCGAACCGATAGCGATGGACAGCGATAGGTCCATGCGATTTTTGAGTGCTGCGGAGATAGCAGTCGCGTGCTCCGCTGCGTTGCCGAGGATGGCCACCACAAAGACACCGACGAAGATGTTGTTCAGGCCCAGCGCCTGGGTACTGGGCTCTATGGTGCCAATCAGGATCTCGCTCACCCAAGCCACCATCACCGTCGACAGGCAAAGGACCAGTAGCGCCTTGCCAACCGACCAGGACGCTGCGTTTTCTTCAATGCTCTCCAGCTCTTCGCTGCTGAATTCCTTCTTGTGGGTCATCAGGGAATAGATAAGGAACAGCGCATAGACGACCAGCAGTAGCACAGCAATGGACACGCTGAGGTAGTGGGAACCCAGATTCATCTTGCCCTCCGTGGCGATCTTGTTCGCGGCGGGGATGATCAAGGCGATGGCGGCCAGGGTCAGCAGTGTGGACTGCGAGCGCGCTCCTATCGCGTTGAAGTGCTGCTCTGAATGGCGCAGACCACCTGCCAGCATGGCGCAGCCCATCACTAACAGGATATTGCCGATGATCGAGCCGGCGATGGAGGCCTTGACCACGTCGTAGAGCCCGGCCTGCAGGGCGGCAATGCAGATGATTAGCTCGGTAGCATTACCGAAGGTGGCATTGAGTAACCCACCCACGCTCTCACCCAGATGCGCGGCCAGCTGCTCGGTGGCGCGCCCCAGCCAGCCTGCCAGCGGCAGGATGGCGAGCGCGGCTGTGATGAAAACGAACAGAAAGTGCGCCGGAGCGAAGTATTCCAGGACAATCGACAGAGGAACGAACAGCAGCAACCAGTTAATCATGGTGGAACTCCTCGTATGCCGCTGGCGCCAGTCACGCTGCACCGGTTACGCTCAAACCATCAGCTGTTCTGCTGGTTACATCGCGTACTCGAAGTAAAGCACCTGTTCAGAAAATGATCCGAGCTTTCCATTTTCAGAACGCCCGTGGACTAACGGATATGGCGGGTCATCCCGCCCCCATCTCGCCGCCGCTAATCGCTGAGCCCTGGACGGCCGTGAAGAGTCAATTGCATTCGTCGAATAATGGCCGGTCTCGGTGTTGTACTCAGTGGTTTATGCAGCACAACATTCATGTTTGATCCGGGACGCTTTCGCGTCGGTTTTGAAGATGACTTTCTGACTGTACGGAGTACCAGATGCAGTTGATACCCGCGAAAGCCCGTATCAGTGACGGGCAATAAAAGGCCAGTTTTAATGCTGTTAACTAAAACCAGCCACAAACCGCCCTCGCAGGTAGTCGACAAAAACAGTGACGGCTCTCGGTACATGTGTGGAATAAGGACGCACCAGATAAATGTCCTCCGGAAAGGCTCCTACTAATCTCCACGCTGGCAGCACCTGCACCAATCGTCCGCTCTTCAGCCCGGCTTGAGCGCTGAAATCGGGCAAGAGCGCGATGCCCAAATCAGTCAAAGCCGCATCGCGCAATGCTTCGCTGTTGTTGGTTGCGAATGTGCCTTTGATAGGAACCGTCAGCCGTTTCTCCTCCACTGGCGAGGGACCGGTGGTTTCGAATGCCCAGGCAGGCGTGTCGTTGCCTCGCGGGTAATATAGACAGTTGTGTCCTATGAGATCCTCTGGATGTTGAGGTTCGCCGAATCTATCCAGATAGCTGCGGGTCGCAACAAGTACGGAATGTGTCGCGCACAACTTCCAGGCGACATGGGTATCCGGGATCTGATTGCTGTGCCGAACAGCCAGATCAAATCCCTCCGTAGCGATCGAGGAAATCTGATCGGAAACGTCAAGTTGCACTCGGACTTCGGGATGTTCGTTGAGGAAACCAGCCAGTACCGGAACCAACTGTTGGCGGGCAAATGCTACCGGAGCAGTCAGCCGCAGAAGTCCCCGTGCTACACCTGCAGAGTCTCGAACATCGGAAAAACTACGGGCAATCTGCTCATAAGCACTGCGCACGTCACGTACCAAAGCGTTTCCCGCATCGGTCAGTCGCACACTGCGAGTCGTGCGCTGCACCAGACTCAGTCCCGTGGCCTTTTCCAGCTCGACAATTCGGTGGCTCACCGCTGATTTACTCACCCCTAGCCTAATCGCTGTCGCTGTATAGGTGCCCTGCTCTGCAAGGATCGCCAGCCAGTGCACATGGGTCCAGAGTCTTTCGACTTCCACTTTAGGCATGATTTGATTGTCCTTGTATGGAAACAATTAATTCGATTTTTGCGTCTCGTCATGAACAAAGCAAACACTTAGTGTGGGCGTCAAGACCTGCAATGCAGACACCCCGTCAATACTCGAGATTACCCACATGCCTTTGATGAAATTCGATGTCGTACAAGGTCGTGATGACGCGCAGCTCAAAGCATTACTGGATGCTGCGCATCGTGCGATGGTGGTTGCCTTTGAAGTGCCCGAACGTGATCGCTATCAGATCGTCAACGAACACCACCCCAGCCGTATGATCGTCGAAGATACCGGTCTGGATATCCCAAGAACGAGAGACGTGATCATTGTTAGCGTCACTAGCAGACCGCGCAGTGAAGCATCGAAGAAAAAATTCTACGAGCTACTCACGCACGAGCTACTGACTTATTGCAATATTCAACCAAGCGACGTGATGGTTTCCATTGTGATCAACGACGATGCCGACTGGAGTTTCGGCAATGGACGGGCACAGTTTCTGACAGGCGAACTCTGACGTTCACCCGCCACGGGCCTCTCTCCCGGTACTGGGCTCGGCATCCACTCATTTTCTGATTTGATCAGAGAAAGGGTGGACTGCTTGGCCCGCTCTCTTCCTGCGCAAAGCCCTTTATCAGCACCCTTCAACGATGCCGAAAAACCGGGGCTCGCTTGGCGAGAAACGCCTGCATGCCTTCCTTCTGGCCATCGGTTGCGAATGCTGCCTGGAACAGTCTCCGTTCGTGCAATATGCCTTCGGCCAGGCTCACTTCCTGAGCGCGATTTACCGCTTCTTTGGCCATTCGCACTGCGGGGGCGTTGTAGCCGGCGATGGTGTGTGCTGCCTCCAGCGCGGTTTGCAGCAGGTCAGCTGAAGGCACGACTCGGGCCACCAGCCCGGCAGCCCTGGCTTCGGTGGCGTTGATGGTGCGTCCGGTGAGGATCATGTCCATCGCCAGTGCCTTGCCAACCGATCGGGTGAGACGTTGCGAGCCGCCAATCCCGGGGAGGATACCCAGCTTGATTTCCGGTTGGCCGAACTGCGCGTCTTCTGAAGCGATAATAAAGTCGCACATCATCGCCAGTTCGCAACCGCCACCCAGCGCATAGCCGCTAACGGCCGCGATGATTGGTTTGCTGACGGTATGCAATTGCGACCAGGCGGCGAAGACATCATGTTGCTGCAGTTCGACGAAGGTCTTCTCAGCCATTTCTTCGATGTCCGCGCCCGCGGCAAAAGCCCGTGGACTGCCAGCGATGACGATAGCGCCGATGTTGTCATCGGTGTCGAAGTTGCGCAGTGCTGCGACTACTTCGCGGGACATGGCCACGCTCAGTGCATTGAGACTCTTGGGTCTGTGCAAAGTGATCAGCCCGACACGCTCGCGCCGTTCGACCAGGATCGATTCGTAGCGAGGCGCCGATGCGCCATGGGTCTCTGTCTCGTTGCTGAGTTTGACGCTGGTGGTTGCCGATTTCTTGTCTTGGGTGGCTGGAGCGGTTGCGGCTGTCATGGAGACTTCTCCTGGGTAAATTGGCAGGCTTGAAAAGCACGTGTAAAAAGGCAGGCGCTGTTCTAGATAACGTCTGAAAGCAGCGATTCGTCGAAGGTGCCGGTGGCTGGCGCGTAGTCCCCTGTGTGTGACATCAGCTGCGAGAGGATGCGTTCTCGATGCTGATCCAGACCGGGTGCGCGCACCGGCGTGGTGACATCGATGTCGGCATAGGCATTGAGCTTGATCGGGTTGCCGGCGGTACGGAAAGCGTGCCCGCCTTCGCCCTGCACCTGGATGATCATGTTGCGTGCTGTCAGCTGCGGATGCTCGAACAGCTTGTCGATGGTATTGATCGGCGAGCACGGCACGCCTGCTTCATTGAGCCGGTCAATCCAGTGCGCTGCGGGGGCGGTCAGTGTGATTGCCTGGATCGCCTCAATCAACGCCGGGCGATTGCGGCAACGCTGGGCATTGCTGAGGAACTGCGGCTCCAGCGCCATTTGCGGGTTGCCCAGCGCCTCGGCCATGAGCATGAATAGCTGGTCGTTACCGGCGGCAATGATGAAGCGCCCGTCTTGCGCGTCATACGCTTCAAACGGCGAGAGCGAGGGATGGGCGTCGCCCGTGCGTGTGGGCACCTTCCCTTCCACGTCGTAAGTCGCCAATGCGGTTTCCATCAGTGCCGCCTGGCAGTCCAGCATTGCGATATCCACGCGAGAGCCCTGTGCGTCCCGGGTTCGTTTGTACAGCGACGAGAGGATGCCGATCACCGCAAACAGCCCGGCGCTGAGATCGCCAAAACTGGTGCCTACGCGGGCTGGCGGTGCATCGGGCCAGCCGGTCAGGCTCATGATGCCGCCCATGGCCTGAACCACCATGTCGTAGCCCGGCAGGTCACTCATGGGGCCGGTTTGGCCAAAGCCCGAAATGGACGCATACACCAGATGCGGATGAGTGCTCGCAAGCCGTTCGGCGCCGTAGCCCAGGCGGTCCATCACGCCCGGTCGAAAGTTTTCTACCAGAACGTCGGCCTCGGTGAGCATACGTTCGATCAGCTCTCGGTCTCGCGGGCTTTTGAGGTCAAGCGCAATGCTTTCCTTACCTCGATTGAAGCAGGTGAAATACGCGGAGTGATCCTCGACAAAGGGACCGAAGGCACGCGTGTCGTCGCCAGTGGCAAGTCGTTCGACCTTGATCACGCGGGCGCCGAGGTCGGCGAGCACCATCGTGCAATATGGGCCTGACAGAACGCGTGAGAAATCCAGAACGGTGATGCCGTCCAAAGGCCCCTTCTTGGCAGGCAGGCCTTGCAACATATCCATAGTGTTATTACCTCTTTAGATGGATGTTTTTTCAGCAATGATCCAACGCGCGGCTTTCTCCGCGATCATCAGCGTCGGGCTGTTGGTGTTGCCGCCCGTGATGGTCGGCATGATGCTCGCGTCGACGACGCGCAGGCCCTGGATGCCGTGTACACGCAGATGACTGTCTACAACGGCCATCGGATCGGACGCCTTGCCCATTTTGGCCGTGCCCACGGGATGGAAAATGGTCGAGCCAATGTCGCCAGCCAGACGCGCCAGTTGCTCATCGGTCTGGTACTGAATGCCCGGTTTGTATTCCTCCGGGCTAAAGCCTGCCATCGCCGGTTGTGACGCGATGCGACGGGTCAAACGCAGCGAATCAGCAGCCACGCGACGGTCTTCCTCGGTGCTCAGGTAGTCGGGTGCAATGATCGGGGCGTCGTGGAAATCTGCGCTGCGAATCGACACCGTGCCGCGACTGGTCGGGTGGATGTTGCATACGCTGGCGGTAATGGCGGGGAATTGGTGCAGGGGTTGTCCAAACGCTTCCAGACTCAACGGTTGTACGTGGAACTGAAGATTGGGCTGGATGTAGGACTCATCACTGCTGGTGAAGATGCCCAGTTGCGAAGGCGCCATACTCATCGGTCCACTGCGTTTGAGCGCGTACTCGAGGGCGATGGCGGCCTTGCCCAGGAGAGTGGTCGCCTTCGTGTTGAGGGTAGACGCACCTTGCACTTTGTAGACCGAACGGATCTGCAAATGGTCTTGCAGGTTTGCACCCACACCCGGCAAGTGCCGCACCACCGGTATCTGGTGATCATTCAACAAGGCAGCGTCGCCAATACCTGAAAGCTGCAGCATTTGCGGGCTTCCAATGGCGCCGGCGCTTAGCACCACTTCACGAACGGCCCGGACTTTACGGGGTTGGCCCAGGTGCACCAGCTCGACGCCGCAACACACTGGCTGCCCGTCTTCACGCTGTTCAAATCGTAGGCGTGAGACTTGCGCACCAGTCCAGACAGTCAGGTTCGGGCGTTGCTTGAGAATTGGTCTGAGAAACGCTTTGGATGCATTCCAGCGCCAGCCGCTGCGCTGATTGACGTCAAAGTAACCCACACCGCGGTTGTCCCCGCCATTGAAGTCATCGGTCGCAGCAATCCCTGCCTGCTCTGCGGCCTTGGCAAAGGCATCAAGGATGTCCCAGCGCAGGCGTTGTTTTTCAACGCGCCACTCACCACCGCTGCTGTGCAAGGTTCTGAAGCGTGCAGCCTGGCTGTTTTCGCCCTCGGCTACCGCGGCATCGAGGCGATAGTGGTCCTCGTGAGCACGGAAGTCCCTCAGGCAGGTTTCCCATTTCCACTCATCATCGCCGGTGACGTTTGCCCAGTGATCGTAATCCTGTGCCTGACCACGCATGTAGATCATGCCGTTGATGCTTGAGCTTCCGCCCAGTGTCTTGCCCCGTGGATATAGCAACTCACGGCCGTTGAGCCCAGCCGAGGGTGCGGTTCGGAAACGCCAATCGGTGCGCGGATTATCGATGCAATACAGATAACCCACGGGGATGTGAATCCACGGATAGTTGTCCGGGCCGCCGGCTTCGAGGAGCAGCACCCGATGGTTTGGATCGGCGCTGAGCCGGTTGGCCAGCAAGCAGCCGGCTGTGCCGGCGCCGATGATGATGTAGTCGAAAGTTGGCTCACTCATTGGGACGCCTCACTTCTAACGAACGATTCAAAGGCTTCCATATTAATTAGACCGATCGTATATAAAAGGTGAAAAAAAAGAGCCTAAGACCTCAGGCTCATCAAAAACAGGTCTGCGAATACTCGCAATGGCTCGCCGTTACGCTCGAGCTTGGCGCGCAAAACAGCACCTTCCCAGCCAATCCAGAAAAACGCCGCCAGACGCGCGCTATCCGCCTGTGTGGATATTTCGCCAGCAGCCTTGGCTTCGTCCAGGCAGCGCTCGAACCGGGCCTGCCAGTCCAACAGGACATCGGTCAGTTGCACGCGAAAAGATTCCGGCAGCGCTCCCATCTCTTGCCCCAAATTACCGACGAGGCAGCCTCGGCGGAAATCGAATCGCTGCATGCCCCGCTCCGCTTCCTCGCAAAAGGCTTCGATGCGCTTGAGCGGTGCCAGGCTCTCATCGAGCAGAAACCGATCAAGCTTGCGCACGAAATAACGGGCGTACAGCGTTATCAGCTCACTGCCATAGGCTTCCTTGCTCGCAAAGAAATGATAGAAAGAGCCTTTGGGTACGCCAACAGACTTGAGTATTTCGTCAATGCCGGTGGCCGAAAAACCCTTCTCAGTCAAGGCGGCAACCCCTGCCCGGCACAGGGATTCACGTGTTTCTCGGAAGTCGCCTGCGGCTTTCGCCGGACGACCACGCTTACGAGGGGTAGCAACTATATTGGTCATGCGCCGATTATTAGACTGATCGTCTTCATTAATCAACGAAATTCTCACGTGCCTATCCCCTTTGTTGAAACAGTGGTTTTATTTCGCGGTCGGCATCGCAAACTCGGCGCCTTTACCGATGCTTTCTGGCCAGCGCTGCATGATGGATTTCTGCTTGGTGTAGAACCGCACGCCTTCCTCTCCGTAAGCATGCATGTCACCAAACAGGCTCTTTTTCCAGCCACCAAAGCCGTGCCAGGCCATTGGTACCGGGATCGGAACGTTGATGCCTACCATGCCGACCTGGATGCGCCGGCTGAATTCGCGCGCCACGTTGCCATCGCGTGTGAAGCAGGCCACACCGTTGCCGAATTCATGGTCATTGACCAATTGCACCGCAGTGGCGAAATCAGCCACGCGCATGCAGGCAAGCACCGGGCCAAAGATTTCTTCTCTATAGATACGCATTTCCGGGGTGACGTGGTCGAACAGTGTGCCGCCCATCCAGAAGCCTTCCTCGCACCCTTCGCCAGCATCCGCGCCATTGAAATGGCGACCATCAACCAGTAATTGAGCGCCTTCTTTGATGCCTTGTTCGATGTAGCCAGTGATACGGGCGTGGGCGGCCGGTGTGACGATCGGGCCCATTTCAGCAGCCAGGTTGTTGCCGTTGAGCACCTTCAACGCCTTGGTACGCTCCAGCAGTTTTGGCATGACTTTGTCAGCCACGTCACCGACCAGCACTGCAACCGAAATGGCCATGCAGCGTTCGCCTGCCGAACCATAGCCAGCGCCGATCAGTGCGTCGACCACCTGATCGACGTCAGCGTCAGGCATGACCACCATATGGTTCTTCGCGCCGCCCAGGGCCTGCACGCGTTTGCCGTGGCGAGCACCGGTCTCGTAGATGTAATTGGCGATTGGTGTGGAGCCGACGAAAGACACCGCTTTCACATCCGGGTGCACCAGCAGCGCATCAACGGCCTCTTTGTCGCCTTGCACCACGTTGAAAACGCCGTCAGGTAGACCGGCCTGTTTCAACAAATCAGCCATAAACAGGCTGGCGCTAGGATCGGTTGGGCTTGGCTTGAGGATGAAGGTGTTACCCGCCGCGATCGCCACCGGGAACATCCACATCGGTACCATCACCGGAAAATTGAACGGCGTGATGCCAGCGACGACACCCAATGGCTGACGCAGTGTCCAGTTGTCCATGTTGGTGGACACCTGATCGGAGAAGTCGCCTTTGAGTAACTGCGGAATGCCACAAGAGAACTCAACGATGTCGATACCACGGGCCACTTCGCCCTGGGCATCGGTGAAGACCTTGCCATGTTCGGCAGTGATCAGGTGCGCCAGTGCGTCTTTGTTCTGGTTCAACAGCTCCAGAAATTTGAACAGTACCCGGGCGCGGCGAATAGGCGGCGTGTTCGACCAGGCGGGAAAAGCAGCCTGGGCAGAGGCCACTGCGGCGTCTACGTCCTGTGGCGTGCCCAGGCGTACATGACGACTGACGGCGCCGGTGGCCGGATTGTAAATGGGTTGAGTACGGACACCGCTGCCGACGACGTGGGCGCCGTGGATGTACTGGGCAATTTCTTTGTTGTCGCTAACGTGAGTCATGACAGGTCTCGCTACTGGGAGTGAATTTAAACGTCACCCGCAGAGTAGATAGCGGTTATCGCCCTGACTACGGCAAAAACTTGAATTGATTGTTCACTGTAACGAACAATCAATTCGCAGGCCCCCATGGACGTCGGTTTAACAGGAAGGCCGCAATGGATCTGAAGTTCAGTCACATAGATGTACTGGTCAATAATCTCGAAGAAGCCTGTGCTTACTACGCACAGATACTCAATGCCAGGATCTCCAAAACGCTCGTTTGGGAACGAGGTGGTCTGCACGTGCGCTACGCGATTGCGCTTATCGGTCAAGAGCGTTTCATGTTGGTACAGCCATTGGCGGGGAACCTGAGGGAGCTATTGGACTCCTCGGGTGAAGGGATGATTTATCGCCACTGCTATTCGACGCCGGACATCGAGAAGGCCTACGACGAACTGATGGTCGCCGGTGTTCAGCCAGAAGATGAAAACGGAAAACCATTGGCCCGCGCGAACCTGCAATCCCCGTCCGGGACACGCATTATCTGGTTGCCCAAGCGCTTCGGGCACTTCTCTATCGAAATCCTGGAAGACAAGGCGTTAGAGGCATTTGTAGAAGCTGCATTTTCCTGAGAGATGCGGCGATAAACGTCTGCTTGCGGCCGATTCTGTTGAAAAAGTCGGCCATGGTTTCCGCAACTCAAAAGTACGCGCCCGACTTTGAAATCTTTACTTTCGGCTGATGTTTTCAGACGCAGGTTTCACTTAGCGGCGAGCAAAAAAAGGCGTTTTCACCGATCAATGATCAGCCAATTTTGAATGACTGACTTTTTCAACACAATCGGCTATAACCGGACACTCTCAGTGGAGACCACTTTCGTTTTCGGCCCGATTTCAAAGCTCAATCTCTAAGCATTAGAGTCGAATCACGGTCATTCAAACGTGTCTACGAAAACGGCTGCATTTCACACGCTGGACTTCACGGCCTTCTAGACCTTGGCACCGGACACCAAAGGCCGATCGCTTTCCGAGACCAGCGTTATCCGAGTTTAACGTTGAGAAACGCCTCATCATCAAGAAGTGTTGGTGAGGCGTTTCTGTATGGATTTTCCCTTGCACTCGGTTGACGATCACTCCGCCACCGTCAGAGTTCCATGGTTGTCAGACGTAACTTTTCTCTTTATTCCCCTGCCAGAATGCATTGCGATCCAGATAGTTCTGAAGAAATTGCTTCAATCGAGGATTTTCAGTTTCGCTGAAGATTTTTTGTGGCGCCCCACACACGGCGATCTTCCCTTGATCGAGAAACGCTACGCGGTCAGCGACCTGGGCGGCGAACCCCATCTCGTGTGTGACCACCACCATGGTCATACCTTCGGTGGCAAGGGACTTCATGACTTGCAAAACTTCACCTACTAACTCCGGATCAAGCGCTGAAGTCGGCTCATCAAACAGCATGATGTGAGGTTCCATGGCGAGTGCTCGGGCAATAGCCACGCGTTGTTGCTGCCCACCGGAAAGCTGCGCCGGATACGCCTCGGCCTTGTGCTTCAGCCCTACTTTGTCGAGCATCGCCAAGCCCTTTTCCCGTGCTTCGGACAGAGAAAGTTTGCGCACTTGCACTAAAGCTTCGATGACATTCCCAAGTACGTTCAAGTGAGGCCACAAATTGAATTGCTGGAACACCATGCCGACATTCCGTCTGACCTTATTCAGTTGACCAGTGCTGGCCAGCTTGCGTATCGGGCCTGGTTGCCAGCCGAGTAACTGACCCTCGATATGAATCTCACCTTCGTCGTACTGCTCGAGGAAAGCCATGCAGCGCAGCAGTGTGCTCTTCCCTGAACCAGAGGGACCAATCAAGCACACGACTTCACTGTGATGAATGTCTAAATCCACACCTTTGATGACTTGTAAATCACCAAAATTTTTGCGAACCCCGCGTAGCTTAAGAATGGGGTCGTCATTGATAGCGAAATCTTTCATGTTCTTGCCTCATGGGTGATGCGGGCAGTGGAAACGCTTTGAATTGCGGATTGCGGCGCTATATCGTCTAGCGACGACTGTCTCAAGGCGCTTATCGAGCCATGTAGCGACCCACGCGTTTTTCCAGCCGCGCGCCGACTCTCGAAGAGATCTCTATGAGCGTCAGGTAACTGAGACCAAGCACCAACAGAGTTTCAACGAAGGCGAAGGTCGAAGAGCCAATGCCCGTCATGACCATGGTCAGTTCGGGAATAGTTATGATCGATAGAACAGCCGTTTCCTTGCACAAAATGGTGATCAGGTTGACCAATGCAGGGAGGATGATCACCAGCATTTGCGGGATTTCTATACGCAATATGCACTTCAGGCGGCTAATACCCAGACAGTTGGCGGCCTCAAGGTGACCTCTGGGAACGGCAAGGAAACCACTGCGAAAGATCTCGGCGAAATACACGCTGCCGTAAATCCCCAGACCAACCACACCGGCCGTCATCGGTTCAAGTTCCAGCCCTAAGCTTGGGCCACCGTAATAGAGCAGGAATAGCTGCACCAAAAATGGCGTGCTGCGAATCAGCTCGATGTAGACCCGCAATAGGCCCCTTGGCAATGGCCCGCCGAAAAGCTGAAGCACGGCGATCAACAGTCCCAGTACCAGAGCGAGAACAACACCACTGGCCCAAGTCGCGAGAGTGACACCCAAGCCGCTGGCAATTTCCGCAAGGCGGTCCGTGATAATCGAAGGATCGAAACTCATGCGGTTTTGCCTCCCATGCGTTTTTCCAACCAGCTCCCGCACAAGGTCAACGGCAAGTTAATCAAGCAATAGAAGCCCGCTAACAGAAGGTAATTCTGCAGGAACAGATAATCACTGGCGGCCAGGTTTTGTGCTGTGCGCGTCAGATCCGCGATGCCTACGACTGAAATCAGGGATGAAGCTTTAACCAGCAGGACCATCTCGTTGACCAATGCAGGCAGGGTTAGCCGCACAGCTTGTGGCAGCTTGATTCTGAGCAACATCTTGAGCGGGCTGAGCCCCAGCATTCCAGCGGCTTCCATCTGACCGGGCGGTATGGCGAGAAAACCGCCACGCAAGATTTCTGCAATGTACGCACCGGCGGCCAGCGCCAAGCCAATGATTGCCGCGGCCAAGGGCGGGATATTGGGCAAGCCGACACGTGGGAGGAAATAGTAAATGAACAGTAATTGGACCAGCAGTGGAATGCCGCGGAACGCAAAAATATAGGCACCACCCAACCTACTAAGTAGCGACCGATGCGACAGGCGCAGAGAACAGATGCCGACACCGATTACAAAGCCGAACCCCAGACCAGCCAAAGCCGCTTCCAGGGTAACGATTATGCTCGCCGCTAACAGCGGCACGTTCTGGATCAATAGTTGCCAATTGAAAATCATGGCGATAACTCCTGGCGGCGAGAAACCATCCGCGTCCACCCGGCAAACGTGCGAGGTGGACTTGAGGGATATTGTTTAATGCGTGCGGGGATTACCAGCTAGGCACGACATCCGTAGTTGGTACCCGCATTTCGGCACCCAACCAACGTGTTTGCAGAGCAGCCAGACGACCATCCGTGTGAAGCTTGATTAATGCCTGATTGATTTCGTTGATCAGGGCTTTGGACTCATCCCCCTTGCGGCCGACGTAGGCGAAGTAGGACGGCTTGCCAAATGGTGGTTGCACGACCTTGAAGACTTCCGAGCGCTGAGAGGCGATGTAGGAGATGTTGGGCAGAGAGTTGGCAACTGCCGCAATACGGCCGGCGCTGAGATCGGAATAGGCCTGATTATTATCGACGTATTCGCGAATGGTCACCGGTTTTGACAACGTGGCGGAGTACGCGCGTAGCTCTTCCAGCATGGCCGAGCCCTTCCCTGCACCAACGACTTTGCCGGCAATATCTTCGGGCTTACTGATACTGTCGTCCTTGGCGCGCACCATCAGCGCTACCGTGGCTTCAGCGATGGGTAGGGTGTAACTGTAACGATCCTTACGTGCCTGGGTGACAATCAAAGGACCACCCACCAAATCGAACTTGCCCGCTTCGAGACCGGGAAGCACTCCCGACCAAGGCAGATCCATAAATCGAACCTTGACGCCCATTTGCTCGCCGATCAGCTGAAACAAAGCTGGGTTGAAACCTTGCTGTTGGCCTTTATCCAGATAGTCGAAGGGCGCGAACTGCATTTCCGTGCCAATCACCAGTTCGCCGGACTTTTTCACGTCTGCCAGTTGATCAGCTTGGGCGGTGAACGACACCAGACTGATTAATGCTGCAACATAGAGGCTACGCAGGGTCTTGTGATGCTTCATTTTGCTTTGCATGGATTGACTCCTCAGAGGTTTGTCGCACGACTATTGTTTTTGTTATCACTTCGATGAATCAGCATTGTTCGTGTCATGTAACCGAGTTGGCATAGTCCAGGCAGTCTCGGAAGAGCACGTTAAAAGTATTGCTAGTGGTCACTGGCAAATCGGCGGGGTAAGGAAACCGGCAGGCACCATGAACCACCGGAGTCCAAACCCTTCATTCGCCAGTAATCGTTACATAGGCTTAAAGCAATAAACGGCCAATTTATTGCCATCCAGATCACGCACGTACGCGGCATAGGCATTCGGTGCCCAGTCGCGCGTGCCCGGTGCGCCTTCATCGGTACCACCCGCGGCCAGGGCCGCTGCGTGGAACGCATCGATCGCCTTGCGGTTCGGCGCCTCGAAGCTGACGGTCACGCCATTGCCGACAGTGGCAGGAGCACCGTTAGCGGGCTTCAGGACGAAAAACGAGGGGGCGTTCTCGCCCCAGATCGAGCCGTTGTCGGCCAGATCGGCGATGCGCTTGTGGCCCAGCTGACCCAATGCGCTGTCGTAGAAGGCACGGGCTTTGTTCAGATCATTGGTGCCGACAGTAACGTGGGTAAAGATGCTCATCTATTGCTTCTCCGGGTGTTATCAGTGGGTGGTGTTGCCGTTATGTCAGGCACGGCCTGACGGTCGTCGCTGCGCCAGGCTCAGCGATCAAAATGAATCACGGTGCGAATGCTTTTGCCCTCATGCATCAGGTCAAAGGCTTGATTGATCTCATTGAGGCCCAAGGTATGGGTGATGAAGGTGTCGAGCGGGATCTCGCCGCTCTGCACCTTGTCCACGTAGCTGGGCAGCTCGCTACGGCCTTTCACGCCACCAAAGGCTGAGCCTCGCCAGACGCGACCGGTCACCAGCTGGAATGGGCGCGTGCTGATTTCCTGGCCAGCACCGGCGACTCCGATGATCACCGACTCGCCCCAGCCCTTGTGACAGCTTTCCAGCGCGGCCCGCATCAACTGCACGTTACCGACACACTCGAAGGAGTAATCGACACCGCCTTGCGTCAACTCGACGATGACCTCCTGAACCGGCTTGTCGTAGTCCTTGGGATTGACGAAGTCGGTGGCCCCCAGCTGTTTGGCGATCTCGAACTTGGCTGGATTGATATCCACCGCGATGATCCGACAGGCCTTGGCCATGGCGGCGCCGATGATGGCGGCCAGGCCGATGCCGCCCAGGCCGAAAATCGCTACCGTGGCGCCGGCCTCGACCTTGGCGGTATTGAGCACGGCACCGATGCCGGTGGTCACGCCGCAACCGAGCAAGCACACCTTTTCCAGCGGTGCGTCCTTGGGGATTTTCGCCAGCGAGATGGCCGGTAGTACGGTGTACTCGGAAAACGTCGAACAGCCCATGTAGTGATGGATCGGCTGACCCTGATAGGAGAAGCGGCTGGTGCCATCAGGCATCAGGCCCTTGCCCTGAGTGGCGCGAATTTTCTGGCACAGGTTGGTCTTGCCGGAGCGGCAGAATTTGCACTCGCCACACTCCGGGGTGTAGAGCGGGATCACGTGATCACCCACGGCGACGGACGTTACGCCCTCGCCAATCGCCTCGACGATACCGCCCCCTTCGTGACCGAGGATGGTAGGAAAAAGGCCTTCCGGGTCAGCCCCAGAAAGGGTAAAGGCATCGGTATGGCAAACACCGGTGGCGATGATGCGTACCAGCACTTCGCCCGCCTGTGGCGGGGCCACATCGACTTCGACGATTTGCAGGGGCTGGTTGGCCGCGAAGGCAACAGCGGCGCGTGACTTGATCATTCTCTTGATTCCTCAGTGCAACGTAAGCAGTCGGCGGTAGGGGCGTGACCGACAAGGATCACTGACGCAAGTCCACCGTCACGGCGGTGGTCGGGCGTGTGCAACAGAGCAGAATGCGGCCGCTTTCAGGGGCATCCAGTGGCGTTTCGAAATACTCGACGGAACCTTCACGGAGGGTGACCTGACAGGTATTGCACAGACCGGCCCGGCAGTTGAATGGCGGCGTCAGACCGGCCTCTTCAGCAAGTTCGAGAAGTGATTGGCAGTTCTGATTCCAGACCACACGGGTGCCCGTCGGAAGAAACTCTACGATCGGTGCACCTTCAGTTGTCCCGGTCGGCGTCTTGGGCTCAGTTACCGCGGGTATTGATAACGTCACTGGTATGACGTCGTCTTCTTCGAGGATGGTCGCAGGGCCGAAGAATTCATAATGGATGCGCTCGCCGGCGATCCCAAGGCTGCGCAACAGGCGCCAGTTCGCCTGCATAAAGAGCCTGGGGCCACAGAGGTAGATGTCGTAGTCATCCAGCGGAAGCAGCTGTTGCAAGGTATCCCGGCTGACCAGGCCCTGGCTGTGAAAGACATCATTGGCCTGGTCGTCGGCATCAGGGTTACGGTAGCAGAAGTGCACGCTGATCCCTGGGCGACGGCTGGCCAGTGACAACACCTCGTCACGAAAAGCATGCACTGCACCATTTTCACAGGCATGAATGAAATACACCGGCCGCGACGAACGATTACTCAGTTGATGAAGCATGCTCAGCATCGGCGTGAGTCCCACGCCACCACTGAACAGCACCACGGGCTTCGAACTCTCTTCGTCCAGCACGAAGGTGCCCGTGGGACCAGCGATCTCGAGTAAATCACCGACCTGCACATGGTCGTGCAGGTGATTCGAGCCTTGGCCTGGCGGCAGTTCGGGTCGGTCGAAAGGTGCAGGTTCGCGTTTGACCGAAATGCGTATGCGCGACCTGTCGTTAGCGTCCCCGGAGAGACTGTAGTTGCGCAGCACCTTGACACCGCCGTCCAGCATGAGGCGAACGATGAGGTACTGCCCCGGGCGAAAGCCAGGGTTGGAAACGCCATCTTCCGCAGTCAGGACGAAGGAGGTGATGACGGCGCTTTCTTGTTTCTTCTCAATCACCCGGAAGGACTTAAAGCCCAAAGAGGAAGTCTGAGGTTGTCGTTGAGTGCCCATCTCATGCCTCCGTCTTTTGTTCCGCAACGTGTCGTTGGGTCAGCGGAATCAAGTTGTCAGGCTGTTCTAGGGCAATCAACTTATCGAGGTTGCGACGAAAACGTAGCGGGCCTGAGTCAGAAGCAAGATCAATGTTGGGTGTGCGCTTGTTCGCCATCCCTTGGTGTATAGCGGCGAGAATCACCCGGTCTTCGCTGAACGCGAATCGCACGTCTTCATCGAACTGGCGCGACACCTCTTCACTGTCCTGGTCGAAGTTACGCATTTGAAACCAGAAGTAGCGGGTGTTCGACTCATCGATCGGAGTCAAAAAGTTATAGGAGCTCATCAGGAAAACCTGATCATGCAGCGGCCCTTCATCAGAGCCGGTTCCCGCAGGGGTGAACAAGGACTTGATAACTGCGTGAGAGGGGTAATGAACTTCGTAGTGCTGCTTTCGGTCGCAGCGGCCTGAAAACTTGACGAACTTGGCATAGAACGGCGCCACTTCAACATCGCGCATCCAGCGAGAAACCGTCACACCGACGTCAGAAATGTCAGTTTTCAGCGGCTCATCTTCACAGGCCGAATTACCGAACGATGTCTGATGAACCCAGGCCACATGCGCTGGATCCAGCAGGTTATCGGTCATATACAAGTAATTGCACTCGACGGTCATGGTACCGCCGCGATTTATGCCCCACGACGGATCACCCCACTCTTCCACCTGGATGATTTTTTCTGGATCAGCCAACTCGAGATCGCCCATCCAGATCCAAATCAAACCGTATCGCACTGCGAGGGGGTAGCTGCGGATCTTGGCTCCTTGTGGGATGCGGCTGCTGCCTGGCGCCCGGACACAGCTACCAGAGCAATCGAAGGTCAATCCGTGATAACCGCATTCAATGTGGTCGCCTTGTTTGCGCCCCATGGATAACGGCAACTTGCGATGCGGACAAGCATCCTCTAAGGCAGCTGGAGTGCCATCGGCCTTACGAAATAACACGATTTTCTCGCCAAGAATCGTGCTTGGGAACAAGCCTTCCCCCAGCTCAGACTCTTCGACAATCACATACCAAGCATTGCGTAAAAACATAGGGGGAATCCTCTTTTTGTTTTTCGTCCTGAGCAAAGCGACGCTTCTGATGGGGTCAGAATACGAGGATATGAATTTTTTAAAAGATGAGGTAAATCGGTTTTTTATTTAGGTTTCCTAAACTAGTATGAGCTAAATTCAGAAGTGGAAGTGAGCGTGATGAACAATCTGCCGTCCCTGCGCGCACTGCAGGTATTTGAAGCTGTCGGTCGTTATGGCGGCATCACCGAAGCCGCCAGGCGACTAGGAATTACGGCCGGCGCGGTCAGCCAACAGATGAAACTGCTCGAAGAAAATCTCGGTTTGAGTTTGACCCTCAAGGTCGGCAACCGTATCCACCTGACCGCTGCCGGGCAGCGCTATCACAAAGGCTGCGTGACTGCGTTCGAGAGCCTGCGCATCGCTCACACGGAGGTCGAGCGCACAAAAAATCCAACGAACATGAGGATAAGTGCAATGCCATCGCTGCTATCCCAATGGCTGGCGCCTTTGGTATTCACCTGGCAGGATCGGCACCCCGAACTGGACGTGTTCCTTGAGGGCTCCTATGAAGAACCCTCACCCGAGGGCTACGAGATCGACTTCCGCTTCACTTATAGCGATCGAGAACACGTAGGAAACGTCGTCGAGCTTTTTCATGATTATGTAGTACCGGTCTGCAGCCCGAACTTGCTCCATGACGATGCGCCGCTGCGGACACCCGCCGACTTGCTCGCTTACCCCCTACTATCCATCGACTGGCTGCCGAAATATGTTTCCCCTCCCTCCTGGCGTGATTGGTTCGCGGCTCAGGACGTGAATTGCTCCGAACTGCGCGATGGTCACCGGGTATTTTCTTTGTCTTACATGGCCGTCCAAGCGGCAGTGCGAGGTCAAGGCATTGCGTTAGGGCAATGCTCGATGATTGGTGAAGAATTGGCCACTGGGAGTTTGATAATCCCCTTTTCCAAAGCGCTTCAAATGCCAACACCTTATTATCTGGTCAGCTCGAAAAGCGCTTATAGCAAGGCTCACTGTCGCGACTTCCATCGCTGGCTGGTAGCTCGAGGTCGCGAGCAAACGACTACGAATGAGCGCCTGTTAGGACTATCCAGCTAGGTCCTGATCAAGAAAGGTATCCATCAGGCACATCAGACATCACGTAGAAAATACTCTGTCGTTGTCTTGCCGTGACTGAAGTCAATAACTGTCTCATTGGGTAGGAGGTGAACGATCCTGAAGAGACACTCCATTATTGATGATCGAGTATTTCAAAACTGGGTTTACCTGAATGCAAGAGGAGAAATCATAGGATCAGAGGCTGACTGCGGCGTCAGTTTTTGACCGTTTTCTACTGTCTGCGAAGGGCCACTTAGGGTCGTTTTCAGCCGGTTGCCACAGACAGACACCGGCCAAAAGTAGCCATTCATGAACCGCAGCTTTTAACCCAAACTTGAGCTTCTGCTCCGAGCATAAAAACCGAAGCTCCACCGAAAACCACGCTTTGAATGAACTGCCCGTCTACACCGCTTCCACTTCATCGACCGGCAACGACGCAAACATTTCAGCGCGGCACACCTCAAGGATCTCATCCGCCAGCATGGAATCATCCGGGCAGGCACGCGACAAAATGATCGCGCCGACAGCACGAGACAGCAGGTCGATCATTTTCTTTCTCCCCTCACCCGCCTCGGCATCCGGCCTCGTCGGATATTTGTCGCCCAGTGTTTGCAGGGTGTGTTCGATCCCTTCGGCAAACGTCGCTTTCAAATCATCGGACTGACGCGCCGCGTCGCCACACAACGCGGCCATGGTGCAACCGCTACCCCGTCCGTCCCGATGTTCCCTCGTCACATAGGCGTCGATGAAGCCCGGAACATCGAGCGATTCAGCACCTTTGAGCGATTTGGAAAGGCTGCTGGCCGAGGCTTCGGCCATCAGGTCGGCCTTCGAACCGAAATGCTTGTAGAAACCTCCGTGGGTGAAACCGGCAGCCGCCATGAGATCCGACACACCGACGCCGTCGAAGCCGCGCTCACGGAACAACTCAGAGGCCGTCTCAACGATGTGCTCCCGATTGGCTTGCGCCTGGGCTTTGGTCACTCTCACGTGCAATACCTCGTGTCCACTGGGAAATCATGCGCCCAATGATACATAGATGTTGGTCATAATCAAAAATGTTGACAGCTTAGATTACGAACATCATCCTAATTGCACGCATAACCGATCTCCATCAACGGGCACGGAAGAAATACCCAATGACCGACCACAATCTGTTCTCCCCTTACACGCTTGGCGCCCTCACCCTGTCGAACCGTGTCGTCCTCGCGCCACTGACACGAAACCGCGCAGGCCAGGGTTTTGTGCCAAGTGAGTTCGCGGCCACCTATTACAGCCAACGGGCCAGCGCAGGCTTGCTGATCAGCGAAGCCACGCAGATTTCCCGACAGGGCCAGGGCTATCAGGACACCCCCGGGATCTACACGCGGGCGCAGATAGATGGCTGGCGCACAGTGACCGATGCCGTCCATGCCAAAGGCGGAAAAATCTTCCTGCAACTGTGGCATGTCGGCCGGGTGTCGCACGTTGATCTGCAAGAAAACGGTGCCGCGCCCGTGGCCCCTTCCGCGTTGCGCGCCGCCACAAAAGTGTTCGTCAACAACCGCTTTGAAGACGTCTCCGAGCCGCGCGCACTGGATATCAATGAATTACCGGGGATCGTCTCCGACTTCCGCCAGGCCGCGGCAAACGCGGTCTCCGCCGGGTTCGATGGCGTGGAGATTCACGGCGCGAACGGCTATTTGCTGGATCAATTCCTCAGGGACAGTGCCAATTTGCGCACCGATGCTTACGGCGGTTCGATTGAAAATCGGGCGCGTCTGTTGCTCGAGGTGACGGCGGCCGTCGTCAATGAAATCGGCGCGGATCGCACTGGCGTGCGCTTGTCGCCGGTATCGCCGGCCAATGGGGTTTCCAGCAGCGATCCGCAGGCGCAATTCAATTACGTCGTCGATCAACTCAACGCCCTCCGCGTCGTTTATCTGCACGTGGTTGAAGGCGCGACCGGTGGCCCGCGTGACGTGGCGCCATTCGATTTCGGCGCCCTGCGCCAGCGTTTCAACAACACCTACATCGCCAACAACGGCTACGACCTGGACCTAGCGATTTCGAAGCTCGCCGAAGACCAGGCCGACCTGATCGCGTTCGGTCGCCCGTTCATTGGCAACCCGGATCTGGTGGAGCGCCTGAAGACTGGCGCCGCCTTGTCCGCCTTCGATCCCGCCACCCTCTATGGCGGAGGTGCTGCAGGTTACATCGACTACCCGACGTTGGCTGAATCGAGCTCTTCCGCAAGCTGAGCAATTCGTGACGCGCTTTTTTTTCACACACATGAAAGAGAGATGACCCCATGAGCACTCGCCCTACCGTTCTCATCACTGGCGCCTCCACTGGCATTGGCGCCGTCTACGCCGAGCGCTTCGCGCAACGCGGCCACGATCTGGTCGTGGTCGCCCGGGACCAGGCACGCCTGGACGCACTTGCAGTCCGATTGCGCAGCGAGCACGGCGTCGCCGTCGAAGTGATTCCGGCAGATCTGACCCAACTCAGCGATCTGGCAACCGTTGAAGCACGCCTGCGCGACGACGCCCGTATCGGCATTCTCGTCAATAACGCCGGCGCCGCTCTCTCCGGCAACTTCGTCGACCAAAGCACCGACAAAGTGGCGCAACTGGTCGCCCTCAACACCACAGCGCTGGTGCGGCTCGCCAGCGCCATCGCCCCACGCCTGGCCAAAGCCGGCGACGGCGCGATCATCAACATCGGTTCGGTGGTGGGCCTGGCGCCGGAGTTCGGCATGTCGGTCTACGGTGCGACCAAGGCATTTGTACTGTTCCTTTCCCAAGGCCTGAGCCTGGAACTTTCACCTCAGGGCGTCTATGTGCAGGCCGTGCTGCCGGCCGCCACCCGCACGGAGATCTGGGATCGCTCCGGCGTCGACATCAATACCTTGAACGAAATCATGGAAGTGGACGATCTGGTGGATGCCGCACTGGTCGGTTTTGATCGTCGTGAGCCGGTGACGATCCCGCCACTGCAGGAAGCTGAACGCTGGGATGACTTGCAGATTGCACGCCAGGGTTTGCTGCAACAAATTCGCCAGTCTGCGGTTGCCCAGCGCTACCAGACCCAACAGTGATCTTTTGGTAGCGAGCACCCGCGCCGGATTCGATGCAGGCGCAAGGCACTGCATCGAATCCGGCGCGCTGTCCGGAGTAGCAATGAACCCAACGAAAACAAATGACCACGCAGGGTCGCACGCGTCATTCATTAACGCGGCGAATCAGTCGATCACGGTCAACGGCATTCCCTTCGCCTATCGCGACATCGGCCCCAAGACCGGCGTGCCCCTCGTACTGTTCAACCATTGGGGCGCTGTGCTGGACAATTTCGACCCCGGGATCATCGATCGCCTGGCACAAACAAGGCGCATCATTGCCACCGACTATCGCGGGATCGGTGGCTCTGGTGGAACCGCGCCACTGACGGTTGGCGAAATGGCTGACGATGCCATCCAACTGATACAGGCACTGGGGTTTGAGACCGTTGACGTGCTCGGTTTCTCACTCGGCGGCTTCGTCGCCCAGGACATCGCCCTGAAGGCGCCGAACCTGGTGCGCCGCTTGATTCTCACCGGCACCGGGCCGGCCGGCGGAACCGGTATCGACAAGGTCGGTTCGGTGACGTGGCCATTGATGATCAAAGCCTTGCTGACCTTGCGCGACCCCAAGTTCTACCTGTTCTTTACTTCGACGCCCAATGGCCGTCGAGCCGCATCGCAGTATTTGCGACGCCTGAAGGAGCGCAGAAAAAATCGCGACAAAGGACCGACGCTCAGCGCTTTTCTACGGCAGTTGAAAGCCATCACCGCGTGGGGCCAACAGGCCCCCCAAGACCTCAAGCGCTTGCAGATGCCGACGCTTATCGTCAACGGCGACAACGACATCATGGTGCCCAGCATTAACTCGATTGCACTGGCCAATCGTATCCCCAACGCACAACTTGTGATTTATGAGGATGCCGGCCATGGCGGCATCTTCCAGCACTGCGCTGACTTTGTGACCAAGGCACTGGCATTCCTTGATGCCTGATCAACGCGACGCAGCAACGCCGAAAAAGCACCGTCTACCCTCATTCCAACCGACAAGAGCCGCACAACGATGAAGGCATTTTTAATTGATCGCTACGGCAAGATTCCCGGGCACATTGGCGAAGTGCCCAGCCCTGCGGTGGGTGCCCACGACGTCTTGATCGAGGTACACGCCAGCAGCGTCAACGTGCTGGATTCAAAGATCAGCAAAGGCGAATTCAAACTGATCCTGCCCTACTCATTTCCGCTGGTACTGGGCAATGACCTGGCGGGCGTCGTGGTTGAGGTTGGCTCGCAAGTGAAACGTTTCAAACCGGGTGACGAAGTCTATGCTCGCCCGCCCGAAACGCGGATCGGGACGTTCGCCCAATTGATCGCCGTGAACGAAAACGCGATCGCACTGAAACCTGCCAATACCAACATGGCTCAAGCCGCGTCCATCCCTTTGGTCGCGCTGACCGCCTGGCAAGTGCTGGTCGAAACCGCCCGACTGAAAAAGGGTCAGAAAGTGCTGATCCACGCAGGCTCCGGCGGTGTCGGCACCCTGGCCATCCAACTCGCCAAACACCTCGGCGCCTTTGTCGCGACCACCACCAGCACCGCCAATGTCGAATGGGTGAAAGCGCTGGGGGCCGATCTGGTGATCGACTACACACGGCAAAACTTCGAAAGTGTCGTGCACGACTACGACGTGGTGTTGAACAGCCTCGGCGCGGACGTACTTGAGAAGTCACTCAAGGTCCTCAAGCCCGGTGGCCAACTCATTTCCATCTCAGGACCACCCACTGCACAATTCGCGCAGGAGCAAGGACTGTCCTGGCCATTGAAGCAAGTCATGCGCCTGCTGAGCCTCGGCATTCGGCGCAAGGCACGCAAGCACGACGTCAGCTACGGGTTCGTGTTCATGCGGGCCAATGGCGCCCAACTTCAACAAATCACCGCGCTCATTGAGGCCGGAATCATTCAACCTGTGATTGACCGTTCCTTCGCCTTTGAATCAACGGCAGAGGCCTTAAAGTACGTCGAGCAGGGACGAGCCAAGGGCAAGGTTGTTGTTACGATCAAATAACTACGCTGCCTGTCGATGAGTCGACCGCAGAGGCTGAGCAACGTTTGCCGCTTCAATATCCGCAGCGTTCACCAAAAAACAGCCGCAGTCCTCGAATTTCGCATGTCAGCAACCACTCCCGGCCCGGTCATTCAGCGCTCCCGCGATCGCCCTTGTCATGAAATGAAAATTCGCTGTCGTGCGATGCGAAATGACCACCCCCGTTGCCCCCTAGAGTCGGTGCAAAACAACAAGACCTGACACGAGGGCCGCCATGAGCAGATCCACCCGAACGAGCGAGACCGCTACCCCCTCCCAGCGCCCTCCGGCGACCGGCCGAAAGCGTCACGCGCGCAAGAATAGCGATCTCCCGGACGACACCCGGCAACAAGAGCTGATCGGCTCGGCAGCCAACCAGACCCTGGCAGGCAATCCGCTGGTCAGCGTACGCGCGGCCGATCTGGCCGGCTCGGCCGGTTACCTGCTCAAGGCCGTGGCCAAGTCGCCGCTCAAGGCTGGCGCGCATCTGGGTGGCTACCTGAAGGAACTGCGCGGCATCGTCGGCGGCAATTCCAGCATCGCGCCGGACCCGAAGGACAAGCGCTTCGCCGATCCGGCCTGGCAATCCAACGCCTTCCTGCGCGCACTGCTGCAGAGTTACCTGGCCGGTCAAAGTGAGCTGACCCGTTTCATCGAATCCACCGACCTGGCCCCGCTGGAAAAGAGCCAGGCACGGTTTGTGGCAGCGCTCCTGGCCGATGCAGTGGCACCGAGCAACTCGCCGCTGACCAATCCGGTGGCGCTGCGCAAGCTGGTGGACACCGGAGGCATGAGCCTGGCCAGGGGCATCCGCCAGTTCGGCGAGGATATGCTGACCAACCGCGGGCTCCCGAGACAGGTCGACAGTACGCCGTTCAAGGTGGGGGAAAACATTGCCACGGCCAAGGGCGCCGTGGTGTTTCGCAACGAGATGTTCGAGCTGCTGCAGTTCGCGCCCACCACCGAAAATATCTATGCCCGGCCCCTGGTGATGTCGCCGCCGCAGATCAACAAGTACTACGCCATCGACCTGTCGCCGGAAAAAAGCCTGATCCAGTGGATCCAGGACAGCGGTGTGAACCTCTTCATCATCAGCTGGCGCAATCCCACCCGTGAGCACCGTGACTGGGGCTTGTCCGATTACGCGCTGTGCCTCGACCAGGCGGTGGACGTGGCGCGCAGGATCACCGGTAGCCCGGATGTGAACATGTGGGGCTCCTGCTCGGGCGGCATCACCCTGGCGGCCTACCTGGGCTGGCTGGCGGCCCGTGGCGAAGGCCACAAGGTAGCCAATACCAACTGGGCGGTGTGCGTGCTCGACATGCCCTCGGCGCTGGACGACACCACCCTGGGGCTGTTCACCACCCCGTCCGCCCTGCGCGCGGCCAAAGCCAGCTCCCGGCGCAAGGGCGTGCTGAGCGGCCAGGGCATGGCCCGCATGTTCGCCTGGATGCGGCCCAACGACCTGATCTGGAACTACTGGGTCAACAACTACTTGCTGGGCAATAAGCCACCGGCCTTCGACATTCTCGCCTGGAACAACGACACCACGCGCCTGCCCGCCCAACTGCACGCGGACTACCTCGACCTGATCCAGCAGAACCCTTACAGCAATCCGGGCACCCTGGAGATTGCCGGCGAGTCGATTGACATGACCCAGGTGCAGGTGGGCGCCTACGTGGTGGGCGGTACCACCGATCACATCACCCCCTGGCAGGGCTGCTACGGCACTGCCCGGCTGTTTGGCGAGGACACAATCTACGTGCTGTCCAACGCCGGCCACCTGCAAAGCCTGGTAAACCCGCCGGGCAACCCCAAGTCGTTCTACTATGCCGCGCCTGCCGCCGCCGAGACCCCGGAAACCTGGTTGCAAAACGCCGGGGAACGCCAGCCAGGCAGCTGGTGGCCGCACTGGCGCGAATGGATCGGGCAGCGCTCGGGCGACAGCCGGCCGGCGCCCAAGAAGCTCGGCTCGCGCAAGTACCCGCCCCTCTGCCCTGCACCCGGCACCTATGTCATGGAGCGATAACGCCTATCTGTTGCAGGAACGTCAGGTTGTCCTCCAGGTGCCAGTTTTCGGCGATCCTGCCGTCGGCGATGCGGTAGATGTCGGTGGCAATGAAATTCACCGCCTGACCCTGGCCTTTCACGCCGTTGAACGTGCCGGTGAAGTGCCCGGTGAAGCGCAGGAACGACACCACCCGATCGCCGCTGACGATCATCTGCCGGACTTCGCAGTTCAGGTCGGGCACCGCCGCGTGGAACGCGGTAGACGCCGCCAGGGGCCCGGCGATGCCCTGTGCGCGTCCCGGCGGCAAGGCGCGATCCATGAAGTCGGGCGCCAGTGCCTGGCGGGCCAGCGCCGGATCGCCGGACGACCAGAACGTGGCGTAACGCCGTGCCGCGAGGGTCTGCGCCTGGACCTGTTCAGGTTTGGCGCCGGGATCGGCAATCAGCACCTCGGGGGTGATCAGTGTGGGTTCTGCGGCGACTGCCTGTTGGCCCAGAACCGAAGCAGTAACAGCGGCGGCCAACAGGCCATTGATCAGCAAGCGCATGGGGTTTCTTCCGTGGTGATGGCGGGGTAATCGCTGTAGCCCTTGGCCGTGCCGCCGAACAGCGTGGCGGGATCAAGCAGGGCCAAAGGCAGGTCCTGCGCCAGACGCAGGGGCAAATCCGGATTGGCCACAAAGGGTCTGCCGAACGCCACGAGGTCTGCGTAGCCCTTGCCGATGACCCACTCGGCGCGAGCCCGGTCGTAGTTGCCGGCGACGATGATCGGGCGAGTGAAGCGCTGGCGAATCGCCTGACGAAACGACTCGGTGAACACCGGTGCATCGTCCCAGTCCGCTTCGACCAGATGCAGATAGCCGATGCCCTTGGCCTGCAGGTACTCGGCCGCTTCAAGTATGGTCAGGAGGATGTCCGGGCAAGCCATGCCACGGGCGGTCAGAAAGGGAGCCAGGCGGATCGCCGTGCGTTCGGCCCCGACTTCATCGCTGACCGCGTCGACCACTTCCTTGAGAAAACGCAGGCGGTTGCTGCGCGAGCCGCCGTATTCATCGGTCCGCGTATTGGACGTGGTGCGCAGGAACTGATCCACCAGATAGCCATTGGCGCCATGGATCTCCACGCCATCGAAACCGGCCCGTATCGCCCGGCGCGCGGCCTGACGAAAGTCGTCGACGATCTGAGCGATCTCAGCCTTGGTCAGCGCGCGAGGCGTCGGGCTATCGAACATGCCGCCCTCCCCCGTGACCGGATCGACTTTCCAGATCTGTCCTTCAAAGGGTTCGGCGGACGGCGCCACTGGCAGTGCGCCCTGATGGAAGTCCGGATGGGACAAGCGCCCCACGTGCCACAGCTGCAGGAAGATGCGACCGCCCTCGGCATGCACCGCCTCGGTCACGCCCTGCCAGCCTTGCACCTGCGCTTCGGTGTGGATGCCAGGGGTAAAGGAATAACCCTTGCCCTGCGGGGATATCTGCGCCGCCTCGGTCACGATCAAGGCCGCCGATGCACGCTGCGCGTAGTACTGCGCGTTGAGGCTGTTGGGGATGTCACCGGGCTGGCTGCTGCGCGCCCGGGTCATGGGTGCCATCACGACCCGGTGAGGGGCATTGAGGCCGGCGAAGGCGATGGGTTCAAACAACGTTGAAGGGGTCGTCATGGTGAGCGTTCCTGAGCCAAATGAAGTGGATGGACTCAGTCTGCGACTACTGATCGGATTTGATAATTAGGCTAGTCTTTGATGGATTTTCAAAAATACTGGAACAATGATGGACAACCTCGAAGCCATCCGCCTGTTTGTCGAAGCGGCCCAACTGGGCGGGCTCTCAGCTGCGGGGCGCAAGCTGGGGCTGTCGCCAGCGGCCGCCAGCGCCCGTTTGATCAAGCTCGAAGCTTCGCTGGCCACTCGCCTGTTCGAGCGCACTACCCGCCAGCTGAGGCTGACCGATGAGGGGCGGATTTACCTGCAACATTGCCGCCAGGCGTTGCAGGCGCTGGACGATGCGCGAGCGGCGCTGTCGGCGGAGAAAAAGGAAATCCGCGGCAAGATCCGGGTGTCCGCCACCTCGGATTTCGGCCGACATGTGCTGAATCCCTGGCTCGATGAATTCACCACCCGCTATCCCCAGGTCGTGCCGGCGCTGCTGCTGTCCGACTCGCTGTCGCACCTGATCGCGGACGATGTCGATCTGGTGATCCGCTTTGGCGTGCCGCCGGACAGCTCATTGATCGCCCGCCCCCTGGCCACCAATCGCCGCATCCTGTGCGCCGCGCCGAGCTATCTGCAACGCAAGGGCACGCCTGAGCATCCGCAGCAGTTGGCCGATTTCGATCACATTGTCGCCGGCCAGTCGGGCTGGTCCAGCGAATGGCGCCTGCACCGTGGCGAGGAAGTGATGCTGTTCAAGGTGCCTCTGGAAGCTGCACGCGAGACCAACGACGGCGCGTTGGCCCGCCAATGGGCGATCGACGGCCACGGCATCGTCCTCAAATCAATCTGGGACGTGAGCGCGGACCTGGCGGCGGGACGCTTGAGTCTGGTGCTGCCGCAATGGCAATCGGACGAAGCCCCCGTGTACGCGCTCTACCCCCGCAGCCGCTACCTGGCGCCACGGGTACGGGCATTGCTGGATTTCTTGTGCGAACGGTTCGAACAAGCCGCGCGTGCGACTGCTTTGTAAAGGACTGGGATTGTGTCCGTGGATATTTCCCCCAGTTCATTTCTTCGGTCACGGTTCCCATGCCTGCCGCCTGGGCCACTGTGGAAAGACCGCTGTTGTCTGCCTCGACCTGGTCGACGACCGACAATTTAAAAGCCAGCGTGTAATTTCGCTGACTGCGCTTCGTGCCAGGATCTATTGCACCTTCCTGAAAAGAAGTCAGAAGGTGTAAACCTTATTCGGAGCGGGACAAAAAACGAAAAAAGCCGCTCAGTGAGCGGCTTTTTTTTGGAGCGGGCAATGAGGCTCACAGGCTAAGTGAACTTCAGGCGTTCCAGGGACGGTCTCCATTCTCGTCCTTGATGCGGGTCGGGAGGCCCATCATGTCCAGTGCCGTGAGGAACGGCTCAGCCGACAGCTCCTCGACGTTGACCATACGTTGCACGTCCCACTCGCCTCGGGCGACCAGCAGCGCTGCGGCCACCGGCGGCACGCCAGCCGTATAGGAAATGCCCTGGCTGTCGGTTTCCGCAAAGGCGTCTTCATGATCGGCCACGTTGTAGATGAACACCTCGCGCGGTTGTCCATCCTTGGTGCCCTTGACCAGATCGCCGATGCAGGTCTTGCCGGTGTAGCCGGGTGCCAGCGAGCTCGGGTCAGGCAGCACGGCCTTGACCACTTTGAGCGGCACAACTTCCAGGCCTTCGGCGGTCTTGACCGGTTGCTCCGAGAGCAGGCCGAGGTTCCTGAGCACGGTGAACACATTGATGTAGTGCTCGCCGAAACTCATCCAGAAACGCACGTTGGGCACGTCGAGGTTTTTCGACAGCGAGTGCACTTCATCGTGGCCGGTCAGGTACAGGTTCTGCGCCCCTACGACCGGCAGGTCGTCGGTGCGTTTGACTTCGAACATGGTGTTGCTGGTCCACTGGCTGTTCTGCCAGCTCCAGACCTGTCCGGTGAATTCGCGGAAATTGATTTCCGGGTCGAAATTGGTGGCGAAATACTTGCCGTGGGAACCGGCATTGACGTCGAGAATGTCGATCGAATCAATGCGGTCGAAATACTGTTGTTGCGCCAGCGCGGCGTATGCGTTGACCACACCCGGGTCGAAACCCACACCCAGAATGGCGGTGATGTTCTTCTGCTTGCACTCTTCGAGGTGGTTCCACTCGTAGTTGCCATACCAGGGCGGCGTCTCGCAGACCTTGCCCGGCTCTTCGTGAATGGCGGTGTCCAGGTAGGCCACGCCGGTATCGATGCAGGCACGCAGCACCGACATGTTGAGGAACGCGGAACCGACGTTGATGACGATTTGCGATCCGGTTTCGCGGATCAGCGACTTGGTCGCTTCGACATCCAGGGCGTTCAGCGCGAAAGCCTTGATGTCAGCAGGCTGTTTGAGGCTGCCCTTTGCCTTGATGCTGTCGATGATGGCCTGGCATTTGGAGATGTTGCGCGACGCGATGGCAATACGACCGAGTTCGTCGTTGTGCTGCGCGCACTTGTGGGCCACCACCTTGGCGACACCTCCTGCACCAATGATAAGAACGTTCTTTTTCAATTGCGTTATCTCTCCTTTATCTGTCCGATTTACGAAAGGCTGGACAGGTAGTCTTCATAACCAAATTCGCGAACCACTTCGACTGTACCGTCGAGTTGTTTCACAACGATGGATGGCATTTTCAGGCCGTTGAACCAGTTCTTCTTGACCATGGTGTAACCCGCAGTGTCGATGAACGACAGTCGATCGCCGATGGCCAGCGGACGATCAAATTGGTACTCGCCGAAGATGTCCCCGGCCAGGCACGACTTGCCGCACACCATGTAGGTGTGATCACCCTCGCTCGGCGCCAGCTTGGCGTTGAGGCGATAAATCAGCAGGTCAAGCAGATGGGCTTCGATGGAGCTGTCCACCACCGCCAGGTGCTTGCCGTTGTAGAGGGTGTCGAGCACAGTCACTTCCAGCGAGGCGCTGTTGGTGATCGCCGCTTCGCCCGGCTCCAGGTAGACCTGCACGCCGTACTTTTGCGAGAACGCCTTGAGCCGCGCGCAGAACGCGTCCAGCGCATAGCCTTCACCGGTGAAGTGAATGCCGCCGCCCAGACTGACCCAGTCGACCTTGTGCAGCAGCTCGCCGAAGCGCTCTTCGATGGTGCACAGCATTTGGTCGAACAGGCCGAAGTCGCTGTTCTCGCAGTTGTTGTGGAACATGAAACCGGAGATCTGGTCGATGACACCTTCGATCTTCACCGGGTCCCACTCACCCAGACGGCTGAACGGGCGCGCCGGGTCGGCCAGCAGATAATCGGAGCTGCTCACTTGCGGGTTGACCCGCAGACCGCGGATTTTGCCTTCTGAACGCTTGGCAAAACGTTGCAGCTGGCTGATGGAATTGAAGATGATCTTGTCGCAGTTCTCGAGCATCTCCTCGATCTCGTCGTCGGCCCAGGCCACGCTGTAGGCATGGGTCTCGCCTTCGAACTTCTGCCGACCGAGTTTGAGCTCGTACAGCGAAGACGACGTGGTGCCGTCCATGTATTGCTGCATCAAGTCGAACACTGACCAGGTCGCGAAGCACTTGAGCGCCAGCAAGGCCTTGGCTCCGGACTGTTCGCGCACGTAGGCGATCTTCTGCATGTTGACCAGAAGCTTCTGCTTATCGATGAGGTAATAGGGTGTTTTGATCATTTTCAGAGCCTCCGGCGGGGCCTGCCAAAAAAGGACACGCATTGTGCCTTCACCGACCACATATCGAAAGAGCGAAAAGTGCAGTTCACGCACTGAGTCATTTTAGAGCCATGCATTCATTCAGTCTTTCAATGCCCGCCCATCCGTGCGCGTTGCAGTCACGGTAGAGATATCGGATTGAGCAGCCGTATTAGTTTGCCCCTTCCAGAACGTTCAAGAGCTCAACGAACCGGCCCGTATCAAATCACCTTGAAACTCCCGATATAGAGCCTCCGATACATTTTGAATCATCTAAAAAGTGCGCTAACCTCCGCCACTTCGACAGCAAAGGGTTTGCAAATGAAAATCACTATTGAGACCAATGAGCAAGGAAGCGCCTGCAAAGTCTGGCTTGGCGAGACGGCTGTTTCATTCCCCAGCCTGGAGGACGCCAAAGCCTACATTGCCCAACTCGAAGAACGGATAGAGGCGGCCGCACATACTTTTGCCCTGGATGCTGGAAATCCACAGGTCAGATAAGCCTTTCATCAGCGGGCGCTGAGGCACCAAACGCCCCGTCAGTCACTTCAACTCGACGTTGCGCTCGGTCCTCGCAGCAGATTTTCTTCTGCAACGTAATCGTCCTGGCACGCCCGCAGCCATGTAACCTGGAAAGCAGAAAGCCCGCGTAAGCGGGCTTTCTGGTCAACTGCCAAGGTCCAGCTATCGCTATCACCTCACACCGGTAACGGCCTACGCCTATCAGGCGTTAACCGTACACTGCTTCCACTCGGCGGGCTTTTGCGGCGAAGGCCACCAGGACTACCAAGACCGCGGCAAGTACCAACGAGGATCCTACGGTGCCAAAGTCCAGACCACCTTTTTCATGGGGCTTGGTCAGGAAGTCGCCAAGGGTTGCACCGAAGGGCCGAGTGAGAACAAACGCCACCCAGAACAACAGCACGCCGGAAATACGGGTGTAAAACTTCGCCAGCACGACGGCGATAATCGCCGAACCGATCAACAGTGCACCACCGGCAAAGCCCAGGCCCGAGTCATCCGCCAGATAGTCACCCAGCGCCGTACCCAAGGTGTTGGAAATCAGAATGGCCGTCCAGTAGAACAGCTCACCCTTGGTGGTGTGGATGCTGTCCACTGACAGGCTTTTTTCGCTCAGGCGCCAGACGGCAAAAATCGTGATCAGCAGGCTGATGAGAATCAGCGAGCCCGAGGCATAGCCCAAGCCGAGGGTGCGGTCCATAAAGTCCGACATTGTCGTACCCGCGGTACTGGTGGAAAGAATCACGATCCAGTACAGCACCGGATTATGACGCCTGGAAAACAGCTGCAAGCCAAGCGTCACCACAAAGGCACTGATCAGGATCAGCGAACTCATGGCGTAGCCCACATTCAGGGTCATGGACAGCAGGTCACCGGCGGTTTCGCCGAGGGTGGTGGCACAGATTTTCATAACCCAGAAAGCCAGGGTTATTTCCGGCAGCTTGTTCAGATTGATATGGGTACTCATTAAGAAAACACGTTCCTGATCAGATAAGGGTATATGGGTATCACGCTGAAGAAACAGCCATGAGTCATGTAGGGAGACAACCCGCAGCAGTACCGCAATGTTGGGCGGGCGCAGGTTGCATAGCGAAAGGTCAAAAAACAGTTAAACCAAAATAAAAACTCTATTTAGCAGGAGTCGCTCCTGGAGCCGGGTTCACACGATCATTGAATTGAAGTTTGAGCATAAAAACGCATAGCCTTTTACTCATCGCATCACTTCGTCATGGAACCAGCGTTGTCCCCCGGTTTTTTGATCGGGACAAGCGATGCTGAACTTGCGCGAAAGAAAAGATACAAGGCAATACTTAGCTGAGACTGAGGGCTACCGACGTGTCAGCCCAAGGTGCCATTTCGGGGAAAACTGCGAAGTTGCAATCCATATGACCACCTGTTTGCTTCGCCCCAGTCATCTGCATTCGTTATGACCACCGGCTGCATCGGAAGCTGTATGCACGGACGCTTCTCGTCCGAGCGGCGTGATTATCAGTCAACAAGCGGTGGCCGATAAGCGCGCAATTCCGAAATCGCTGGCGTATCAGAAGGAACCGTTAACTCGATAACGTGATGCGTATTGGGGAGGCCGGTTGCCAGTACATGACGCTGCTGCACCGAGCCATTTGCCAGAGCAGTCGGCAGCTCGTCTGCGCAGACGAAGCGTCGCTCCCATTGAAAGCTTTGTTCCTCCTCGAGACCTTTACCGGAGATCGCCTTGGCATAGGAAAGGTTCCAGGCGCCCGGCTGTATGGTGACGTTTCCCGAGCGCGACGTGAAAACATCCTTGCCCGAGCCGCTTCCCTCTTCCCCTGTACGAGCGCTCTGGACGTCGAAGTCGAAATTTTCTTGCGAACTGTCGAGATTCCGTACCCGAAGCGTCCAGATATCCGCTTCTCGATAAGACAGGCGGACGTCGACTTTTGTCAGGGCCGGCCAATCAGGAACATTCGTCAAACGCGTCACGCGGCTGGTCTGCCAGCAGCCGTCCAGATCGCGCGGGTCCTTTCCGTCGATTGTGAGACTCACTTTTCCGTCCAGGGGCCCCGCGGCGATGAGTTCGGCGCGGTTCCCAAAAAACTCATAACGGGTCTTTTCGCCAGGGACCGGCGGATTAAAACTCCGAACCTGGCCGGAAGTGCTCCAGCCATAGTTTTGAAAACGATCCCCGAGTTCCTCGACCCAAGAGGTGAACAGGTTAGCCATGAGGGTCCACCCCTCGGCGTTGGGGTGCGGGGGATCGGCGAGAAGATCGGCTATTTGAAGATTATGTTCCTGCAAATAGCTATTCCAGCGCTGTCGGCGCGGTTCCAGTGCAAGGTCATATTTCGCCGCCAGGGCGGGTTCCCAGACACCCGACATGAACTCCTCCCAGTTCCTTTGCTTGAACCAGAAATGGCCCACACAGCCCTCGGGCGGCGACCATTGAAGATGAAAGCCAGCGTCACACACGGGTTCAAGCGGATTTACGACGTGGTCGGTTTGAATGATGATGTCGGCCGCCGTCTTTGAGCGAAGGGTCCGTATGATTCGTTCGTAGGCCCGGTGATCGCCGTAAGCGTGGAAAACGATCAGATCGGGATAGACTTCCTCCACATCGCGAGCAACCGCCTGCTCCAAGAGAACGGCACCCCATCCCCCCAGAGCGAGGTTGCGGTAATCGAAGGCCACGTCGGGATATTTGGCTCGCAACGTCGCAATGGCCTGGTCGGTCCATTTCGGCGTACTGATCGACTGCCCGTAGAAAAGTATTTTCAGGACCTGCGGCTGCTCTGGTGTTGCTGAACGAATAATTGACAACGAACGGCCAATCGCCTGACCAGGATCGGGAGGCGCCGGCTCTGCGGATACGGGTAGAAAGCAGCTTGTAAGCATTAGACTTAAAATGACGACACGATCAACTTTCCGCCACATCAAAACCCCACATGTAAATAGCTAATCGGACGCACAACCTGGGTTCTGTAAGAAATGCTGTCACAGGAGTGTATCGGACATTACTGCTAGCGCCATGTGGCGGTGAGTGAAAGGTGTGTTGGCTGGACGCCTACGAAGCTTCTCCCTCTTAAATGAACTAAAGCGCCTACACTCAAGGCGTCAGCCTTTCTTGTGGTTGAATCTGAACCTGATCAAGGAAGCTTGACGAGTGCATATATGGATCTTCTTGAAAGAGGGCTTTCGGCCGATTGCGTTGAAAAAACCGGTGCTTCCAGACTGCCCTCGTACTGACTGCTGACAATGCCTTTTTGCGTGCAGCTACGCGAAATCCGAGCCTGGAATCCAATTAGCAGGTACTAACTTTCCCCATGCATGGGTTCCTCGAATTGCCCTTGGTTCCGAAGACACAACTGACCGGCAGCCATGGGTCGATCCCTGCCCTCCCCTAACAGGCAAAAATCGACCCCTTGCATCCCTCCGTCCCCTGATGCTCAAGCCTGCCCCAAGGCGCCATCGAATGCCGGCGTCAGCCCTGACAACGCCAGCTGGCGGACAAAGGCGCCAAGACGCTGCTGTTTGTAGGCGTCCACGTCCAGGTCATGGTAATCGTAGAAACCCTGGCCATCGCGCAAGCCATTGCGGCCGTTTTGCATATTGTCCGCAATCACCTGTGGCGACTCGAAGCGCGGTGCCAGCGCTCCACTCAGGTAACGCGAGGCGTAGTAGAGAATGTCGCCTCCCCCCCAGTCGATGAACTCAAGCAGGCCCAGCACCGAGAAACGCAAACCGAAGCCGACGCGTACCGCCGTGTCGATATCTTCGGCGCTGGCCACGCCCTCCTCCACCATCCGGGCGGCTTCGTTCATCGCCAGTGCCTGGATGCGCGGCACTATGTAGCCCGCCACCGGGTTGCACACCACGGGCACTTTGCCGATCCGCTTGAGCAATTGCAGTAGCCGTTCGACCACCTGCGGGCAGGTCGCTTCGCTGCGGCTGACTTCCACCAGCGGCATGAGGTACGCGGGATTGAGCCAGTGCGCGTTCACGAAACGCTGCGGTTCGCTGACCATTTCGCTTAACTCGGTGACCAGAAAGGTCGAGGTGGTCGACGCGATGATGGTCGACGCCGGTACATGCTCGCTGACCCAGGCGAAAGTCTGCTGCTTGACTTCGATGACTTCCGGCACCGCTTCGAACACCAGATCGCACAGGCGCAATGCCTCTGCGGCCCCGGATCGCGATTGCAGTGACAATCGGGATATTGCGATGTCCGCCTGATCCCTCTGGAGCACGCCGAGGCGTACCAGCATCTGCAGTTCACTGCGGATGTTGTCGCGCACACGCTCGAAGTAGCCGTGCCGCTCATCCTCGGCACGATCCTTGATGTCGATGAGAGTGACCGGCAGGCCTGCATGGATGAAGGCCAGGGCAATGCCCTCGCCCATCCGGCCAGCGCCGACCACGCTGACATGGGGCAACACAGCGTTCATCAGTTGTAGCCCCTGGTCAGAAGCTCGGTCATTTGCACCCGGTCAAGCCTGGCCAGGCCGAGGTTTTCCAGGGTGCGGCCCTCGGCGTACAGATCACGACCGGCGACGACCGAGGCAATGCTCAGCAGGCCCTGCGCCACCGGCGTCGGGACACCGGCCCAGCGGCCGACGGAAACCAGGAAGGACAGGCCCAGGCGTGTGTCTTCGAGCATGTAGCGATGTGTGCGCAGGTCGATTTCTTCGCGCCAGTCGCCGCTGTCGGTCAACTTGCCGTGGGCACCGCGACCGTACATCCACTCGTCGCCTTCGGTGGTGTTGTAGTGATCGGCCAGGGGAAAGTGCGGCGCGCCGTAGGTCAGCGCTTCGCGCACGGCCATGCGCTCGGCATCGAGCTGGTTGGTCACACGACGAATCGACGGTTGGGTGCCTTCGTTGTGGATGTCCCAGGCCTCGAAATGTTCCAGGGGACCGGCGTTCATCATGATCAGCGGCGGGTGAATGACGGGACCGGCGTTCATCAGCGCACCGCTCAGGGCGTCTTCAATCGGTTCGACGCTCGGGTAGGCCTGGCGCAACACCGAGAAGGCATGCCCGGACAGCTTGCTGGGGAATACGCCGGTCGGCAGGCGTGTGGCGTAGCCGCTGATCACCAGGTCACTGGCGCCATGCTTGCGCACCAGGTACGGCAGCGTACCGGTTTCTGCGAACGCGACCTTGCTCTGGTTGCCGGCATCGGCCATGGCCTTGGCGAATATATAGCTGCCGAAAGTACCCGGTGGCAGGAACACCACCTGACCGTCGTGCAGGTGCGGTGCCACGTGTCTGGCCAAATCTTCGTGGGAGGTCGACGGCAACGGGATGATGACCAGTTGCGCGTCGCCCAGGGCTTCGGCCAGGTTGTCGGTCAGCGACAGCTTGTCGCCTGGCTTGCCGACGGACAGCTGGCGAGTACCCTGGTAGTCCTTGATGGTCAGGCTACCGATGGTCAACAGTTCCTTGAGCGCTGCGCCGTCACGACGCCACAGGCGGGTCTGATGCCCCTTTTCAGCCATTTCAACAGCAGCGGCGTAACAGCCGTGTCCACCACCCAGCACCGTAATATTCATGGAGTCACTCCTCTTGTAAGAGACTCGATGCTATCGGGCTGTACCGACTCAGACTTATCGGATTGCGCAATCGATCGACGGATTGCGCAGAAGTCTCAATGCTTCTGCCGGCGCAGGGTGTCCGACGGCAGGCAGCCGTAGCGTTGCCGATAGGCACTGGAAAAGTGCCCGAAGCTGTTGATGCCGTGACGCAACAGAATGTCGGTGACGGTTTCACCGGCCCTGCCCTGCTTCAGCGATTCATGGATCACCGCCAGGCGACGCTCACGGATGTACTCGACGGGTGCCTGCTGGAGAAACTGGTTGAAGCCGTTCTGCAAGGTGCGGACCGACACACCGCATAACTCGCTCAGCGTCGCCAGGCTGATCGGCTCGTCGAGGTGCTCCTCGATGTAGTCGCGGGCTTTTTTCACGTGGTGCGGCAGCGGCGCGCGCGAGTCGATCAACAGATCGGCGGAGTAGTTATGCGGCAGTTGAGTGAGCAGCAGTTGCATCAGGTATTCGGACAGGCCGTTGGCCAGACGCGAACCGTCGACACCGCTGCCGTAGAGCCGGCAGATGTAGTCCAGGGTGTGATAGAGGCTGACGGCACCGGCGCTCATGTGGTCGACGCTGACATCAAAGATCACCGACTGCCGCAGGCTGCGGCCGAGCAAGCGTTGCAGTTGCGTCTCCAGGGCATCACGGTCGACGCGCAGGATCAGGTTGCGGCATTTGCCATCGGTCACGATGCGGCTTTGCGCAAACGGCGAGGAAACACTCAGGTAACCCGTCTGCATCGCCGCGCTACGGCGCCCGTGGGCCACCTCGCAATGCCCTTGCAAGGTAATGCGAAACAGATACTGATCGGCAATATCGCCGATGCTGATCTCCACCGGCGCGCCATAGCACAAGTCGAGCAGCGCCGATTCGCCGAAGAATACGCCGTTGAGCCGGGTGTGGATCGGCTCGTCACGCAGTACGTTGAAGCTGTGCGGGCACAGATAATGGCTGACCTTGTCCTTGATCTCACGGTAATCGGCCGAGCTGAGCAGGCTGTGCCGTTCCAGCAGGTGTACGTCATTCAACATCAAGGGTTCTCCCGATCCGGAGCGTAGCGGCCCCGCTCCCTATAGAAAGGAGCGAGGCCGAAGTGCCGATCATGGACTATGACCAATCAAGCCCCGGTCGGATACTCCCGGGCATAACTTTCTCGAAAACGGCGGCAACCACGCCAGAGCAGCAGCACGGTCAATGCCGATGCGCCGGCGATCACCAGCGACATCGACGACCCCACTGCCGCGGGCGATCCGAAGTAGCGGTCGGTCAACAGCGCCACCAGCGTCGTGCCCAGGCCCAACCCCAGCAGATTACTGATCAGCAGAAACACGGCCGAGACCTGTGCGCGCACCTGGTTCGGCGCGAGGATCTGCATCGCCGCCGTGGACGCCGGCATCGGGAACGAAGCGAAGAACATCGCCGGCACCAACAGACTCACCGAAAGCCACAATTGATCCACTTGCGGGAACAGGATGGCTGGCACCACCATGCCGAGGGCACCGATGACGCCGGTGCGCATGGCGGCGTCCTGATGACCTTTTTTGGACAGGTAGTCGGTGAGCCATCCACCGAACAACACCCCGGCGGTGTTGGCCAGCAACAGCACGGTGCCGAGCATGTAGCCCGCCTCCATTGGCGACAGGCCGAACTTGCGGATATACAGCGCCGGGCTCCAGCTCATCATGCAGAACAGCACCATGGCGTAAAACGAAAAGCCCAGGTAATGGCAGGCGAAGGTGGCACGGTGGCGTCCGAGAAAACGCAAGCCATCGCTCAGCGCGACCTTCTTCGCCCGCCCCTGCGCATCGACCTGCAAGCCCTTGCGTGCCGGGTCGCGCACGGTGAGCCAGATCAACAAGCCAACCACCATGCCGGGCAGCCCGACAATGAAGAACGCCAGTTGCCAGGCCTTCATCGCACCGAGAAAGGCGACCTCGATGGTGTTCATGTCCTTGAGCATGGCGATCACATAGCCGCCGACCAGGAAGGCCAGGCCACCCCCCACGAACGAACCGATCGAGTAGATGCCCACGGCACGACCCAGCTTCTCCTTGGGGAACATGTCGCTGAACATCGAGTAGGCCGAAGGCGACAGGGCCGCTTCGCCGACGCCGACACCAATGCGGGCGAGGAACATGTGCAGGAAGTTCTTGCTCGTACCGCAGGCGGCAGTCGCCAGGCTCCAGAACACTACGCCGACGGCGATGATCTTCGGACGCGAGAAGCGGTCGGCCAGATAAGCGATGGGCATGCCCATGAAGGCGTAGAACAACGAAAAGGCCAGCCCGTGAAGCAGGCTGAACTGGGTGTCGCTGATCTGCAGGTCGGCTTTGATCGGCTCGATCATCAGCGCCAGGATCTGCCGATCCACAAATGAAAAGATATAGGCGACCATGCACAGGCCCACCACGTACCACTCGTAGATGTAGGTTTTCTTCTGTTGCAGGACGGCGTTATCGACCTGGATATTCATCAGCATTTGCTCCTCTTGGAATCCGCTCATGGGCGCAGCGCGGCGGGTGACGGTGCACAGGACACCGACCGGGAAGTTGCGGGGCAGATGCAAAGGACAATGGGTTCGAACATGGTCAGGCCTCTTATTGTTATGGGGTCGATCGCCGTTTGTTCCGGGCTTACCAGAACTTCCAGGTGTAGGTCGTGGCGACACGGAACTCGTTGTAGTCGTAGCCGTACTTCTGTTTCACATCGATGTTGCGCAGGTCCAGCCCGAGGCCTTGCAGCGCCCCGCTCTGCACCACGTAGTTGAGCCCCAGGTAGCGCTCGCTTTCCTGGTTGTCGCTCAGGTTGCCGCCGCGATCCCAATGAGTGCCCTTGATGTAGCGGGTGTAGAACTTCAGGCCCGGCATGCCCATCCCGGCAAAGTCATAGCTGTAGCGCGCCCCCCAGGACCTTTCCTCCGGACGGACGAACCCGAGGGACGACCAGTGCACCAGATAGGGTTGCGGGATATAACCATTCATGGTCGGGAATACGCTGTCACCCAGCATGCGCTGGTAACTGACACCCAACATGTGAGCGCCTTTGAGCAAGGTGAACAAGGCACCGTAGGAGCGGTTATCGATCGCCCCGTCTAACGCACGACCATCTTCATTGTTATTGAAGTAACGCAAGTCGGTTTTAAGTTTGTAGCCATTACCCAACTCAGCCATGTGCATCAGGCCAAAATAGTGCTGCTTATAAATATCGTGCAAGACGCCATAGAAATAACTGACTTGCAGGTTCCTGGTAATGTCGTAAGTTGCCCCGCCAAAGTCCAGGCCGTCACTGTCGAGATTATCGGTGGAGCCAAACTTATACAGTTTCTCGTGATTGGAAGATTCCCGTGTCACGGCCGACCAGAAACGGCCGCCGGTCAGCGTCAACCCCTCGACTTCCCTGGACTCGACCACGGCTCCCTGGTAGATGGTGTCCAGCTGCCGACTGGTGTCATCGAACGCCACCGGCAACTGCGGGCGCAGATCGCCGACCTTCAACTCGGTCTTGCTGTAGCGCATTTTGAAGGTCGCACCGGCGCGACTGTAGTCATCGGCCGTCTGCTGGTCACTGACGCTGTAGGGCAGCGAACCGTCGTTGCCCGATGAGTCCAGGCGCAAGGCGTATTGCGCATCCACATCAAGACCGATGGCCAGGGCCGTGTCGGTGTAACCGGAGGTAAACTGCGCATCGAAACCCTGAGACCAACTATCCACTTCAGAAACCGGCGCATTGGTATTGGTGTAGTTGCGATACAGGTAGAAGTTACGGGCATCTACTTTTAAGTGACTGTCATCAATAACATCGGCATGGGCTGCCAATGGCGAACAGATAATTCCCAACACGCAGACAATACCGAGCCCACAGCAAGATTGCTTCACCTGATACATCTGACATCTCCACATCTGTATGTGCCTGGGCACTGTATTTATAGGAGCAGGATCAAACTAAAAACGAAAAACATTGGCTTTTTGTTATGGGGTAAAACGCCAGGCGAGTTTCATGGAACAGTCCGCTGCGAGGACACGACACTTGGGTACGCAAGGTAAGCCAGCAGGCGTCGCGCCGATATCAAGACGAACAGCATCCACCGGGGGGAAATCTTCAACCTGGCTAAAGGTTTCCCTTAGTCGACTCTAAAGCGGTGGCCCTCAGGCCGGCGCGGCGGGCCGGGTTCGGGCAGTGGAGCAACCTGGGCGAGAGCAACCGCCACTGGCTGGATTGCACGGAGCACACAGAGGGGGTCAGCAAGCCTGTGTTGCATAAGCCTTCCTATAGCAAGGTCTTGTTTTTGGATGTGCCCTAAACTAGCGATTGCACCGCCCGCCAACCTCCCCGATTGCGCAAGCGACTCTCAAATTGCGCAGCCTGATGCAAACAACCGAGCAACGCCGTCAGGTGCATGGGTCACCGAGGAAACAGCAGGGATTCTCAGTGCACTATGCTCAAGAGCGTCAGCCCAACAGTTGGTCAGTCAAGGTCTCTCGCGTTGACCCGCCAATTGGATGCTCTTCGCCGGAGTATCTGCGAGGGCTGTAATCGATCCATGTCACAGCCTCCATGAGGAACGCCGATGACTTCAATTATCTTCTTCGCATGGGCACTGGCGGCCATCACCGTGGTGGTGCACGCAATCGGCCTGGCTTTGATACTGAAGGCTCTGGCGCGGTTGGAAACCCTGCATATACACCGCCTCTGGGCCATCATTAATAGACTGGTATGGGTGGCCTGCTACCTGATTCTGCTCCATATGTCAGAGATCTCGATCTGGGGGATGTTCTATCTGTGGCAAAAATGCCTGCCCGATATTGAAACGGCGTTCTACTTCTCTGGGGTGACTTACGCGACGATTGGTTACGGCGACGTGACGCTCGCGAAACCGTGGCGGTTGTTCGGGCCGACCGAGGGCTTGATCGGCATACTCATGTGCGGCTTATCCACGGGCTTCTTCTTCGCGGTTGTTAATCACATTTATCAGATAGTTCACTCGAAAGCTGAAAACGATCACAAGTCCTGATGCACGCTCATCCTGCAGGGCGAAGGCACTGGACCCGAGGTCGGGTGGAACTCAGGCAGGGAGCTTATTGCGGGTCACCGCCTGGCTGGTCGTGCAATTCAGCGGGTGAGCTTGTTTGTGCATGTTTCAGAACCGCCTAGACTGACATTCGGGGACTAGAAAGCCAGCAATTCCTGAACCGGGAATATGGATCGCAAAATGGCCGACGCTGATAAACACAAAAGCTTTCACCTACCCGTCCTGCAAGGTCTGCTGCCATTGAGCCTGAAGCAGATTCCCGCTGAAGTTATCGCCGGTCTCACCTTGGCCGCGCTCGCGATTCCCGAAGTGATGGGGTATACGAAAATCGCCGGCACCCCAGTGGTGACCGGGCTCTATACCCTGCTCATCCCCACGATATTGTTCGCCCTCTTCGGGTCATCGCGACATCTGGTGGTTGGCGCCGACTCGGCGACAGCCGCCATTCTTTCAGCGGCTCTGGTGGGGATCGCGGCTACCGGATCGGACGAATACCTGGCCCTTGCCGAATTGCTCGCGCTGATGGCTGCCGGGCTGCTGATTCTCGCCCGCCTGGCGGGCTTGGGTTTCATGGCGGACTTCCTCTCACGCACCGTGCTTGTCGGCTTTCTCACCGGCGTGGGGATTCAAGTGGCACTGGGGCAGCTGGATGGCATGCTCGGTTTGCCGGGAGATGGCCATGGCGTGCTCGGTAAGCTCTGGTCGACGTTGCAGCGACTGAATCAGGTCAACGGGTATGCCTTGGGTGTGGCTCTATTGGTGCTGATTGTGATCGTCGGAAGCCGGAAGCTGTCGCACAGGATTCCGGGAGCCCTCATTGCCGTGGTGGGTGCAATCGCTCTGAGCTGGGCGCTTGATTTTGGCGCATACATGCAGGTTCTCGGTTCTGTGCCGAGCGGGTTGCCCCACTTCGCTCTGCCCAACGTGCAATGGAGCCTGGAATTGCTCAGCCGGTTAATGCCAACGGCCTTTGCCATGTTCGTGGTGATTCTCGCCCAGAGTGCCGCCACCTCTCGCGCCTACGCCAGTCGCTACAACGAGTCCTTCAGTGAAAATACCGATCTGATCGGCTTGGCAATCGCCAATGTCGGTGCCGCGCTGTCGGGGACTTTCGTGGTCAATGGCAGTCCGACCAAGACCCAGATGGTCGATAGTGCCGGGGGGCGAAGCCAACTGTCACTGCTGGTGACAGCGCTGATCGTGCTGATCGTGCTGCTGTTCCTCACCGCCCCCCTGGCTTACATGCCGGAGGCCGTTCTGGCTGCCGTCGTGTTCATGATCGGTATCGAACTGACGGATTTCACAAGCCTGAAGAGCATTTACGTGCAGCGCCGAAACGAGTTCTGGGTCGCACTGATCACCCTGTTGACCGTGGTGTTCGTGGGGGTAAAGGAAGGCATCATTCTGGCGATGGTACTGTCGATCATCGACCATCTGCGCAGAGGCTATCACCCGAAGAACGTTCTGCTGGCCTTTTCCGAGTCAGGCAAGTTGCATCCAGTAGTACTGACCAGCGGTGCCCAGGCAAGACCCGGCCTGCTGATTTACCGCTTCACCCACAGCATGTACTACGCCAACTCCCGCCAGCTGAGCGAAGAAGTCAACCATCTGGTCGAGCAGGCCATGCCCGGCTTGCGGTGGTTCTGTATCGACTGTTCGGCGATCGATGATGTCGATTACTCGGCCGCGGAAACCATCCGCAACCTGGCCACCACTTTGAAGGCCCGGGGCGTACGCCTGCTGATAGTCAACGTCATGCCGGATGTGGCGGCTCATTCGCGTTACAACTTCAAGCAGTTGCTGGGCGAGAGCGCGATTTTCCCGGTGCTAGACGATCTGTTCAGCGCCTATGACCGCCAGGCCAAAGAGCCCCAGTAGGGCGGCTGGCGTGACGTCGGTGTGGAGGTATCAGGGCTTGCGGGTTCTGTCGGCGCATAGACTGCCCGTTCTCTCTCCAGCAAGCGGGCTCCATTGACCAGAGCGGGCTACTCATTGATCTGCGCTTTAATCCGCCCGGTGCGTACAGCCTCCACCAAGGCCGCATGATCGCGCTCGGTCTGATCCGCATAGGATTGGGCAAACGTCGCCAGAGCCAGGTCAAATGCATCGCCCCCTCCCAGATATCCGCTGATGCTCGCTGCGTCTCCGGACTTGGCATGTGCCCGGGCCAGTGTCCATCCGCACACCTGCGCGTAGCGTTTGAGCTGCACGGCCGAGAATTTTTCCACTGGAGCGGTGTACTTCATGTCGCGCAACTGGCGTACGAAAAAATCATGCTGCTGCCGACCGCGCACCCATCCCAGAAAGATGTCGCTGGCGGACTGCATCAGCCGCTGGCCGACAACGATTCTCTGGCCCTGCAGTTGATACTGGCTCTTGCCGCAATAGGGTTCCAGGACGGAGCGGCAGGCTTCCTTGAATTGCAGCAACAGCGGATGACCGTCCTTGTCCACGAGCAGCACGATATAGCACCGGGTTCCGACGCTGCCAATGCCTACCACCTTCATGGCGAAGTCTTCCAGGCGGTAACGATCCAACAGCACCCGACGCTCATCAGGCAGCGATTGTCGGTAGTCGGCAAGCCGATCATGAACGTGTGCTTCGAATTGCGCTTCAGCGACATGGAAAAGGGTCGGTCGATGTTCAATGAAGCGATAGTGACCACTTTCCTCGCAGACAATTTTCGGAAACAGATGCTCTGCTACATGTGCGTGGGCCTTTTCGGCGATCTCCTCGCGATTCTTTCTGGTTTGTCCTTTTGGAGCCATGGCCGTGATGGTTTCCACATCCTGGCGGGCGTACCAGACCTCCATAGGACTCATCCGGGAGTACTCGCGCAGGCGTTGCCGATAGGCGCAAACGCATTCGAGAACGCAGTCCCGGGCCTCGGCGGCGGACAGGTGAATATCGCGTGCAGCCAAGACAAAGCTGACGGCCAGTCGTTTGCAATCCCACTCCCAGGGCCCGGGCAAGGTTTCGTCGAAGTCGTTGATGTCAAAGACCAGGTTGCGCTCGGGGGTGGCGAACAAGCCGAAGTTCAGCAGGTGGCAGTCGCCACAGGCCTGGACCCGGATGCCGGTACTGGGCGTGCTCGCGAGGTCGTGGGCCATGAGTGCCGCCGAGCCCCTCATAAAGGTAAACGGACTGTGCAGCATGCGGCCATAGCGAATGGGCAGCAGCTCTGGCAAGCGACCCTTGCTCGATTGTTCGAGTATCGCGATGGGGTCGCGGCGTTTGGCCGGTTGCAACCAGGAGGCATGACTGCTTCGCGGCACGCGTTCTCGCAGCGATTGGCCTTCTGCGACTCGCTCGGCCCGTGATCGAAGCTCGGGAAGCATGCCGACATCGGTGTCGCTCGACTTGGCTGTCGAAGGTTTCCTGGTCAGCGCCACCATAATTTTCACCCTGTTTTCGCCATTCCCGAGTGGAGAGGAAAACGCCAGCAAGCGCCGGGAGATGCCCGCCCCGGAAGCACAGCGCGTGCAGCGAAAGTGAACACGGAATATCTTCGACGACGTGCTTCGCTCTAGCATAGTCGGACTATCGACGCGTCTTGTGCAAATCAGCTTGATTCGGATCAAACGCGCCTCAGCCCCTCAGCCCCTCAGCCCCCCCGCCCTCGCGCAACAGGCGCCGTATCCATCGGGATATTTCAGGCGATTAACCGATGGGTACACGTGCTGCCAGGGCTGTGCTTGATGACATCCAGCGGTTGTAGATGGCGATAGTGAATGTCCGCAATCGGTCCAGGCTTTGTTTAGCACACGCGAAAAACTTGCCACTTTTACGCACATCGCCGCTGCCAGGCTCTCACTGTCATAAGTGTCTTTACTTGATCTGTATCAAGCCTATCGCTTACTCGGGAGCTAGGGTGTTGGATCCGACACTTGAGTACACCGCCGAAAGACGACTCTTGTATCTGCCTGAAAATCAGGAGCGATCCAGTCCTGATTTTTTTACAGAGCGGCAAAACCCGTCAAACCAGCCGGCCAGTATTCATCGAATACCTACCACTCGTCATTTCAGTGCGAGAGAGCCAACAATGAAGCTGACAGCGAAAGCGATTGGATGCGCCTTACTGACCTTGGTTGTCACGCACTCGTTGGAGGCGCAGGCGCAGACTGGGGCGAATACCACTGCCGATACCATCTACACAGGCGGTGACATCATCACCGTCAATGAGCTTCAGCCGCAGGCAGAGGCAATTGCAGTCAAGGACGGCCGCATTCTCGCCGTCGGATATCGCGACGAGGTCATGAAGTACAAGGGCCCCGAGACTCAGCTGGTCGACTTGGCTGGTAACACCCTGGTGCCCGGCTTCATCGATCCGCATGGCCATGTGTTCAATACCGGCATTCAGGCGATCTCCGCCAATCTGTTGCCGCGTCCGGACGGTGGTGTGAACGACATTGCCCAATTGCAGGCTGCGCTAAAGGCCTGGGCCGAGCAGAACCAGAAGCTCACCGCCGAGTACGGCTGGATTGTCGGGTTTGGCTATGACGATGCACAACTCAAAGAACAGCGCCATCCAACACGCGACGATCTGGACCAAGTCTCGACCACGTTACCGGTGGTTATCGTGCACCAATCCGGTCATCTGGGGGCCATGAACAGTAAAGCCCTGGAGATCCTTGGGCTTGATGCGGGCACAGAAAACCCTCCCGGCGGCGTCATTCGGCGCAAGAAAGGCAGCCAGGAACCTGATGGGGTGCTCGAAGAGAACGCTTTTTTTAGCCAGCTCTTCGGCCTGATGGGCAAACTCAGCCCGGATGCCAACAAGGCGCTATTCGCAGCAGGCGTCAATCTATACAAGCGCTTCGGCTATACCACTGCACAGGAAGGCAAAGCATCGCTCGCTTCGGTGTCTACCATGGAAGCGGTGGCCAACAGTGGCAAGCTGGACATCGACGTAGTGGCTTATCCCGATATTACCGTGGGCGCAGAGGCAATGAAGGCGCCCTGGCTGTCACGCACCTATTCAGGTCACTTCCGCCTCGGAGGGATCAAGCTCACGCTCGACGGTTCGCCGCAGGGTAAAACCGCATGGCTCACTCAACCTTATTACAAAGTGCCAGCCGGACAGCCACCGGATTATCACGGCTACTCTGCGTTCACTGACGAGCAGGTCAACGGCTTCGTTGATCAAGCTTTCAACAATAACTGGCAAGTTCTGGCGCATGTGAACGGCGATGCTGCCATCGACCAATTCATCAACGCTATACGTGCGGCTGAAAAGAAATATGGCATGGCTGATCGCCGCCCGGTCGCCATACATGCGCAAACCGCGCGCCTGGATCAGGTCGAAGCATTCAAGGCGCTGGGCATCATTCCGTCTTTTTTCCCGATGCACACCTATTACTGGGGTGACTGGCATCGAGACTCGGTATTGGGCCCTGATCGTGCGGCCAACATCTCACCGACGGGCTGGGCCATCGAGCGGGGCATGATTTTCACCTCGCACCATGATGCGCCGGTGGCGATGCCTGATGCGCTGCGGGTTATTTCTTCCACGGTCAATCGCGTGACTCGTAGCGGCCAGGTGCTTGGTCCCGAACATCGAACCACTCCATTGGTGGCGCTAAAAGCCCATACGCTCTGGTCGGCCTATCAGTACTTCGAAGAGAAATCGAAGGGCTCGCTCGAGGTAGGAAAGCTCGCTGACTTTGCAGTGCTTGACGGTAATTTGCTCACTGTAAATCCGCTGAAAATCGCCGAAATCAAGGTGCTTGAGACGATCAAGGAGGGCAAGACCGTTTACCGGCGCGATACCGCTCTGAAGGCAGACGCGATAACCGGGTGTGTCGAGTCGGATGCTTGCTTCATGGTCGCAAGTCGAGCGCTTGGTCTGGCAGGGCTTATACATACTCATGCGCATTGAATTTGGCCATTGCGCAAACTCGGGTATGTAACGCGAGCACGCGTCGCTCGGTTGCCCCGCAAAGGAGATGCATCAATGAAACCGACCCTTGAATCGACCCTGTGCGCGTTGGTGGCCGTGATGGCGGTCAGCACCGTCATGGCGCAAGAAGATCCAGGCGCGATTACCGTCTTCACCGCGAAAAAGATTGTCACGATGGACCCGACACGACCAACCGCGACTGCCGTCGCCGTGCGCGACGGGATGATCCTCAGCGTCGGTTCTCTGCAAGACCTCGCCCCCTGGTTGAAGGGTAAACCGTACAAGGTCGACTCCCAGTTCAAGGACAGGGTATTGATGCCTGGCTTGATTGACCCGCACATGCATCCGATGCTTGGAGCAATCGCCTTTCAGACCGTCTGGATCACCCCCGAACCCTGGAACGTGATGGGCCATAAGACGCCCGCCACCCTTGGTGAGAAAGCCTATCGGGCAGCCCTTGAAACAGCATTTGCCGAGCGCAACAAAGACGCGCCGATATTCATGACCTGGGGTTTCAGCGCAGACACCCACGGTGAGCTGTCGCGCGAAGTATTGGACGGCATCTCCAGGGACGTACCCATCATGGTGCTGCAACGCTCCATGCACGAGGTGTACTTCAATTCCCCCATGATGGCGTTGCTAAGGTCCAGGGGGCTGGACGAAGACAAGTACAAGGATCACCCACAGATCAATTGGAAGGACAGCCATTTCTGGGAAGACGGCATGTTCAGCGTGGTCTTGCCTTATCTGGCAGGCAGTCTGCTCGACCCCGTTTCAGTTGACCCGGCCTACTTAAAGACGCGTGACTACCTGACCTACAATGGCGTGACGACAGTGGCAGACCTGTCCACCGGCAGCACGAATTGGGACATGGAAATGGCCGCCCTCAAGCGCACCATGGATACCGCGGACTCGCCGATTCGGGTGCGCCTGACGCCCGATGTCTACAAGCTCAGCCTCGCCCTGAAGAGCCCCGACGCGGCAATGAAACTGGTCGGCCAGTTGAAAGATCAGAACACGCGCCATCTGGTCTTCAACAATGCCATCAAGCTGTTTGCCGATGGTGCAATGTTCTCGCAGGCCATGCAGATCGGCGATCCGGGTTATATCGATGGACACAAAGGCGAGTGGATTACCCAGCCTGACGCATTTGCCGAATTTGCCCGCAGCTACTGGAACGCCGGTTACCAGATCCATGTGCACACCAATGGCGACGGCGGCGCCAAAATGGTGCTCGACACATTGCAGGCCTTGGAAGACGAAAAACCGCGCGCAGATCATCGTTTCACTATCGAGCATTACGGTTATGCCGACGACGGCACGTCGCGACGCATAGCCAGGCTGGGCGCCCAGGTCTCGGCCAACCCCTTCTATCTCTATGACCTGGGTGACCGCTATGCCGAGACGGGCCTCGGCTTTGATCGCGCCGCGCGCATTGCGCCATTGGGCGGTTTGGCAAGGCGTAATGTGCCGGTAGCACTGCACTCGGACTTCCCCATGGCACCCGCAGAACCGCTGTTTCTGGCCTGGACCGCCGCGTCCCGTGAAACCCTGAGCGCAAAAGTGTTTGCCCCCACCGAGCGACTGACACTGGATCAGGCCATCCGCGCCATCACCATCGACGCCGCTTATGTGATCGGCATGGAAAACGAGATCGGGAGTATTGAATCAGGCAAGCTCGCCGACTTTGCCGTACTCGATAAAGACCCCTATGACGTTGGCGTGAAAGGGCTTCGCGACATCAAGGTGTGGGGCACAGTGTTCGAGGGCCAGGCACACTCCGCCACATCGAGCACACCGAAGAGATAGTCGGCGTCCCTGGTGAACAAGCGAATGACGAATCATCTGCGCAGCTGTCCTCAGCGGCTGCCACCAACCTGAGTGTTTATTAAGGGGTGCGACCCGCTCCGATCCTGACTGGCGACTCAAGTCATTCGCTCTGCTGCCTGTGAATGCGAGCCCAAGGGTTCGTGAATGACTGCAATGGGTCGACTCACCCTTCACAGCAGGCAGAAAACGGCCAGGAGCGGACGCACAACTCCAACAATAAATTCCCCCCTTTGCTCGTGAAACTTGTGTTGAGGCCCACAGTCTTAGCCCAGCTTTGGAATCCATTTGCGAGCCAATACAGCGAAACGCTCTTCGGTCATTCCTCAGCCCACTATCGCCATTACCGTCGTCATCCCATCAGAGCTGCCCGCCTCATGCACCAGACCGTTCGCACCTCCTGCGTTTTCTCGCTCTGCCTTATTCCTTTGCTCCCCCTGTACGCCAGTCCCGCCCATGCCGGTGAGGAAAGGCAACTGGTGGAGGACATCAACGACTACCGCGCCGAACCGCAGCGCTGCGCGGGGCGCACGGTCCAAGCCTTGACGCCGCTGGCTCTGAAGTCGAGCCTGGCCTTGCCGATCGGCTATGGAGGCGTTACGCGGGAAACGTTGAAGGATTCCGGCTATCAGGCGGTGTCTGTGCGGACGATCCGTCTGGAAGACGCTGAAGATGCCGAGGAGGCCTTTGACATGCTCCAGAGCCGCTACTGTGGGGCCCTGCTCGATACCCGGTTCACTGATATTGGCGTGCATCGCGACGAGAATGAATGGCAGGTGGTGCTGGCGCAGCCCTTGCTCGATGGGCAAGTGGACGACCCGCGAGCGGCGGGCAAGACGTTGCTGGCACAAGTCAACGCGGCACGAGCGAAACCGCGCCTGTGTGGTCGTCAGCGCTTCGCCGCTGCACCGCCGCTGACCTGGAATGCCGCCCTGGGGACTGCGGCGCAGGGGCACAGCCGGGCGATGGCCAACGACAATTACTTCGCGCACCAGGACCCCAACGGTGATATGCCGTGGGACCGAGCGAAGGCCGCCGGCTACGGTGGCCGGCAGATCGGAGAGAACATCGCCGCCGGGCAACGTTCGCCGGGCAAGGCTATGGAAGGCTGGCTGGCCAGCCCCGGGCATTGCGCCATTCTGATGAACCCGATGTTTACCCAGGTTGGCGCGGCCTATGCCGCGAACTCGCGTAGCGACAACGGCATCTATTGGACGATGCTGTTCGGCGCGAAATGAGGAAATGGGGGACTGCCGTTAGCCGATCCTGCGTCAAGATCCAAAGCCTGCCCACGAAGACTACGCTGCTGAAGCGGCCTAGGATGCAGCTTTGCGGACGAAGGGCCGTTCCGGGTCGTTTTCAGCCGGTCGCCACAGGCAGAAATCGGCCCAAGAGCAGACGCTCAACTCTGCCGGAGCTGACCGACAGACGCCCGTGGCTCTCCGATGGCAATGGATCGGGCGTTATCCGAACGTTGGCAAAAGTTGATTCGTTGCGGGCTTGGCTGAGTGTCGACTGCGGCCCGAACTTTCTAATGATTAACGAAAGAGGCGCGAACTCCTGAAAAAACTCATGCCGAATGTCCTTCCCTGGAGAGCCACAGGGTCGCCTCCTTCCAAGCCCCAGTGGTAACAAGTTCCTCCAAGGTCTCCATCAAAATCTTTTCCCAGCTGAGCGCCAAGCGGCTACTCCGACGTTCTTTGAGAGTTGTCAGTGAAACGGTCGATCGGATCCCTGGTCGTTCAATGGCATGTGCAACCAATGTACCTTTTGCGACATCCTCTTGAACTGCGGCGTGTGCGAGGATTGAGTACCCCATTCCTTCGGAAACCAATCGCTTGGTCAAGCTCACGCTATCCACGTCGAATATGACGTTGAGCTGGAATCCGTTCTGAGCAGCCACCTGCTCAATCAACCGGCGATTGCTATGGGGCAATCCAGGAAGGATCAATGGAAACTCCCCAAGTCCGGTTATGCGAACCGACCTCGAGCTCTCCCCAGGCGGCCCCACCAGCACCATTCGCTCACTGAACAGCGGTCTGACATCGAAAGCTTCCAGCAATGGTTGGTTATAAACCACTGCCACCTGGATACGTCCGTCCAGCAGCCACTCCTGCAATGAGGTGCTCAATCCTTCCAAAACATGAAGTGAAGCTTTTGGCCAACGCTCATGGAAGCGACGAATCAGTTGTGGCCCTACTATCGTTCCGATTGCGGGAGGCAAACCTATTGCCAGATGACCGCGCTCCTCAGCAGCACTGTTACGAACATGGTCAGTCGTTTCTTCCATGTATCGCAGCATGACTTCTGCACGCTCAAGCAATCGTGATCCTGCGGCGGTCAGTTCTACACCTCGTCCATGGCGAACAAAAAGTTCGACTTGAAGCTGCTCCTCCAGTTTGGCTATTTGCCGGCTCAACGCTGGCTGGGCAATGAAAAGCTGTTTGGCAGCACGACTGAAGCCACCACACTGAGCGACCTTAACAAAGGAACGAAGTTCTCGAATATCCATCACGCTCACCATGCCGTACGAGCATAGCTTTTTATCAAAATAAGGTTTTTGTGCCTAGCACTGGTTTTTTCTATGCTCACAACAGATAGATGAGAAGCCTGGGAATGGCCAACCCGGTGCGCAACACCACAAGAACAATTACGCCCGGCAACGGGCGAGGAAATGCCATGAATCAGTTGAAGAAGCTTCACGTGCAGGTGCTGATAGCGCTTGTTGCTGCCGTCATACTTGGTTTCGCCGCGCCTCAATGGGCGGTCGCCATGAAGCCCCTCGGACAAGCGTTTATTGCTCTGCTGAAAATGATGCTGGCGCCGATCGTTTTCGTGACCCTTGTCCACGGCCTTACCCATGTTCAGGACATGCGAAAACTCGGCCGTCTCGGTGTCAAATCGCTGGTCTATTTTGAAGTCGTCAGTACCGTGGCGATGCTCATTGGCTTCGTGCTCGTGAACGTCGTTCAACCTGGTGTAGGTCTTCACGCGACGGGCTTGAACGAATCAAGCGAAGCGATCAAGGCTACCGCTGCCGCCGGAAGTGTCTCAATGGTCAACTATCTGCTGGGGCTTATACCGCATACCCTGGTCGATGCTTTCGCCAAAGGGGACATCATCCAGGTTCTGATCATCTCGGTTTTGGCCGGCGTTGCGATCAACCGTGTTTGTGGCCCGGACTCGGTTTCAGTAAAGGCGATTGGTGAGGCACAGAGCATCCTCTTCAAAATGCTCGGTTTCATCATGAAGCTGGCTCCTCTGGGTGCATTCGGCGCCATGGCAGCTGCGATTGGCAGCTATGGTGGCGACACGCTGCTCTATCTTCTGAAGTTGGTTGCCGTCTATTACGGTGCTTCGCTGATCTTCGTATTCGGTATCTTGGGATCGATTAGCTGGTCGATTGGCCTGCCGTTCGGCAGCGTTTTGCGCCTGATTCGCGATGAAATCCTGCTTGTATTCGGCACAGCATCTGGTGAGGTGGTATTTCCACGCCTGATTGAAAAACTCCAGCGCAGCGGCTGTGATGAGGTCGTTGTCGGCTTCGTACTTCCAGCCGGCTACAGCTTCAATCTCGACGGCACCGCGATTTACATGGCTATTGCGATCGGCTTCATCGCACAAGCCACCGACACTCCTTTCTCTCTGTTGCAGCAGCTCGGCTTGCTGGCAATCCTGAGCATTACCTCCAAGGGTGGCACCACCGTTGCAGGCGGCGCCTTCATCAAACTGGCCGCCACCCTGCAATCTGTGCACACCCTCCCGCTGAGCGGTCTGGGACTGCTGTTCGGTATTGACCGAATCATGGCTACGGCCACCGCCTTGACCAATATCGTCGGCAACACCATCGCAGTATTCGCAATTGCCCGATGGGAAGGCGCGTTCAACCCTGCAGACTTTGAACGCGAAACAGGCCGTAAACCCAGCCGCAGCCTGTTGCGTCCGCCTGTGCTCGCAGAACCACGTTTGACTCCGCACGAGCCTACCCAGAAACCCCAAATCCAGACCCAGCGCTCCTGACAGGAAAGCCCCATGAATCGTCTCCCGCCTATTGACCCGAACAATCTCAGCGATGCGCAGCGTCCTGTTTACGATCGCATTGCCAATGGCCCGCGCAAGGGCGTACGAGGCCCTTTGGCTATTTGGCTTCACCGCCCAGAGTTGGCCGAATGTGCCCAGGCACTTGGGCGTTACTGCCGCTACGACACATGCCTGGCACCGCGCCTTTCGGAGCTGGCGATATTGATGATGGGTCGTCATTGGCTGGCCGAATACGAATGGGCCGCACACAAGCCATTTGCGCTCGAGGCGGGTCTGGCGTCGCACATCATCGACGCCATCCGCGATGACCGGCAACCGGCGTTTGAAAACGCAGATGAGGCGTTGGTCTACCGCTTCATTCGCGAGCTCCACGCTCAGCGCGAAATCAGCAATTCGCTCTACTCGGAATTCACTGAACTTCTGGGTACTGATGCTGCTGTCGACCTGGTTGGCATTGCGGGCTACTACACCCTGATTTCCATGACCATCAAAGTCTTCGAAGTTCCGCCGCCTGCAGGCGCCACTCCCGAACTTCCCACCACATTAAGCTGAGGATACCTCCATGTCTGACACCCTTCCAAAAAGTGATCGCCTTAAGGGCAAAGTCGCCATCGTCACCGGCGCCGGTTGTGTAGGCAGCGGTTGGGGTAATGGCCGAGCGGTTGCTGTGGTATTTGCACTGGCCGGCGCCAAGGTCTTCGCGGTCGATCGCGATCTCGATGCGATGGAGGAAACCCTGGAGCGCATTCGTGAAGCGGGCGGTGAAGTGACTCCCTTTGCCTGTGATGTCACGAATAGCCTGGCTGTGGCCTCAATGGTCGCAGCGTGCAAAGAGGCTTACGGCACGGTTGATATCCTGGTCAACAACGTTGGCGGTTCGGCTGCCGGTGGTGCCGTCGCTTTGGCTGAAGACAAGTTCGATGCCCAGATCGCCCTTAACCTCAGAAGTGTTTACCTGACCTGTAAGCACGTGCTTCCACTGATGGAAGTTCAGGGCAGTGGTTCGATCGTCAACACCGCGTCAACGTCTGGCATCCGTTGGACGGGCTCGGCACAAGTGGCGTATGCCGCAAGCAAAGCCGGCGTCATTCAAATGTCTCGCGTCACGGCCGTCGAATACGCCCCCAAGGGCATCCGCGTGAACACCGTCGTTCCCGGGCAGCTTCACACCCCCATGGTGGAAGTGCGCCTGGCCGGGCAGCGCACGGGCGGTGACGTGAGCAAATTGCTCGATTCTCGTCTGGCGCGCATTCCGCTGGGGTTCATGGGCGATGGCCGAGATACGGCGTTTGCGGCGCTGTATCTGGCGAGCGATGAATCACGCTTCGTTACGGGCACGGAGATCGTCGTCGACGGTGGCATGACTGCCCGCTGCGACTGATTCGTCCTGGGGGCTTCGCAGATCGCAGCCCCAGTCTTTCGATAAGAACAAGAGTAAGGCTTATGGACAATCTGACTCCCGTCCAGGCGGCTCGTCGCCTGTTCATTAAACAAACTGCAATCTCTGTCGCCGGCATCGGTTTGGTCGATGCTGCAATTGAACAGACTTTCGGAGCTACTGTGAACACCTCTACTTATCCCAAAGGGATGTGGGATTGCCACACACACATCTACGGTCCCTGGGCTCAGTTCCCTCTCCCTGCCAACGCAGCGTACACCCCGGAGCCGGCGCCATTTTCTGAGCTGCAAGCCCTTCACCAGCGGCTCGGAGTAACCCATGGGGTACTGGTACAAGCGGCTCCGTATGGTACTGACCACTCGGCGATTCTCTCGGCGATCGCCAGCAGCAATGGCCGCTATCGAGGAGTTGGGATTATCAATGAGCACATCACTGATGCTCAGTTGCAAACGCTGCACGACGGCGGTTTACGTGGAATTCGTTTCAACCTGATGGGGCATTTACCCGGTGCACGAGATCCTCAACAGCTACGGCGTTTGGCTGAGCGTGTGGCGCCCTTTGGTTGGCATGTGCTTGTGCATGGTGAGCTGCCAGACCTGCTGCCGTTTCTAAAGGCTTGGGAAGACCTCGCAACGCCTTTGGTGATCGACCATATGGCGCGACCCGACCTCACCAAGCCGGTCGACGCCACTCAAATGAACGAACTTCGCGCTCAACTGGGACATTCCAATCGCTGGATCAAACTTTCCGGAATCGACCGCGCCATGCAAGGTGCCTCGGGACCTTGGCCGCAAGCATTGGATCAAGTGCGTGGGTTATTGGAATGCGCGCCGGAGCGCGCAATCTGGGGCTCGGATTGGCCTCACCCCAACATCAAAGGCCCAGTGCCGAGAGACAGCGATCTGCTCGATTTCATTCTGCAAGTTTGCGGCAGCCCTGCTTTGCAGAAAGCCGTACTGATCGACAATCCAGCTCGTCTTTACGCCTGAACTTCAACCACCGCAGGAGATGAAATGATGGACGAGATTTCATGGCGTCCCAGCACTCGCGTGCCCGACCCCGCTGTTCGAGAATTAGATCCGCGTTTCGCGCACTATCGACTTGCTCACGCGAAGGTGGAACGTCTGGGAGGCGGTCTTCGATGGGCTGAAGGCCCGGCATGGTTTGCGGATGGACGGTTCCTGCTGTTCACAGACCTGCCGAACGATCGAATCATGCGCTGGGACGAAACCACAGGTGTCATGGGGGTATTCAGGCAGCCCGCTGCGCAAGCTAACGGAATGACCCGTGATCGCCAGGGCCGGTTACTCATATGTGAGCACGGCGGGCGTCGAGTCACCCGCACTGAATACGATGGCAGCATCACAGTGCTGGCCGACAGCTTCGAAGGCCAACCGTTGAACTCACCCAATGACATCGTGGTGAAGTCGGACGACAGCATTTGGTTCACCGATCCGCCATTCGGACTGATCAGTGACTACATGGGACGCCAGGGAACCCCTTCGCTCCCGGCAAACCTTTACCGCCTGGATAAGAGCGGAACACTCCACTGCGTGGCGGAAGATCTTGAGGGCCCGAACGGCCTGGCCTTCTCTCCCGACGAACGAACCCTTTACCTCGTCGAATCCAGGGCGCGTCCTCGCAGAATCGTTTCCTACAGCGTCGACGAAGAGGGTCAGGTCAGCAATCGTCGTGAACTAATCGATGCGGGTACCGGGCTACCTGATGGTCTGCGTATTGATGTCGACGGCAACCTCTGGTGTGGCTGGGGGGCGTCGGAGCCCGGCCTCGATGGAGTACGCATCTTCGCGCCTGACGGCACGCCCATCGGTCACATCGACCTACCGGAACGTTGCGCCAATTTGTGCTTCGGTGGACCACGCGGAAATCGCCTGCTGATGGCCTCAACAACTTCTTTGTATTCCCTGTTCGTCAACACTCGCGGCGCCTGAAACGGCGTCACTCTCAGAAGGTAGTCCTATGAAAAAAATAAAAAACACCCCGCTGTTGCTTTCAACGGGTCTTGCCGGCTTGCTCACATTTTCTCAGATGGCTGGAGCTACCGAGTTGAAGATCATTGCCAGCGGCGCCCTCAAAGGAGCCATGGCACATATCCAACCCGTATACGAAAAAGCCAGTGGCAATACCCTGACCATTAGTTGGGGGCCTTCGATGGGCGAGTCACTCGAATCGATTCCTCAACGTATCAAGCACAAAGAGCCAATGGACCTGGCCATCATGGCTGATGAGACACTTGATCTGTTGTCACCTTCTGGAGCTTTTGACCTGGCGACGCGTCGTGAAATCGCTGACTCACGCATCGGGGTGGGTGTACCTCATGGAAGACCACACCCGGATGTTTCGAGTGTGTCATCGCTTAAATCAGCTCTTCTGAGCGCTGACAAAATCGCTTATTCCCAAGGGGCTAGCGGCGTATTCATTCGTACCGAGTTGTTCCAACGATTGGGCATCACCGATCAGGTCAAGGGAAAGACTGTAGAAATCCGGGGCAAGGAGTTAGTGGGTACAGCTCTGGCACGTGAAGATGCGGACATTGGCATGCAGCAGGTTAGCGAACTGAAAGTCACACCAGGCGTTGACTACCTCGGGCCGCTTCCAGATGAAGTTCAAAAGGTGAGTCGCTTCAGTGCAGCGGTTGCGCAACAGACCAGTAACACGACAGCGGCGAGTGAGTTCATCGCTTTCCTCATCAGTCCTGCTACCCGTCAACTGTTGGTAGAGAGCGGCCTTGAGCCTGCGAAATCCCACTAAGCCCAGGAGAACAACAATGAAAACCATCTCGCGCTATTTTTTTGGCGTAACGCTGAGCCTGGCTGCCGCCGTTGCAATGGCCAGTACGTCCACCCTCAAGCAGGAAGTGGTGCGCTACGACAACGTACAAATTGAGGTCAACTCCCAGGGTGAGGGGCCTGTCATCGTAATGCTGCCATCGTTGGGTCGCTCCGGTCGCGATTACGACCAGGTTGCCAATTACCTCCAGGCTGACGGGTTCCGGGTTGTGAGACCAGAACCGCGAGGTATTGGTCAAAGCAAAGGGCCTATGGATAACCTGTCCGTACACGATTTCGCTCGAGACGTTGCTGCTGTAGTCGATCATGAAAAAAAAGGCCCGATAGTCGTTGTCGGCCATGCCTGGGGCAACTTTGCGGCACGCATGCTGGCTGCTGATCGCCCCGATCTGGTTCGCGGAGTGGTGATAGCTGCAGCATCAGCGGGGAAAGTGCCGCCTGGTTCAACTGAAAAGCCAATCAACGCGGAGATGCGCCAGGCAATTGATGGCGCCGGCGATATGTCCCTCTCCGAGGAACAGCGGCTTATCTATCTGCGCAAGGCATTTTTCGCCCCCGGCAATGACCCGACTGTGTGGCTCGGCGGTTGGCACGATGAAACCCACGACGCCGAATCCCATGCTCGAAATACCACTCCCGTAGATGACTATTTCGCTGCAGGCTCAGCACCGATACTCGATCTACAAGGTGAGTCAGATACCGTCGCGCCACGGCGATTCTCTGGTGTGCTCAAAAGCATGCTCGGTGATCGCGTCCAAGTAGTTGTTCTCAAAAACGCAGGTCATGCCATGGCGCCGGAACAACCCAAAGCCATGGCAGATGCCATTTCTGCTTTTGCCAAGGCTCAGTACGCCAAGTAAAACCGGCTGCTTGAGAAATGAAACAGGCGCCAGTCAGGCGCCTGTTTTTGTTTGGCCGTTAACTCATTTATCGTGAAAAGCTTTTCGGCGAGTCATGTGAGCAGAGAGTTCCTGATCCATTGACGACGGCTTGTTGTTATCTTTCCTTAACAACCAATTTCAGGATGATCGTCAACACGGTAGCCAGGCAAAGCATCGCAGCCATGGCGATCAACCCTGCGTTGAAAGAATGGGTGAGATCTTTCAGCCAACCCACCGCGAGTGGGCCAACCAAACCACCAAGACTGCCAACTGCGTTGATAAACGCGATGCCTCCTGCCGCTGCCTGTTTGCTAAGAAAAGTCGCAGGGATGCTATAGAAGCAGGTGCGAACGGAACTCAATCCAATCAACGCGACCGTCAGGCCTATCAATGCTGGTACGAGGTCGCTGTAGACGACCGAGAAAATGAAACCAGCAGCCCCTGTCCCACAGGTGATTGCCAAGTGGAGTATGTAGCGCCGCTTACGAGCCAAAATCTTGGCCCAAAAGAGCATGGCAACGCTGGCAACCAAGTATGGAATAGCTGAAATCCAACCGACTTGAGTGGTGCTCAAATTATGACTTTTGAGGATTTGTGGTAACCAGACCCCAATACCCAAAATGCCAATGATGTAGCAAAAGAGGATCGCCGCCAGGAGCCACACCCGCTTGTCCGCTATGGACTGACGGAAGCTGTGCGATCCCTTTGCTTCGTGCTCTGCATCCAATGCCCCTTGAAGTGCCTGGCGCTCCTCAATGGTTAACCAGCGCGCGTCAGCAGGTCTATCAGACAGTAGCTTGAGGCAGAGAAGTCCAATAAAGCACGCCGGCAAGCCCTGAAGAACCAACAACCATTGCCATCCGGCAAAGCCGCCAAGGCCATCCATTGCCAGCATGGCTGCGGACAATGGCCCACCAATGACGGACGATATCGGAATGGCGAAAAGAAACCAGGCCATGACCTTTGTGCGGTACTGAATTGGGAACCAAAGTGATAGGAAAAAGATCACGCCAGGGAAAAATCCAGCCTCAGCGACCCCTGCCAGCAACCGAAGTACTGAGTAGCTGGTGGGGCCTTGAGCAAAGGCGGTACCGGCTGCAAACAGCCCCCAAGTAATCATGATCCTGGCTAGCCATCGGCGGGCGCCATAACGATACAGAGCAAGGTTGCTAGGAACTTCAAATAGGCAATAGCCAATATAGAAGATTCCGGCGGCGAAGCCGAACTGTGATGCCGTCAGACCTAAATCGTCATTCATCGTCAGTGCAGCAAAGCCTACATTAGTGCGATCTAGATAATTAATAAAATAAGCGATGGCCAAGAGTGGAATCAACCGAATCGCCGCTTTACGACAGGCTCGAGCCTCAACTGATTTTCTTAGTGTTACATCTAAAACCGATATCGTTGACATGACGCTCCATTATTTTTTTAGTCACAGACGCTTCAGCATATGAGAGTAATTTCCTGGAGCGCCAACACCTTTAATCCATAGGATTCGATAACATTGGAGCATAGCTCTCGCCATTAATAATTTTAACATCCGAGACCCCATACCCAATAAACATAGCAAGTCATGACGAGAAGGTATTTGATATTTACACGCATATGAATAGTCTCAGAAAGGCGTCCATGCCACGCTTCGTTATTTAGATAAAATAAAAAAGGTCTTCATATGCGCTCCGCTAAATTGTTGGTTTCACTCATGCTTGCAGGCTTTTTCGCCAATAACTCTTGGGCAAACACCATGGATTCCGTTCATACATTCACGGCGGAGAAAGGCGACGTACACATCGAGGCTCTAGACCAAGGCAAAGGGAAAGCGATCGTAATCCTGCCTTCAAAAGGACGTGGCGCTCATGATTATGACGAGGTAGCGCGTTACCTGGCTGACGACGGATATCGAGTTATACGTCCAGAACCTCGTGGTGTGAACGGCAGTAAAGCTCCGATGGATACACCAACGTTGCATGACTTTGCTGCAGATGTCGCATTGGTCATGGATCAGGCGAAAACAGGGCCCGCCATTGTGGTCGGTCATGCTTGGGGCAGCCAACCTGCGCGGGTGCTGGCGGTCGATCGCCCTGACTTGGTGAAAGGAATCGTTCTGGCCGCAGCATCGATAGGCAAACTGCCGCCGGGATCTTCGGAAAAACCCTATGGCCGCATGCTCGAAGCCATCAAGGGCGCGGGAAATTATGCATTGCCCGAAGCTCAGCGGATCGAATACCTGAAACAGGCCTTTTTTGCTCCTGGAAATGATCCCCGCGCTTGGCTTACCGGATGGTATGACAAGACTCATCAAGCACAAGATCACGCTCGGGATACGACTCCTATCGACAGCTATTGGTCGGCAGGTTCGGTTGTACCCATTTTGGATCTACAGGCAGAAAAGGACGCCGTCGTAATTCCAGACATTTTGAAATCGATGCTTGGAGATAGGGTTGAACACAAAACTATTGCTGGCGCTGGACACGCCATGGCGCCGGAGCGTCCACGTGAAATGGCAAATGCCATCGCACTGTTCGCTAAAAAAGTTTACGAGACACATTGAGTTCGAGGTAACTCAGGTGCTGTCGATAACGTAGAAGCGGTGAGCAATACCATGTAATGAGCTACGAAAAAGGGCCTTTGACCAGACTGTGTGAAAACCTAGCAATCTGCGCAGCGCTCAAAGAAAATGCTCCGTATCGAAAGATACGGAGCATTTTTCGTTATGGCCTACATCCAG